>NZ_SPKJ01000066.1 GCF_009866965.1 Propylenella binzhouense | reverse complement strand
CCCGGCGCCGCCGGGCCGCCCGCTGCGGCGCGGAGCAAGACCTCCGCCCGGTGCGCCCCGCCGGCCGCCGCGGCGCGGTCGGACGGCACCAGCGTCGTGACCACGGCGAGGAGAAGCGCAACCAGCACGGAACAGACGGACCGCATCGCCCCGGCATCCCAGATCGGTCGCGCGACGGCAAGCCACCGGCGTTCACGAAGGAGAGAGCGCGGCCGGGCCGGCGCGGCGGACGAAACTTTCGGGCAAGCCCGACCGCGTTTCGGCTATGCTCCGGGCATTCCGCCGGCAGACCGAGAGGCGACGTGCACCGGGGCGCTTTCGACCTCGCCATCATCGGCGGCGGCATCAACGGATGCGGGATCGCGCGGGACGCCGCCGGGCGGGGGCTCTCCGTCTATCTCTGCGAGCAGGACGACCTCGCGAGCGCCACCTCGTCGGCATCGACCAAGCTGATCCACGGCGGGCTGCGCTATCTCGAATATTACGAGTTCCGCCTCGTCCGCGAAGCGCTCGCCGAGCGCGAGGTGCTGCTCCGCGCCGCGCCGCACGTCGTCCGGCCGCTGCGCTTCGTGCTGCCGCACCATGCGGGCCTGCGCCCGTTCTGGCTGATCCGGCTCGGGCTCCTCCTCTACGACCATCTCGGCGGGCGCAGGCTCCTGCCGCCGGCGCGCAGCCTCGATCTCCGCTGCGATCCCGCGGGGGAGCCTCTCAAGCCGGCCTATCGCAAGGGGTTCGAATATTCCGACTGCCGGGTGGAGGACGCCCGCCTCGTCGTGCTCAATGCGCGCGCCGCCGCTGAGCTCGGCGCGGTGATCGAGACGCGGACGGAAATGCTCCGGGCGGCGCGGGCGGACGGGCTGTGGTCGGTGATCGTGCGGGACCGCGCCACCGCGCAGGAGCGCCGGATCACTGCGAAGGCGCTCGTCAACGCCGCCGGCCCGTGGGTGGCGGAGGTCGCCAGCCACCGGCTCGACAAGCCGCTCGGCGCGCCGGTGCGGCTCGTGAAGGGCAGCCACATCGTGGTCCCGCGCCGGTTCGCGCACGACCGCGCCTACATCTTCCAGAACGCCGACGGCCGCATCGTCTTCGCGATCCCCTACGAGCGGGACTTCACGCTGATCGGCACCACCGACCTCGACTTTTCCGGCGATCCCGGGCACCCGGCGATCTCGCCCGAGGAGACCGACTATCTCTGCCGGGCCGTGAACGACTATTTCGCGGACCCGGTCCGGCCGGAGGACGTCGTGTGGTCGTTCGCCGGCGTGCGGCCGCTCTACGACGACGGCGCGAGCGCGGCCCAGGCTGCGACGCGCGACTACGTGCTGGAGATCGAGGGCGGGCCCGGCACGCCGCCGCTCCTCGGCGTCTATGGCGGCAAGATCACCACCTACCGGCGCCTCGCGGAGGCGGCGCTCGCCAAGCTCGCTCCCTTCTTCGAAGGGCTCGGCCCGTCCTGGACCCGCGATGCGCCGCTGCCCGGCGGCGATTTCGATCCGGCGGCGCTCGAGGCCGAGGCGCAGGCGGTGACGACGCTCTGTCCCGCCTGCGGGCCGGAGATGGCGCGCCGCCTGGTGCGCGCCTACGGCACCCGGGCCCAGCGGATCGTGGCGGGCGTGGCGAGCGAAGCGGACTGGGGCGAACGCTTCGGCGCCGATCTCACCGAGCGCGAGGTGCGCTATCTGATTGCGGAGGAATGGGCCCGGCGCGGCGAGGACGTGCTCTGGCGCCGCTCGAAGCTCGGCCTGCACGTGGGGTCCGAGGATCGCGCGCGGCTCGACGCCTTCATGCTCGGGGCGGCCGGGGAAGCGGCGGAGCGGACGGGCTGAGCGCGGCTCGCACGGCACGCCGCGCCGCGGAGAAGAGGCAGGGAGGCTCAGATGACGGGCTACGTGCTCGCGCTCGACCAGGGAACGACCTCCTCGCGCGCGATCCTGTTCGACCCCGCGGGCCGGATCGTGGCGGCCGACCAGCAGGAGTTCCGCCAGCACTTCCCGGCACCCGGACAGGTCGAGCACGATCCGGAGGATCTCTGGACGAGCACGGTCGCGACCGGCCGCAACGCGCTGGCGAAGGCCGGCATCCGGCCGGCCGAGGTCGCCGCCATCGGAATCGCCAACCAGCGCGAGACCACGCTCGTCTGGGACCGCGCGACAGGCCGGCCGGTCCACCCCGCCATCGTCTGGCAGGACCGCAGGACCGCCAGCCTCTGCGCAGCGCTCCGCGCGGAGGGCGCCGAGCCGATCGTCGCGGAGAAGACGGGGCTCATCCTCGATCCCTACTTCTCGGCGTCCAAGATCGCCTGGATGCTCGATGCGGTGCCGGGCGCGCGGGCGGAGGCGAACGCCGGCAGGCTCGCCTTCGGCACCGTCGACGCCTGGCTCCTGTGGCGGCTCACAAGCGGAAGCGTCCACGCGACCGACGTCACCAATGCGTCGCGCACCCTCCTCTTCGACATCCGCAGCCAGGACTGGGACGACGGCCTTCTCGCCCTCTTCGGCATTCCGCGGAGAATGCTGCCGGAGGTGCTCGATTGCGCGGCCGCGTTCGGCACCACCGATCCGGACGTGTTCGGCGCTGCGATCCCGATCCTCGGCGTCGCCGGCGACCAGCAGGCCGCAACGCTCGGCCAGGCCTGCTTCCGGCCGGGCATGCTGAAATCGACCTACGGCACAGGCTGCTTCGCCGTCCTCAACACCGGCGCCACGCCGGTCGTGTCGAAGAACAAGCTCCTGACGACCATCGCCTGCCGCCTCGGCGGCCGCACCACCTATGCGCTCGAGGGCTCGATCTTCATCGCCGGCGCCGCCGTTCAATGGCTCCGCGACGGGCTTGGGCTCATCGCCCAGGCGGAGGATTCTGGCAGGCTCGCCGCGGCGGCCGATCCCGAGCAGGACGTGGTGCTGGTACCCGCCTTCACCGGCCTCGGCGCGCCCCATTGGGACGCGGACGCCCGTGGCGCGCTGTTCGGGCTGACGCGCGCCACCGGCCCGGCCGAGATCGCCCGCGCCGCGCTGGAAGCGGTCTGCTTCCAGACGCGCGACCTCCTCGAGGCGATGCACCGGGACTGGGGCGCCGGCGGCGCCGAGACCGTGCTCCGGGTCGACGGGGGCATGGTCGCGAGCGACTGGATGATGCAGCGTCTCGCCGACCTTCTCGACGCCCCGGTCGACCGGCCGAACATCCTCGAGACGACGGCGCTCGGCGCGGCCTGGCTCGCGGGAAGCGCCGCCGGGCTGTGGCCCGACGCGGACGGCTTCGCCGCGACCTGGCAGTGCGAGCGCCGCTTCCAGCCCGCCATGGGCGAGGAAGAGCGGCGTCGCAGGACCGCGTCCTGGCGAGAGGCCGTCCGCCGGACGCTGAGCGGGGCCGCGCCCCGCTGAAGGCTACTCGGCCGCGTAGGGCCGGATCATCATGTGGTCGTTCACCGCCCGGACGCCGGGGGTCGATTCCGCCGCCACGCGGATCGCCCGCCGCTCGTCATCGGAATTGACCATGCCCCAGATCTCCACGACACCGTCATGGACGCTCGCATTGGTGAGCCACGGCATGCCCCAGGGCTGCGCCCGGATATGCGCCATCACGCTCTCGCGGATTTCGTTGTCGCTCGCCGCCGCCGCAGGCACGCTGATCGGGACGCTGGCGAGCGCCCGGACGAGATTGGAGCGGCTCACGATTCCGACGACGCGGCCGTCCCGCACGATCGGGAGACGCTTCACGCCGTAGCGTTCGAGCCGGTTCGCGATCTCCGCGAGCGAGGTCGATTCGTCGGCGGTCACCACGTCGCGCGTCATGATGTCGGCGACGCGGAGGCCGTGCGACTTGACGTAGTCCTGGCCGGAGGCGCTGGTATCGCTGAAGACCTGCAGCCACCAGGACCGGCGGCGCTCGGTGCCGATCTCGTGGCGACGCACGAGGTCGCCCTCGCTCAGGATCCCGACCAGCTTGCCGGCGGCGTCCACGACCGGCACGGCGCTGATCCTGTGCTGGAGGAGAATCTCGGCGGCTTCGCGCACGGTCATTTCCGGCGGAACGGTGATCACGTCCTTCGTCATCACATCGGCGGCGTTCATCGCAATCCTCCCTGATCGACGGCGGCGAGAATAAGCCGCGACACGATCATGGCAACTACAGCCGCCGCCCCGCTCCGGGCTTGATCCAGCGCAAAGGCGCCCGCCGCCCGCGCCTCCTATGGTCGCGGGCGACAAGGCCGTTTTGCGCCGCGACCGGAAGAGGAGGAATCTCATGGGCCGTCCACGCACAGTCGCGGCGATCGTCTCGGGGCGCCTGGCCGTCGAACCGGCCGTCGAGGCCTCCCGAATCCTGTTCGGCGACGGCGGCGGCACGATCGTGGGCGTGATGGCCGCCCCGGTCGTGATCTCCTATGCGCTTCCGCCGGGAATCCTCGTGCCGAGCTTCATCACCGACCAGGTCGAAGCGAACCGGCGCGCCGCCGGAGCCGCCGAGGCGGAGCTGCGGCGGCGCTGCGCGGAGGCCGGGCTCGGCTGCGACTGGCGCGAGGCGGACGTGGCGCAGTACCGGGTCTCGCTGTCGGCCGGCCGCATGGCGCGGACGGCCGACCTGGCGGTCGCGCCCATTCCAGGCGCCGACGGTAGCGTCGGTGAGCATCAGGTCGAGGACATCGTGTTCGAATCCGGGCGGCCGGTGCTGGTGCTTCCGCCGGGCTGGCACGGCAAGACCCTGGGCAGGCGCGCGCTCGTGGCGTGGGACGGCGGCCGCGAAGCCGCGCGCGCCGCCTTCGACGCGCTGCCCCTCCTCGGCGGGGCGGAGATCGTCCGCATCGCTTCCGCGCAGGAGAGCGCTGCCGGCAAGGCCGCGGCCGGCGGCTCCGCCGCGGAACTCGCCGCCGCCTTCGCGGGCCACGGCCTGCCGGTCGAGACGACCGAGATCCGCGCCGCGGACGGCGGCATCGCAAGCGTGCTTCTCCGCGAAGCGGAGACGCTTTCCGCCGACCTTCTCGTGATGGGCTGTTTCGGCCATTCCCGGGCGCGGGAGATGATCCTCGGCGGCGTCACGCGCGACATGCTGCGGAACGTGACGCTGCCGCTGCTTCTCTCCAACTGAATTCAGCCGGAGGACGGCCGGCGCGGGCAGCGCCGCGGCAAATCCCGCCGAGGCGCGCAGGATGCCTGGCCGGCTTGGTCAGAACCGGTTGAGCGGGATCTTGAGGTAGCTGTTGCCGTCGGATTCCGGCTTCGGCAGCCGGCCGCCGAGAAGGTTGACCTGGAGCGCGGCGAGCATCCGGTCGGGCAGCGGGAGCGTCGCGTCCCGGCCCTCGCGCACCTTCACGTACTCGGCCTCCGAAACGCCGCCCTTCAGGTGCTTGTTCGTGAGCTTCTGCTCCGCGACCGAGGCCTCCCAGATCGGATCGCGGCCGCCCTGGCCGTAATCGTGCCCGACGAAGAGGCGCGTATCGTCCGGCAGCGCGAGGATCGCCTGGATCGAGCGGTAGAGGACAGCGGCGTCGCCGCCCGGGAAGTCGGCGCGCGCGGTCCCGGAATCAGGCACCATCAGCGTGTCGTGGACGAAGGCGGCGTCGCCGACCACGTAGGTGACCGAGCCGAGCGTGTGGCCGGGCGAGAGCATCACGCGCGCTTCCAGGCTGCCGATGCTGAACGTGTCGCCATCGGCGAACAGACGATCGAAGTCCCGCCTCGGGTCGAAGACGCCCGGCAGGTTGTAGAGCTTCGACCAGAGCTCCGCGATATCGAGCACCTTCTCGCCGATGCCCTGCTCGGCGCCGAGCTTCTCCTTGAGATAGGCGCTCGCCATCATGTGATCGGCATGCGGGTGCGTGTCGAGCACCCATTCCACGTCGAGGCCCCGGCTCTCGACATAGGCGACGATCTCGTCCGCGGAGGTCGTGGCGGTCTTCGCGCTCCGCGAATCGAAGTTCCACACCGGGTCGATGACGGCGGCCTTCTTCGTCGCGGGATCGATCACGACGTACTGGATGCTGCCGGTGTCCTTCTCGTAGAACCCCACCACCTCCGGCGAGGCCGCGCCGCGCGAGTTGCTCGTCCTGCTCAAGCTCATGGCAAACTCCTTCTCATGCTGTCGGGCTGGAAACGGATCGGGTCAGAGGACCGCGAGCGCGGTCGAGGGCGCCTGCGAGCCGCCCGAAGAATCCGGCGGCAGCCCGTCCGGGGCGGCGCGGGCGAGCCGGGCCGTCCCGGGATCGAGCGCCGCGATCGCGGCATACTGACTGAGGAACACACGGCCGGTCAGGTCCTGCAGGAAGTGGCTGCGCTGCAGGCGGTCCATGACGGGCCCCTTCACCTCGGAAAGATGGAGGGTCACGCCGAGATCCTTCAGGCGGGCGTTGACAGCCTCCAGGCTCTCCAGCGCGCTCGCATCGATCTCGTTCACGGCCGTGCACATCAGCACCACGTGCTCGAGCGCGGGCCGTTCGGCCACGAGGTCGTAGATCCGGTCCTCGAGGTAGCGCGCATTGGCGAAATAGAGGCTCTCGTCGACGCGAAGGCTCAGGACCCGGGCGTCGGTGGCGACCTTGTGGCGATCGACGTTGCGGAAGTGCTCGGTGCCCGGCACGAGCCCGACCACAGCCATGTGGGGGCGGCTGCTCCGGTAGAGATAGAGGAGGACGGAGAGGAGCACGCCGGCGGTGACGCCGATCTCCACGCCGATGAGGAGCGTGGCGACGATAGTCGCGGAGACGGCGGCGAAATCCGCCTTCGAATAGCGCCAGGTCCGGCGGAGCACGCTGAAATCGACGAGCGAGAGCACCGCCACGATGATCGTCGCCGCGAGGGTGGCCTGGGGCAGGAAGTAGAGCGCCGGGGTGAGGAAGAGGGTCGCCACCGCGATCCCGACCGCCGTGAAGGCGCCCGCCGCGGGCGTCTCCGCGCCGGCATCGAAATTCACCACCGAGCGCGCGAAGCCGCCGGTCACAGGATAGCCGCCGGAGATTCCGGAGGCGAGGTTCGCGGCGCCGAGGGCGATGAGCTCCTGGTCCGGATCGATGCGCTGGCGGCGCTTGGCGGCGAGCGTATGGGCGACCGAGACCGATTCGACGAAGCCGATGATGCTGACGAGCGCGGCGGAACCGGCGAGCTCCAGCCACAGATCGAGGTCGAAGGGCGGCAGCGTGGGCGCGGGCAGCCCGCGCGGCACCTCGCCGACGATGCGCACGCCGGCCTCCGCGAGGCCGAACGCCCAGGCGGCGAGGCTCGTCGCGGCGACGGCGGCGACCGGCCCGGCCTTGGTCAGGAGGTCGGCGAGCCGGGGCCGCAGTCCGGCCCGGAGGAGGACCGGCTTCAGCCCCCTGCGGACCCAGAAGAGGAAGGCGAGCGCGGTAAGCCCGACCGCGACCGTCGCCGGGCTCGTCTGCGGCAGCGCGCCGGCGAGCGAGAGGACGATTTCGAAGAGGTTCTCGCCTCCCGCCTTCACGCCCAGGATGTGCTTCAGCTGGCTCGCGGCGATGATGACGCCGGAGGCGGTGATGAAGCCGGCGATCACCGGATGGCTGAGGAAGTTCGCCAGGAAGCCGAGGCGGAGCAATCCGAGCGCGACGAGGAAGGCGCCGGACAGGAAAGCGAGGGCGATCGCGGCGGCGAGATAGTCCGGCGTTCCCGTCGCCGCGAGCTTGCCGACCGCCGCCGCCGTCATCAGCGAAGCGACGGCGACCGGCCCGACGGCGAGCGTGCGGCTGGTGCCGAAGAGGGCATAGGCGACGAGCGGCAGGATGCTCGCATAGAGCCCGATCTCGGGCGGGAGACCGGCGAGCAGCGCATAGGCGAGCGATTGCGGGATCAGCATGATCGTCACGATCACCGCCGCCACGAGGTCGTTCGCCAGGACGTTCCGATCGTAGCGCGGGGCCCATGCCAGGATGGGGAGGTACCTGGACATTCGCCCGGACGCGGAACGCCGCGTCCCGTCCGGCCCGGAGGTCCGGGCCGCCCCGACTTCGCTCGTCATCACACTACTCCCTTGGAGCCCGTCGCCCGGGGCCGGCCCGGGCAGGGGTTCAGCCGCCGGCCCGTTCCGGCTTCGCCAGGTATTCGCGCCCTTTGAGCATGGCCTGCCAGTAGACCGGCGGCAGCACCCGCTCCTTGAGGTACCAGGCGAGCCGGCTCGGCTGCGTGCCGTCGATCACCCATTTCGGAAAAGTCGGCAGCAGCTTGCCGCCATAGCCGAATTCCGCGAGCACGATCTTGCCGCGCTCGACCGTCAGCGGGCACGAGCCGTAGCCGTCATAGGCGGCCGCCTTCTGGACCTTGCCCATGTCGTGCAGGAGGTTTTCGGCCACCACCGGCGCCTGCTTGCGCGCGGCCGCCGCGGTCTTGGCGTTCGGCATGCCGCCGACATCGCCGAGCGCGTAGATGTTCTCGTACTTCTTGTGGCGGAGCGTGGCGGGATCGACATCGACCCAGCCGGCCGCGTCCGCGAGCGGGCTGACCCGGATGAAATCGGGGGCCTGCTGCGGCGGGCAGACATGGATCATGTCGAACTTCGTCTCGACGATCTCGCCTTCGCCCTCCCCGCCGGTCTTCTTGAACCAGGCGGTCTTGGCGGGCCCGTCGATCCGGACGAGATTGTGCTGGAACTTCAGGCCGATGCCGTAGGCCTTCACGTATTCCATCAGCGCCGGCACGTATTCCTTCACGCCGAAGAGCACGGGGCCGGCATTGTAGAACTCGCTCCCGATGTTCTTCAGCACGCCCTGGCTGCGCCAGTGATCGGCGGAGAGGTACATCACCTTCTGGGGCGCGCCGGCGCACTTGATCGGCATGGGCGGCTGCGTGAAGAGCGCGCGGCCGGATTTCGTCCGCTGGACGAGCTCCCAGGTATAGGGGGCGAGATCGTAGCGGTAGTTCGAGGTGACGCCGTTCTTTCCGAGCGTCTCGGTCAGCCCCGCCACGCCGTCCCAGTTGAGCTTCAGCCCCGGCGCGACGATCAGGCGCTCGTACCTCACGACGCGGCAGCCTTCCAGGATGACGGCATTCGCCTCCGGCTCGAACGCCACGACCGCTTCCCGGATCCACTTGACCCCGGCCGGGATCACGTCGGCCATGTTCTTCCGCGTCGCCTCGGGCTTGAACACCCCGGCCCCGACCAGGGTCCAGCCCGGCTGGTAGTAATGGACCTCGGAGGGATCGATGATCGCGATATCGAGCGAATCGTCGCGGTGAAGAAGGCTCGCCGCGACGGCGGCGCCGGCCGAGCCGCCACCGACGATCACGATCTGGTGGCTCGTCTCCGCCATGTCGGTCGGCACCCGGCCCTGATTGGCGATGCGCCGGACCGCGCCGCCCATGTCGTAGCCCGCCGTCTTGGCGCGGCCGAGAATATCGGGGATCGGCCGCTTGCCCGCCTCCGAAAGCGCCCACAGCGTCGCGGACCGCGTGCCCGTCCGGCAGAAGGCGAGCACCGGCTTCGGAAGGTCGGCCATGGCCTGACCGAATTCCTTGACGTTCTCGTCGGAGATCTTGCCCGGGGCCACCGGCAGGTAGCGGATCTCGATGCCCTTCTCGGCGGCCGCCTGCCGCACCTCCTCGAATGTCGGCTGGTCAGCGCCTTCGCCGTCCGGCCGGTTCACGATGATGGACTTGAAGCCGGCCGAGGCGACGTCGGCCATTTCCTTCGGCTCGACCTGAGGCCGGACGGCGAGATCGTCTGTCAGGAATTTGTAGTCCATTCGTTCCTCCTTATGCGCGCTCCGGGGCGGGTTCACGCGCGGCCAGCGCATTCGCGGGTAGCTGCCGGGCACCCCACATGCCGAGAAGCATGGCTGGAACGAACACCAGAGTCCCCGGCGCGGCAAGCAGAACCGATGTCACGGCCGGCCCCGGGCAGAATCCGCCGAGGCCCCAGCCGATTCCGAACGCGGCGGCGCCGGTGATGAGCCGGAGGTCGAGATCCCTGCGCCTCGGAAGTTCGAACACGCCGCCGAGGAGCGGAATCTTGCGGGTCCAGGTGAGACGGTAGCCAACGAAGGTGACGAGGACAGCGCCGCCCATGACGAAGGCGAGGCTCGGATCCCACGTCCCGAAGAGATCGAGGAAGTTCAGAACCTTCGCCGGGTTGGCCATGCCCGAGACGACGAGGCCGAGGCCGAAGACCAGGCCCGTCACGAAGCCGATTACCTTGCCCAAGCTCAGCCCCCGATCACATGCCGCGCGACGAACACCGTCACGATGGCCGTCGCCATGAACACCAGAGTCGCCGTCAAAGCGCGCGCCGAAAGGCGCGAGAGACCGCACACGCCGTGCCCGCTGGTGCAGCCGTTCCCGAAAACCGAGCCGAATCCGACGAGGAGGCCGGCAACCGCCATCAGCACGAAATCGCCCGAGACGGCCTGCACCGGCGGGGCGCCGGTGACGGCCCATGCGAGCAGCGGCGCGGCGGCCATGCCGGCGATGAAGGCCGCACGCCAGCCCCAATCCGGCGCGGCCGGCGGCAGCAGCCGGCTCAGAATGCCGCTGATGCCGGCAATCCGTCCCATGAAGAGCATGAGGAGCACGGCCGAGAGCCCGATCAGCATGCCGCCCGCAGTCGAGCCGATAGGTGTGAATTCGGTCATTTCTTCTCCGAAGATCCTGCCGCCGGGTCCGGGCGGGCGCACGCTCCGCCCCGTCCGGATCCGGCCCTGAGTTCCGCCGCGCCGCTCAGGCGTGGAGCGGCGACTGCACCAGCTTCACCGGAAGCTTGAGGTAATGCACCCCGTTCGCCTCCGCCTCCGGGAACCTGCCGGCCCGGATGTTGGTCTGGATCGAGGGCAGGAGCAGGAGCGGCGCGGCGAGGCCGGCATCCCGCTGCCGCCGCCAGGCCACGAACTCCTCCCTGCTGCGGCCGGCCAGATGGACGTTCCGCTTCTCCTGCGCGACCGTCGTCTCCCACGCATATTCGTCGCGCCCCGGCGCCTTGTAGTCGTGGCACATAAAGAGACGCGTCTCGTCGGGAAGCGCGAGAAGCCTCTGCATGGAATCGTAGAGCTTCTCCGCGTCGCCGCCGGGAAAATCCGCCCGGGCGGTGCCGTAATCCGGCATGAAGAGCGTGTCGCCCACGAACACCGCGTCCCCGATCCGGTAGGCGACATCGGCCGGCGTGTGGCCGGGCACGAAGATCACCTCGGCCTCGAGCCCGCCGATCCTGAACGTCTCGCCGTCGGCGAAGAGGCGGTCGAATTCGGAGCCGTCGCCGGAAATGTCGGTCAGGTTGAAAACCGGGCGGAAGATCCGCTGCACGTCGCGGATGTGATCGCCGATCCCGACCTGCGCGCCGGTCCTGAGCTTCAGGTAGGGCGCCGCCGACAGATGGTCGGCATGGGCATGGGTCTCGAGGATCCACTCGACCGCCACGCCCTCCTCCTTCGCCGCGGCGAGAACCGCGTCCGCGGAGGCCGTCGACGCCTTGCCCGAGCGGTGGTCGAAGTCGAGGACGGGGTCGATCACGGCCCCCTTACCGGATTCCCTGTCCCACACCAGATAGCTGATCGTGTTGGTCGGCCCATCGAAGAAGGCGCGGATCGCGAGCGCTTCTGACCTGGTCATGTCCTTCTCCCTCATTTCGGCCGGACGCTTCCGGCCGGCTGATGGGAGCCATATATGAGTGTTTGCTAATTTAGCAATATCTAATGTACGGTGCGGCGATGGATCTCTTGGAAGCCCTGGACACATTCGAGCAGAAGGCCGCGGAAGCGGCGGCCATGCTGCGGCTTCTGGCGAACGAGAAGCGCCTGCTGATCCTCTGCCGGCTCGCAGGCGCCGGCGAGATGAGCGTAAGCGCGCTCGCGGCGGCCGTGGACCTGAGCCAGTCGGCGCTGTCGCAGCATCTCGCCAAGCTCCGCGCCGACGGCCTCGTCGCCGCGCGTCGGAGCGCGCAGACGCTGCACTACCGGATCGCCGACGAGCGGGTGGCGACCCTGCTCGCGACGCTCAAGGACATCTACTGCCCGGCGGGCTGACCCAGCACCATCCGCCGGAACGCCGCCTCCAGGCCGTCGCCGTCGAGGTCCTTGTAGATGAAGACGATCCGTGAGCCGCGGCCGGCCGGCGGCCAGGCGGCCAGCCGGTAGGGCCGGCCGAAGCTCGCGCCCACGCCTTGCAGCACGACGGGACGGTCCTCGCCTTCGAGATCGAGGATGCCCTTGATGCGCAGGAACCGGTCGCCGCGCAGGGAGATCAGCGTCTCCAGGAATTCCCGCAGCCGTTCGTAGGCGATCGGCCCGTCGACAATCACCGACCGCGAGGCGATGCCGGCATGGGAGAAGCCGTGGTCATGCCCGGCGTGCCCCTCCTCGTGCGCGTGATCGTGATGGTCGTGTCCATGCCGGTGGTCCTCGTGCGCATCGTCATGGCCGTGCCGGAGCCGCGCCTCGCGCCCGGCCGCCCCGAGCGGGCCGGCGAAGAGGAGGTCCGGGTCGATCGCGCCGTGGACCGCGCGGTGAACCGGTACGCCCGGATTGAGCGTCTCCACGACGCGCTCGAGCCGGCGCGCCGCGGCCTCCGGGGCAATGTCGGTCTTGGTCAGGACGACCACGTCGGCGAGCGCGATCTGGTGCTCCACCTGCTCGTGCTCGGCGAGCTGGCTGCCGCCCTGCTCGGCGTCGAGCGTGGCGACGATCGTGCCGACCGCGCAGCGAGCGCCGACCGTCTCGCTCGTCTGCAGCGCATGCACGATCGGCACCGGGTCGGCGAGCCCGGTCGTCTCGATCAGCACGCGCGAGAAGGCCGGAATCCGGCCGTTCGCGGCATTCGCGAAGAGGTCGTCGATGGTGTCGACGAGATCGCCGCGGATCGAGCAGCAGATGCAGCCGCTGTCCATGAGCACAGTATTCTCGAAGGAGGAATCGACGAGCTCGTGGTCGATCCCGATCTCGCCGAACTCGTTCACGATGAGCGCGGTATCGGCCATGCGGGGATCCCGGACCAGCCGGTTGAGGAGCGTGGTCTTGCCGCTTCCGAGAAAGCCAGTGATGACCGAAACCGGCACCCGGTTCGGCCGTACCGTCCCCGGCGTCCCGCCCGTCCCGCTTGTCATGGCTCCCTTCCTCCCGCTGCGCCGACCTTCGCCGTCCGGTCTCCTGAGAAAGGACATCGGACGCCCCGGCCGCAAATGCAATCCGCCGCAGGCATCAGGAAATCTGCTTCGAGCCATCATGTTTTGGCCCCTCCCCGAGGCCCGGGGCTCTCCGTATAAGGACGTCGAACGCCCGCCCGGCCGCCGGCCGGGACGGATGGCGCGAAGGGTTCAGGCCGGAACGGGACCGGAGGAGGAAGCATGGCTGAAATCAAGGGCATGAAGTACATCACGCAGGATCCGCTCCTGGGCTTCGGCTCGGTCGGCGAGGGCATGAGCCTGCAGGCCTGCAGCGACGGCCGGCGCATCCTCTGGCTGGCCCACGAGGGCCCGCCCAAGAACTTCACCGGCGTCGACGTGACCGATCCGCGCAAGCCGCGCGTGATCATCCAGACCGACCTGCCGCACCAGAACATGCGGTCGAACTCGCTCGAGGTGACCGGCGACATCATGGCGGTCGCCTACCAGACCTATTCGATGGGCGAGAGGAATGCCGGCATCGAGCTCTTCGACGTCTCGAAGCCGGAATCGCCGCGCTCCATCTCCTTCTTCGACTGCACGGGCACGCATTCGCGCGGCGTGCACTGCCTCTGGTACGTCGACGGCGAGTTCATCCACTGCGCGAGCGGCGCGGCCGATTTCCAGCCGCGGCATCCGCGCGACGACCAGTTCTACCGGATCATCGACGTGCGGAACCCGGCGAAGCCGGAGGAGGCGGGCCGCTGGTGGCTGCCGGGCACGCGCGAGGGCGACACCGAGCCTCCGCCGAAGCGGCTCAACCCGGAGCCGCTCGGCACGCCGAACGGCAAGGACGCCTTCCGCGCCCACAACACCAACGTCTATCCCGACCGGCCGGACCGCTGCTACATCGGCTATATCGACGGGGGCGCGATCACGCTCGACATCTCGGACAAGGCGCATCCGAAGGTCGTCGCGATCTGGAACCCCAACCCGCCCTATCCCGGCTTCACGCACACCTCGATGCCGCTCGTCGACCGCGACCTCCTGATCGTCTCGGCCGAAAGCGTGCAGCCGGACGCCCGCGACTGGCCGAAGCTTACCTTCGTGCTCGACAACCGCGAGGAGACGAACCCGATCTCGATCTCGACGCTGCCGCTGCCGCCGGTGGAGGAGTACCGCCATCGCGGCGGGCGCTACGGCTCGCATAACCTCCACGAGAACCGGCCGGGCCCCTCCTACCGCTCCGACACGATCGTGTTCGGGACCTTCTTCAACGGCGGCGTCCGCGCCTATGACACGACCGACCCGTTCCGGCCGGAGGAGGTCGCCTATTTCGTGCCGGATGCGTCCGAAGGCTCGCGCGTGCCGGCGACGCAGATCAACGACGTCTATGTCGACGAGAACGGGATCGTCTACGCGGCCGAGCGGCTGACCGGCGGCATCCACATCCTCGAGCTCGACATTTGAGCGGGCGGCTCAGGCCGCCACCCCCTCCCTGAGGCCGCGGGGCCGGAACGGGCCCTGCGGCACCGCCTGCCCCGCTTCGAACGCCCGAAGCGCGGCCGGGAAGCGGGGATCGGCGAAGAGCCCCGCCCCGCGCGCGAGATCGCTCCGGGTGAGGACGACCGGCACGATCGCCTCCGACCGCGGGACCTGCGCCGCGCCCCCCGTCACCGTCACGAGCACCAGGCCACCGCCCGTCCAGAAGCCGAAATCGCCGGAGACCATGCGCGCCTCGGAACCTTCGGCGGCGACCACGCCGACGAGCGGCCTCAACGCCGAGAACACGAAATCCTCCGGACGGAAGAGACCCTTCGACCAGGCGAGGCGGGACGCGAGCGCGCCGGCCTCCGCCGCCACGCGCTCCGCCGCGAAGCGGAAATAGCTCTCCACGAAGAGGCGCTGCGGCCGCGAGAAGGCATCCACCTCCTGCATCGTCTCGGCTTCAAGGGCGGCAAGCCGGCTTGCAGCGTCGGGCGTCTCGGCGAGCTGCTCGGGCGCGTAGCGGCGGCCGTCGTCCTCGTTGAGGCGAAGCGCCGGCGTCTCACCCGGCACGAAGAGACGGCCCTCCCCGCGCGCCGCGGCTTCGAACACCGCCGCCGCCTCCGGCAAAGTCCGCTGCCGGCGTCCCGAAAGCACCGCGATCGCATGCGCCATTCCGTCCTCCCGTGCCGTTCCGCCGGCCGCCAGCGCTGCGATCCCGCATAGGCAACCCACGACGCGCCGGCAACCGGCTTCCTTCCTGCGGCCCGGGCACGGCAAGGCCGACGCGCCCCGTTCGCGGCCAGGCAGTCCCGCGCAGCGGCGCGCGCCGGCAGGAACATTCCGGGAGAAGATCGCCGCACATAAACCGGTCCTGAAAGTATTTCCCTGCTACATCCGGCGGCTTTCGTCTCCGCCGATTCCGCGAGATGCACGGGTTAGAACGATTCCAAAGTAAATCGGTTGACATGACAAGCTGAAAAGGCATGATCCCGGCGCGCCGTCGGCCGACGGGGCAACCTTTGATGTGGGGGCCTTGAACCCCTTCGATTGGAGGATCCGATGTTGAGCTTCGTCGCGGCGGGCCGTGCTCCGCCGAAATTGCCGTTCCGCCCGCCCTGCCGCTCCGGCGGGGGCCAGGACGCACCCCGCGCGCGCCAAGGCGCGTGACGCGGGACCGAAGCGCCGATCCAGCCTCTTCCTACGCTTCGCACCGCGCGGGCCCCGGCTCGCGCCCGAAAGCGTCCACTGAACTTTGACCTCAGGGGGAATACCATGATCAGACCAGCCGTTCTGCTGTCCTATGCTTCGGCCGCCGCGCTGAGCCTCGCCGCGGCCGTGACGCTCGCCCGCGCGGACACGCCGGAACCCGCCGCCGTCGTCGACGCCTATGGCGACATCGCGCTCGCGATGTACGAGGACGCGCTCGCCGGCGCGAAGGCGCTCGACGCGGCGGTGGACAAGCTGATCGCGGAGCCCACCGAGGACAACCTGAAGGCCGCGCGGCAGGCCTGGCTCGCGGCGCGCCCCGCCTACCAGCAGACCGAGGGCTACCGCTTCGGCAACGCAATCGTGGACGACTGGGAGGGCCGGGTGAACGCCTGGCCTCTCGACGAGGGCCTGATCGACTATGTCGACAAGGACAGCTACGGCGAGGAATCGGACGAGAACCCGCTCTACACGGCAAATGTGATCGCCAATCCGTCGCTCAGGATCGGGCCGGACGTGATCGACGCCTCGAAGATCACCAAGGAGCTGATCTCGGAGAAGCTGCAGGAGGCGCAGGGCGTCGAGGCGAACGTCGCGATCGGCTATCACGCCGTCGAGTTCCTGCTCTGGGGCCAGGACCTGAACGGCACGGGCCCGGGCGCCGGCACGCGGCCCGCGACCGACTACGACACGGCGAACTGCACCGGCGGAAACTGCGATCGCCGCGCGGACTACCTGAAGGCCGCCTCGGATCTTCTCGTCGACGATCTCGAGGAGATGGTGGCGAACTGGCAGGACGGCGGGGCCGCCCGCAAGGAACTCGCCGACAAGGGCGAAAACGGCGCGCTGGCGACCGTCCTGACCGGCCTCGGATCGCTTTCCTACGGCGAGCTCGCCGGCGAGCGGATCAAGCTCGGCGTGCTCCTGCACGATCCGGAGGAGGAGCACGACTGCTTCTCCGACAACACCCAGAACAGCCACTATTACGATCAGGTCGGCATGATGGCGATCTGGGACGGCGCCTATAAGCGCACCGATGGCTCGACGGTCGAGGGCCCGTCGATCGCCGATTTCGTCGCGGCGAAGTCGCCCGAGGCGGCCGAGCGCGTCAACGAGGCGATGAAGGCGACGCTCGCGAAGATGGACGTCATGAAGAAGACGGCCGACAGCGGCGAGATGGCCTACGACCAGATGCTCGCGGCCGGCAACGAGAAGGGAAACAAGATCCTGCTCGACGTCGTCGATTCGCTCGTCGCGCAGACGCGGGCGATCGAGGGTGCCGTGCACGCGCTGAACCTTTCGATCGAGGTCGAAGGCTCCGACAGCCTCGACAATCCGTCCGCGGTGCAGTGACCCGGTCCTGATCCGCCAAAGTGCCGCGCCCGCTCAAACAAGGGGCGCGGCCCACCATCCAAGGTTCGTCATGTTCACGCGGAGAGCCTTTCTCGCTTCCGCCGGCGCCATGGTCGGCAGCGCTGCCTTCGCCGGCGCGAAGGTGCTGCCCGCCCCGGCGCGCGCGCTCGGCCCGGCGGTCAGCCCGGCCGCGGAGGGGGTGAAGGAGATCACGCTCTCGGCCGCCGAGAGACCGTTCGCGCTGCCCTGCTTCGGCGGGCGCACCGTGCAGCTCTGGACGTTCCGGGAGGGCGCCTTCCCGCCGGTCGTGCGCATGAAGCTCGGCGAGACGCTCCGTGCCCATGTCGAGAACCTCATCCCGCGCGAGGGCGAGCACATCACGGTCCACTGGCACGGGATCCGCCTCCCCAACGCCCAGGACGGCGTGCCCTACGTGACGCAGCGCCCGATCGAACCCGGCGAGAGCTTCGACTACGAGTTCACGCCGCCCGATACGGGGACGTTCTTCTTCCACACGCACTGCAATACCGCCGAGCAGCTCGAGCGTGGCCTTGCCGGCGTGCTGATCATCGAAGGCGACGAGACGGAACCCTATGACGGCGAACGCCTGATCGTGCTGCGCGACTGGAGCATCGGTCCGGACGGAGGGATCGGCTCGTTCTACAGCGCCGAAGGCGCCGGGCGGGCGGGCACGTTCGGGGAGATCCGGACCGCCAACGGCGCCGTGAACCCCACGCTGAACGTTCCCTCCGCCGCCGATATCCGGCTCCGGATCCTGAACGTCGACCGCACCCGGATCACGCAGCTCGGGATCGAAGGCGCCGAATGCGCCGTGGTGGCGGTCGACGGCATCGCCGTGCCGCCCTTCCCGCTCAAGGCCTGGCGGGCCGGACCGGCGATGCGGCTCGACGTCGTCATGCGCACGCCGGCGCCGGGCGGCTCGGCGACCCTCTACGACTATTACGCCGCGGAGCCCGTGCCGCTCGCGACGTTCTGCACGGAAGGGCCGCCGCTCCGCAGCCGGGACTTCGATCCGGCGCCGCTCCGGGCGGCAATCATACCGGAGCCCGGCATGGCGGATGCCGAGCATCTCCGGTTCGACTTCTCCGCCGCCGTCGGCGCTCCGGTGCCCGTCACGGGCGGCGCACCGGAGACCGGCAAGTTCATCGGCGAGCTCTGCCTCGCGCCGCAGACCTTCTGGGCGATCAACAAGCAGTCCTGGCCGGGGCGGGATCATTCGACCGTGCCGCCGCCGCTCGCGACGCTGACCCGGGGGAGGAGCTACGTCTTCACGCTCGCCAACGCGACGCCCCACATCCACCCGATCCATATCCACGGCCACAGCTTCAAGGTGCTGAAATCGAACAAGCGGAACCTGCCGGTCCATCATGCAGACACGGTTCTGCTGATGCCGAAGGAGCGCGTCGAGGTCGCCTTCGTCGCCGACAATCCCGGCGACTGGATGTTCCACTGCCACATCATCGAGCACCAGGAGACGGGCATGATGGGCATCCTGCGGGTCGCTTGAGGCCACCCGCCGGCATGACCTCGAAAGCGCGCATCCTGCTTGCCGCCGCGACGGTCCTCGCGCCGGCCCTGGCCTTCGGCGATGCCGGGCTCGACCGGGAGATCGGCCGCGCCCTCTTCGAGCGTCTGTGGGTCCCGGCGCCGGCCTCCACCGATGCCGCGGACGGTCTCGGCCCGCTGTTCAACGCGCGCGCCTGCGCCACCTGCCATTCCGGCGCCGGCGGCGCGCGCTTCGCGGCGGCACCGGACGGCGGGATCTCGGCGCGGGGCCTCGTCGTCCGGTTCGGGGACGCGGCGGGCACGCCGGACCCGACCTACGGACGGCAGTTGCAGGACCACGCCGTGAACGGCCTCGCCGCCGAAGGGACGCTCGTCGCCGCGCTGGCGCCCGACGGCTCGCTCGAAGCCCGTCCGGACCTTGCGCGCGGCGCTCTCCGGGCGGGAATGCGGATATCGCTCCGCAACGCGCCGCCGCTCTTCGGCATCGGCGACCGCGAGCGCGTGGACGAGGCGGCGATCCTCGCCCGCGCCGACCCCGAAGACCGCGACGGGGACGGCATCTCCGGCCGGCCGCGGATGGTGGAGACCGCGGAGGGTCCGCGCGTCGGCCGGTACGGCTGGAAGGGCGAGAGCGCCGATCTCGAGACCCAGGTCGCCGACGCCTTCGCGCTTGATCTCGGCCTCTCGAGCGCAGCCGCTCCGCATCCCTACGGCGACTGCACGAGACCGGAGCCGGACTGCCTCGCCGCGCCGACCGGCGAGAGCGGCCTCTTCGAGGGGCACGAGATCTCGGCCGAAATCGTCACGCTCGTCGCCGATTATCTCCGCGGGCTGGCCGCGAAGAAGCCGGCGCCCGACCGCGGCCAAGGGGCGCGCCTCTTCGCCGCGGCGGGCTGTGCGGCGTGCCATGTCCCCGACATGGCGGACACCGCCGGGGGACGCGTGCGCATTTTCACCGATTTCCTCTTGCATGATATGGGCGAACACCTCGATGACGGGGTGGGCGGGCCCGGCGTCGCGTCATCCGAATGGCGCACGCCCGCGCTCGTCGACCTCGCGCCGCGCGAGGGCCGCCGACGCTATCTCCACGACGGCAGGGCGGGGACCTTGGAGGCGGCGATCCGGGCGCACGCGGGCGAGGCGGCGCGCGCGCGGGCGAAGTTCCTCGCGTTGGAGGCCCGCGATCGCTCCGCGCTCCTCCGCTATCTGGAGAGCCTATGACCCGGATCCTCGCGTCCGCCCTCGCCTTCCTTTCGCTCCTCGCGGCCACCGCCGCGCCGGCGGCCGCGGCCAATGACGAGGCGGGACAGGCCGCGGTCGTCGAGCGCGCGGTGACGCAATACATCGTTCCGAACTACCGCCAGCTCGCCGAGAGCGCATCGACGCTGGCGGGCCGCATCGACCGGCTCTGCAAGGAGCCGGACGCCAAGAAGCTCGAGGACGCGCAGGCCGGCTTCCGCGAACTGCTCCGGGCCTGGGCGGCGGTGGACTTCCTCCGCTTCGGGCCGATGGCCGATGGCGGCCGCTACGAACGCTTCGCCTTCTGGCCCGACCCGCGCGGCATCGGCCAGCGCCAGCTCCGGCGGATGATCTCGGAAGCGAACCCGGCGCTCCTCGGCGAGGGGGCGCTGAAATCCCAGAGCGCGGCGGTGCAGGGGCTCCCCGCACTCGAGGTCCTGCTTTTCGAGGAGCCGGTCACCGCGGCCGAAGGGGCGTTCAGCTGCGGCCTCGCCGCCGCCGTCGCCAGGAACCTCGCCGGCATTGCCGCCGAAGCGCGGGACGGCTGGCTCGGCGAGACCGGATGGAGCCGGCTGATGGCCCGGCCGGGCCCGGAGAATGCGGTCTACCGGTCCCGCGCCGAGACCCTGACCGAGCTTCTGAAGGCGGAGCTGACCGGCCTCGAGCAGACGCCGGACCAGCGCATCCGCCCGGCGCTCGGCGACAGCCCCGAAACCGCGCGGCCCCGCGCCGCGCCCTACTACCGGTCCGGCTCCACCGCGGAGTACTGGCACGCCACCGCGCGGGCGCTGACGAGCTTCGCGGAGAAATCCGAGATGATG
Organism: Propylenella binzhouense; assembly: GCF_009866965.1. Classification (GTDB taxonomy): domain Bacteria; phylum Pseudomonadota; class Alphaproteobacteria; order Rhizobiales; family Afifellaceae; genus Propylenella; species Propylenella binzhouense. The sequence goes on along the minus strand of NZ_SPKJ01000066.1, from coordinate 3,214 downwards.
AGCCTCCTCCCCAAGGAGAAGAGCTGGATCGCGAACTCTGTCGCGTTCGAGTTCGACAATCTCACGCGCACACTCGGCGCGCTGACGCCCCCCGTGGAGACGATCCTCACGGACCCGGCACAGAGAGACAAGGTGAGCTATGCCCTGGTGGTCTTCTCAAGCCTCAAGAACCTCTTCCACGACCAGTATTCGCCGGCGGTCGGGCTCTCGCCGGGCTTCAACGCGCTGGACGGCGATTGACCGGCGGACGCTCCTGACCGGGGCGGGCGCGGCGCTCGCCCTCGGGCTTGCCCCGCGCCAGGCAGCCGCGCTCGCGGCGAGCGACCTCGTGTTCCTCGCGCCGTGCCGGAATGCGGCCGGCAGCTATGCGATCCTCGTCTTCACGGAATCCGGCGAGCCCGTCCGCGAAGTGGCGCTTCCCTCCCGCGGGCACGACGTCGTGCTCGACCAGGCGGGCCGGCAGGCGGTCGCCTTCGCGCGCCGCCCGGGCACGTTCGCCATCGGCTTCGACGTCGCCGGCGCGCGCTCGCCCGCAAGCTTCGCCTGCCCGCCCGACCGCCACTTCTACGGCCATGGCGCCTTCGCCCCCGATGGCCGCCTCCTCTATTCGACCGAGAGCGACTACGCCCACGGCGCCCGCGGCGTGGTCGGCGTCTACGACTGCACCGACGGTTTCCGGCGCATCGGCGAGCTCGACAGTCACGGGATCGGCCCGCACGAGCTGATCCTGATGCCGGACGGCCGCACGCTTGCGATCGCGAATGGCGGGATCGCCACCCATCCGGCGACGGGGCGCGAGAAGCTCAACCTCGACACGATGCGCTCCTCGATCAGCTTCGTCGACCGGCTGACCGGAGACCTCCTCGCCCGCCACGAGACGCCTGCCGAGTTCGGCCGACTGTCGATGCGGCACATGACGGTGGACGGCTCGGAGTTCGTCTGGTTCGGGGGCCAGTGGGAGGGCAGCCCGGTCGACGTCCCGTCCGTGATCGGCCGCGCCTCGCTCGACAGCGCGGTCGAGCTGCTCCCCTCCGGGCCGGAACTGCCGCTTGCGCTCGAGGGCTATATCGGGTCGATGGCGAGGAGCCGCGACGGCTCGGTGATCGCGGCCTCTTCCCCGAAGGGCGGCCGCATCCTCCTCATCGATGCCGCCACGATGAAGATCCTCTCCGAGGAGCGCCTCTTCGACGGCTGCGGCGTGACGGGCATCGGCAACCGGGCCTTCCTCGCCACGTCCGGGGCCGGCACGATCCTCCCCGTCGCCAGCGATACCGGGCCGGGCCGGCCGGCGACCTTCCCCGTCGCGTTCGACAATCACGTCAAGGCGGTCTGAGCGCGGCACCCCACATTCCACCGATGGCGACCTTCTTCACCTCGGACACCCATTTCGGCGATCCGCGCGTGCTCCGCCTGGACAAGCGGCCCTTCCCGAGCGTTGCCGCCCATGACGAGGCGCTCTTCGCGCTCTGGAACGAGACCGTCGGGCCGGACGACGTCGTCTGGCATCTCGGCGACTTCGCCCGCGGCGACGCCGAGCGGATCTCGGCGCTGCTCGCCCGGCTGAACGGCCGAAAGCACCTGATCGTCGGCAACAACGATCCCGAGGCGACGACCGGCGCCCCGGAATGGCTGAGCGTCGAGCACTACCGGGAGCTGACCGTCGACGGCGTCGACCTGGTGCTCTGCCACTACCCGTTCCGGACCTGGAACGGCATGGGCAGGCGCCGGCGCGACCTGCACGGCCACAGCCACGGCAGGCTTTCCCGGATGACCGGCCAGTACGATGTCGGCGTCGACGCCTGGAACTTCCGGCCGGTCGCGCTGGCGACCATTCTCGCCCGGCGGTCGCGGGCGAGACCGGCCTGATCAGGCGAGCAGCGCGTCCATGATCCGCGCGCGCGTGAGCGGCAGGTCGCGGATGCGGGCCCCGAGCGCGTGCGCCACGGCGTTTCCGAGCGCGCCCGCGGTCGGCCCCTGCGCCACCTCGCCGAGGCCGAGCGGCGGCTGGTGCGGCTCGCCGACGAAGCGGATCTCGATCTCCGGCACCTCGGAGAAGCGCAGGATCGGGTAGCGGTCCCAGTCGAGCGCCGCCGACGAGCCTCCCTCGAAGCGAACCTGCTCCTTCAGCGCCCAGCTCGCCGCCTGCACGATGCCGCCCTCGATCTGGTTCGCCGCGCCGTCGGGATTGACGAGGAGGCCGGCATCGACCGCCGCGAAGGCGCGCCTGAAGGAAACCTGGTCGTCGACCTGGACCTCCGCCACGATCGCCATGTAGCCGGCCTGGTTCTTGTAGCGGCCGAAGGCGATGCCGCGGCCGGTGCCCGTGCCCGCCGGCGCGCCGGCGACCCATCCGGCCATCGCCGCGGCGGTCTCCAGCACGCGCCGCGCCCGCGGATCGGCGGTCAGCGCGAGCCGATAGGCGAGCGGATCCTCGCCCGCCGCCTCAGCCAGCTCGTCGATGAAACACTCGATCGAGAAGAGGTTCATGAAGGTGCCGAGCCCGCGGAGCGAGGAGGTCCGGACCGCCGGCATTTCGAGCAGATGATGCAGGATGCGCTGGTGCGGCAGGTCGTAAAGGGCCCGGGCATTGCGCATCGCCCCGCCGCCGTCCGGATCGACCGGATCGGAGGTCTCCTTCGGCGGCGGCGCGGCATCGGGCAGCGCCTCGGCGCCGATCAAATTGGCGACGCCGTTCGACCCGGGCCGCTGGCCGTGGGCCGCGCTCCAGAGCTCGAATGTCCAGTCGGCCGGCCGGCCGGCCCCATCCAGCACGGCCTCGACGCGCACCGACGCGGCCGGGCCGTAGGCGTCCGCGGCGAGTTCGTCGCGCCGGCTCCACTGCGCCCTCACGGTGCGGCCGGGACGGAGCGTCGCGACATAGGCCGCATCGAAGGCCGCGTCGTCGGCCGGATTGTGGCCGTAGCATCCGGCGCCCTGGGCGTGGTGCACGACGACGTTCGCCGGATCGAGCCCGAGCGTGCGGGCGATCCAGCCCCGCAGCGCGAAGACGTTCTGGGACGCCGACCAGACGTTCAGCACGCTTTTCTCGAAGCGGGCGAGCGCGGTCGAGGGGCCGATCGAACCGTGCGCGAGATAGGGCCGCGAATAGGATGCCGAAAGCGCGCGCCCGCCGCCGGCCGGGGCCCGCTCGCCGGCCTCCACCGCGCGATCGCGGCCGGCCTGCGCGCGCAGATGCGCCGGCCGGTCCGCATCG
>NZ_SPKJ01000065.1 GCF_009866965.1 Propylenella binzhouense | reverse complement strand
GGCCGGGGGCGGCGGGCCGGGTGCCGGCACGTCCTGACCGGACGCGTGCGTGGCGGGCGGCCCGGCTTCGCGCGGAACGATCGCGAGCCCCGCCACCCCCGACGGATTGGGAAGCGCGACGAGCCCGCGCCCGTCGACGACCCGCGCGTCCGCCGGCTCGCCCGGCGGCAGTTCCGGGCCGACCAGGACGGCGCGGAAATCCGCGCCCGAGAAGAAGGAGAGCAGGTCCGACTCGATGCCCCAATGCGGGCGGGCATCGAGCGCCTCGACGAGGAGCACGCGCTCGCCCTGGGGGCTCCTCAGCCGCCGGACCCGGCAGAGCAGTGGCCCCACCCGGAAGCCGGGGAAGCGGAGGCGGGCGAGCGTCCCGGCCTCGCCAGCATTCCGCGCGGCGCTCTCCAGCCCGCGCCGGAGCGGGTCTTGCGGCGCAAGCTCGACGGAGGCGAGATCGGAGAAGTGGCGGAGTCCGAGTTCTCTCCCGCCGGCCGGATTGGCCCACAGGAGAAGGCGGGCATCGCGCGACCACAGCCAGACCGGGACCGGCGAAGCGAGCCACCTCGCCAGTTCGGGCATTCCGCTGAAGGTCAGCGCTGCATCGCGCCAATGCATCATGGACCGCCCCTCGGACCCTGCATCTTGTGTGGTTAACAGAAGGTTAGTCCACTGATAAGGGTCAGGCCAGTCTTCCGGACTGCGAAATGCCCCGTTTCCGGCCGGATGGTTAACCCGCGCGGCCCGGCCGGCACCGGTTTGCGCCACAAGCATGTTGCACTGCACAATCGGCAGTTCTATATATCGGCCAAGACGGACAGACACACAGGAGGCTGTCATGGCCGATACCGGAGTACCGAGCGAGAAGCCGGCCCGCAGGGCGAAGCCGGCGGCAAGCGAAGCGGCGGGGCAGACCGCCGCCGCAATGGCGGGAGCCGCCAACCAGATGGAGACGGTTGCGGAGCAGACCGCGAGCGCCGCCGGCGAGGCGGCAAAGGCCGCCGAGGCGCGCGCCACCGAGGCCTTCCGCGCCTCCGCCTTCGACGTGCCCGAGATCTTCCGCTCCTGGACGGAGCGCAGCATCAACCAGTCGCGCGACCTCTATGCCAGGATGAAGACGGGCGCGGAGGAGACCACCGACGCGATGGGCGACACGCTGGAGACGACCCGGAACGGGCTGCTCGAGATGAACCTGAAGACGCTCGACGCCGCCAAGGCCCAGGCCGATGCGAGCTTCGAGCTCGCGCGCCAGATGATGGGCGTGACCTCGCTCGCCGACGCGATCGAGCTGCAGAGCACCTTCGTGCGGGAGCGCTTCGACTTCTTCGTCAGCTACACGAAGGACCTGCAGAGCACGATGGCCAAGGTGGCGCAGGACGCGAGCGAGCCGACCAAGACCGCTGTCGGAAAGCTGTTCGGCGAGTTCCGCCCGGCCGCCTGAACCTCGGCACGGGAAGCGGGAGCCCGGCACGCGCCGGGCTTCCTCGCGTCCAGAGGCGGGCGCCAGGCTTGCGCCGGCGCGCGAGCGGGCGCACAGAGGCCTGCGGCGAACCCCGGGGCGACCCCAAGATGTATTCCAAGACCAGCAATGGCGTCCGGGTGACCGTCGAACCCAAATATCTCGACGACGAATCGGATCCGACCGAACCGAGATTCTTCTGGGCCTACACGGTCGCCATCGAAAACGGCTCGGACGAGCCGATCCAGATCCTCGCCCGCCACTGGGTCATCACCGACCAGAACGGCCGGGTGGAGGACGTGCGCGGCCTCGGCGTCGTGGGCGAGCAGCCGGTCATCAAGCCCGGCGCACGCTTCACCTATACGAGCGGCTGCCCGCTGCCGACGCCGTCCGGCATCATGGTCGGCACCTACCAGGCGATCGGCGCGGACGGCGACATGATCACGATCGCCATCCCCGCCTTCTCGCTCGATCTGCCGGACGCCCGCCCCGTCCTCAACTGAGCGCGCTCAGTTCTCCTGGAGGAATTCCTTCGGATCGAACGGATAGTGCACGCCGCAGAACTCGCAGCGCACGTCGATCCGGCCGTCCACGGTCGATTCCAGGATCTCCTCCGGCGAGAACTGCGCAAGCACCTGCCGCACGCGCTCGCGCGAGCACGAGCAGCGGTCCTGCAGCGCGGTCGGCGCGAAGACGCGGACCCCGCGCTGGTGGAAGAGCCGGAAGAGCAGGCGCTCCGCCTCGATGTCGGGATCGGTCAGCTCGTGGTCCTCGACAGTGTCGAGGAGCGAGACGGCCTCGACCCAGGCATCGTCGTCCTCCGGATCCTCGTATTCGGCCCCCTCCGGCGCGTCGCCGCCCGGAAGGTCCCGGACCGGGATGCGCTCGAGCGAATCCGGCAGGAACTGCCCGATGATGCCGCCCGCACGCCAGCTCTGCCGCGCCGCGCCATCGGCGCCGCGGTCGAACATCTCCGCGACGGCGAGCCTGATGCGGGTCGGGATCTGCTCCGACTGCCGGAAATAGGTGTGGGCGGCCTCCTGCAGGCTCTCGGCCTCGAGCGGGACGTAGCCCTGATAGCGCTGCTGCGTCTTGCCCTGCTCGATGGTCATGGCGAGCGTGCCGCGGCCGAGCAGCGAGCCGGAATCGGCACGGCCCTCGGATTCCGCCTCGCTCACCGCCGCGGCGTTGAAGGAGGCCGTGGCGCGGATCTGGCCCGGCGTCCTGACGTCGACCACGATCATCGACACCGGCCCGTCAGTCTGCGTCTGCAGGATGAAGCGGCCGACATCCTTGAGCGACGTCGCAAGCAGCGACGCCAGCACCGCCGCCTCTCCCACCAGCACCTTCACCGGCCGGGGGAAATCGTGACGGCTCAGGATCGTGTCGATCGAGTGGCCGAGCGTGACCACGCGACCGCGCACGTCGAGGCCTTCGACCTGGAACGGCAGTGCCCGGTCGTCCGTAACTCTGTCCTCTTGCATGTCTCTCGTCAGTCCAGATTGCTCAGGCACCAGGCGAGAATGCCCTTCTGGGCGTGGAGCCGGTTCTCGGCCTCGTCGAAGACGACCGATTGCGGCCCGTCGAAGACCTCCGCCGTCACCTCCTCGCCGCGATGCGCCGGAAGGCAATGCATGAAGATCGCGCCGGGCCGGGCGCGGGCCATCAGGGTCTGATTCACCTGGTATGGCCTCAATATATTGTGTCGCCGCTCGGCTTCGTCATCCCCCATGGACACCCAGGTGTCCGTGACCACGCAGTCGGCGTCCGACGCCGCGGCCTCGGGATCCTCGCCGAACCGGACATCGGCGCCGGAGCGGCGCGCCCATTCCACGAGCTCCGCGTCCGGCGGCAGCTCCGGCGGGGTTGCGACGTCGAGCCGGAACTCGAACTTGCCGGCCGCGTGGACCCAGGAGGCGAGCACGTTGTTGGCGTCGCCGGACCAGGCGATCTTGCGCCCGGCGATCGGGCCGCGGTGCTCCTCGAAGGTCATGACGTCGGCCATGATCTGGCAGGGATGCGAGACCTGCGTCAGGCCGTTGATGACCGGCACGGTCGCGTTTTCGGCGAGCTCGAGGAGCGCATCGTGGTCGAGGATCCGGATCATGATGCCGTCGACATAGCGCGACAGCACGCGCGCGGTGTCGGCGATCGTCTCGCCCCGGCCGAGCTGCATCTCGTCGCCGGTGAGCACGATGGTTTCGCCGCCGAGCTGGCGCATGCCGACATCGAAGGAGACGCGCGTGCGCGTCGAGGGACGCTCGAAGATCATCGCGAGCGTGCGGCCGGAGAGCGGCCTGGCGCCGGCCCGGTCCGCCTTCATCCGCCGGCTCTCCTCGAGGATCTCGCGAAGCGTCGCCGCGGGGAGGTCGGTCAGATCGAGGAAGTGCCGGACCCGCTGTCCGGGCGTCGCGACGGCATTCATTCCGCTGCTTCCCGCCTCGCGATCCGGGCGAGCGCCCGGTCGAGCCGCGCGACCGCCTCCTCCACCTCGCGGTCCTCGATGGTGAGGGCCGGCAGGAGGCGCACCACATTGTCGCCGGCCGCGACGAGCAGGAGCCCCGCCTCGCGCGCGGCGGCGGCGACCTCGCCGTTCGGCACCCGGCACTTCAGCCCGAGCATCAGGCCCTCGCCGCGCAGCTCCTCGAGCACCGCCGGATAGGCGTCGACGATGCCCGCGAGCTTCTGCTTCAGGAGCACGCCGACCGTGCGGACACGCTCGAGGAAGCCCTCCGCGAGCACCACGTCGAGCACGGCGTTGCCCACTGCCATGGCGAGGAGATTGCCGCCGAAGGTGGTCCCGTGCGTGCCGACGGTCATGCCCGAGGCGGCTTCCTCGGTGGCGAGGCACGCGCCGAGCGGAAAGCCGCCGCCGATGCCCTTGGCGATCGCCATGATGTCCGGCGTGATGCCGGCCCATTCGTAGGCGAACAGCCGCCCGGTGCGCCCCACCCCGGTCTGGATCTCGTCGAGGACGAGGAGAAGGCCGTGCTCGTCGCAGAGCGCGCGCAGCCAGCGCAGCTCCTCCGGCGGGAAGGCGCGGATGCCGCCCTCGCCCTGGATCGGCTCGACGAGGATCGCGGCCGTCTCGGGCCCGATCGCCGCCTCGACCGCCTTGCGGTCGCCGAACGGGACCTGGTCGAAGCCGGCGACCGGCGGCCCGAAGCCCTCCAGGTACTTCTTCTGCCCGCCGGCCGCGATCGCGGCGAGCGTGCGGCCGTGGAAGGCGCCCTCGAAGGTGATGATGCGGTAGCGCTCGGGCCGGCCCTTCACGAAATGGTAGCGGCGCGCCGTCTTGATCGCCGCCTCGATCGCCTCGGCACCGGAATTGCCGAAGAAGACGCGGTCGGCGAAGGTTGCCGCGGCGAGCCGCGCGGCGAGCCGCCGCTGCCCCTCGATCTGAAAGATGTTGGAGACGTGCCAGAGCTTCTCGGCCTGGTCCTTCAGCGCCGCGACGAGATGCGGATGCGCGTGGCCGAGGCTGTTGACGGCGATCCCGCCCATGAAGTCGAGATAGCGTCGCCCGTCGGTGGCGATCAGCCACGCCCCCTCTCCGCGCTCGAAGGTGAGATCGGCGCGGGCGTAGGTTGAATAGAGGGCGGAATCCGCTGCGGCCTCGTTGGACATTGGTCTGCCTGGTTCTGAGAAATCAAAAAGCCGCCCGCGGGCGGCTGCCAATACGGAAACATCTTATCATGCGGGCCGGAAAGCGCGCAATTCCCCGCGGCAGCCGGACGCGCCGGCGCGCCGGACCCGCATCCGGCGCCCGGACAGGTAGCCGACGAACCGGCTGCGCTGTCGCGGCGCGAGCGGGGCGGCGCGAACCCGGCGGGAGTGTGGCATTCCCGACTCACTTCGCGCAATCCGCCGCCGAAAGGCTTGGAAAAGATTCGGGGACTCTTGTGGCCGAGTCACCGCCCTTATAATTTTCGAAACGTAAAGCACGACATGTCGTGCGTTGGACCGAATCCCAATCAAGTTCTTGCGTCGGGCGCGGATGCGTGGGCACTCGCGGGCGTGGCGGGATTCGGATCGATGCGGCAATCATGAAGGTGCCGAGGAGACCACATGTCCTGGACCGATGAACGAGTCGAGCTCCTGAAGAGGCTCTGGCAGGAGGGCAGAAGCGCCAGCCAGATTGCAGCCGAGCTCGCCGGCGGCGCCACCCGCAACGCGGTGATCGGCAAGATCCACAGGCTCGGCCTGTCGGGCCGGGGACAACCGACGACGACCACCAAGCGCCAGCGCCGCACCACCCAGGTGCCGGCGCCGGCCGCCCGCAAGCACACGACCCCGGCGACGGTCGGCGCCCTCGCGCTCAGCCCGCTCCACGCGCCGGCGCCCGTGCCCCTCGCGGAAAGGAAGCACGCGCTCGTCGTGCCGATCGCCAAGCGGCTTCCGATCGAGAAGCTGACCGAGCAGACCTGCAAATGGCCGATCGGCGACCCCGGCCACGCGGACTTCCATTTCTGCGGCCACCAGTCGCTCGAAGGCCTGCCCTATTGCGAGTATCACGCCGGGATCGCCTATCAGACGCCCGACCCGCGCCGCCGCATGAAGCGCGCCCACGCCTGACCGCAGGCCGGACCGGAAGCGCCCCGCCGGGCGCCTCCGTCAGGCGCGTTCGAACTGCTCGTTGAAGGAATAGCCGGCGCCGCGCACGGTGCGGATGGGGTCGCGGGCCCGGCCGCGATTGAGCGCCCGGCGAAGACGGCCGACATGGACGTCGACGGTGCGCTCGTCGACATAGACGTCCCGGCCCCACACGCCGTCCAGGAGCTGCTCGCGGCTGAAGACCCGGCCCGGACTGCGCATCAGGAACTCGAGAAGCCGGAACTCCGTCGGCCCGAGATGGATCTCGCGGCCGCCGCGCCGCACCCGGAACGTCTCGCGGTCGAGCTCGAGATCGCCCGCCTTGAGGAGCGTCGTCACCGTGTCCGGCCGCGTACGGCGCAGGAGCGCCTTGATGCGGGCCATCAGCTCCGGAACGGAGAAGGGCTTCACCACATAATCGTCGGCGCCGGTGGCGAGCCCGCGAACGCGCTCGTCTTCCTCTCCGCGTGCCGTCAGCATGAGGATCGGCATCTGGGCCGTCTCCTCGCGGCTGCGCAACCGCCGGCAGAGCTCGATCCCGGAAAGTCCGGGCAGCATCCAGTCGAGAACGAGGAGATCGGGCTGGTGCTCGCGCAGCCGGATCTCTGCCTCGTCGCCCCGCCCGATCGTCTCGACCGCGAAGCCCTCCGCCTCGAGATTGTAGCGCAGAAGGATCGTCAGCGGCTCCTCGTCCTCCACGACAAGAACGAGCGGCCTCGCCATCTCAGGCCTGCTCCGCCTGGGTGAGGCGCGTCGTGCTGCTCTGGCGCGCCTCGTCGAACGGCTCGCCGGTCACGAGGTAGCAGATCGTCTCCGCTATGTTGGTCGCGTGGTCGCCGATCCGCTCGATGTTCTTGGCGCAGAACAGGAGATGCGTGCACATGCCGATATTGCGCGGATCCTCCATCATGTAGGTGAGCAGCTCGCGGAAGAGCGAGGTGTAGACCGCGTCGATATCGTCGTCCTTGGCCCAGACTTCGCGCGCCTTGGCGACGTCGCGGGCGGCGTAGCTGTCGAGCACCAGCTTCATCTGCTCGAGCCCGAGGGCGGAGAGATGCTCGATCCCGACGAACAGGCGCTGGCCGAACTTCTGGGCGTCGATCGCGAGCGCGCGGCGCGCGATGTTCTTGCCGAGATCGGCGACGCGCTCGAGATCGGTGGCGATCCTGAGCGCGGCGATGATCTCGCGGAGGTCCTGCGCCATCGGCTGGCGCCGGGCGATGATCGTGATCGCCCGCTCCTCGATCTGCCGCTCGAGCTCGTCGATCTTCTTGTCGGCGGTGATGCATTGCTGGGCGAGCTCGGGGTCCGACTTCAGGAGGGCCTGGACCGATTGGGCGACGAGCTGCTCGGCAAGCCCGCCCATCGTGGCGATCGCGCTCGCGAGCGCGCTCAGATCCTCGTCGAACGCGGTGACGGTATGCTGCTTCATCACACGTTCCTCTCTCAGCCGAACCGGCCGGTAATGTAGTCCTGCGTGCGCTGGTCGCGCGGCGCCGTGAAGATGCGGCTCGTCTCGTCGAACTCGACGAGCTCGCCGAGATACATGAAGGCAGTGTAGTCCGAGACGCGCGCCGCCTGCTGCATGTTGTGGGTGACGATCGCGATCGTATAGTCCGCCTTGAGCTCGTCGATCAGCTCCTCGATCTTCGAGGTCGAGATCGGGTCGAGCGCCGAGGCCGGCTCGTCGAGGAGCACGACCTCCGGCTGGACGGCGATCGTCCGGGCGATGCAGAGCCGCTGCTGCTGCCCGCCGGAAAGGCTGAGGCCGCTGGCGTTGAGCTTGTCCTTCACCTCGGTCCAGAGCGCTGCCCGGCTCAGCGCCGCTTCCACGCGCGCGTCGATTTCCGACCGGCCGAGCTTCTCGTAGAGGCGGAGCCCGAAGGCGATGTTCTCGTAGATCGACATCGGAAACGGCGTCGGCTTCTGGAACACCATGCCGACGCGCGAGCGCAGAAGGTTCACGTCCACGCTCGGGTCGAGAATGTTCTTCCCGTCGAGCAGGACCTCGCCCTCCGCGCGCTGGCGCGGATAGAGATCGTAGATCCGGTTGAAGATGCGCAGCAGCGTCGACTTCCCGCAGCCCGACGGGCCGATGAAGGCGGTCACCTTCTTCTCGTAGAGCGGCAGGTTGATCGATTTCAGCGCCTTCGAATCCCCGTAATAGAATTCGAGATTCGAGACGGCGATTTTCTTCGCCAGCGCTTTTGCCTCTACCATGGGAGCATTCATTGGCCTGATCCTGACCGTGAGAAGACGCGGGCGACGATGTTGAGCGTCAGCACGGCGAGCGTGATGATGAGCGCGCCGGTCCAGGCGAGCTGCTGCCAGTCGTCATACGGGCTCAACGCGAACTGGAAGATGATCGTCGGGAGGCTTGCCATCGGCGCGTTCAGATCGAGGCTGAAGAACTGGTTGTTGAGCGCCGTGAAGAGGAGCGGCGCCGTCTCGCCGCTGATGCGCGCGATGGCGAGGAGCACGCCGGTGACGATGCCTGCGCGCGCGGCCCGGTAGGTGACGCCGCGGATCACGACCCAGCGCGTCATGCCGATCGCCGAGGCCGCCTCGCGGAGGCTGTCCGGCACCAGGAGAAGCATGTCCTCAGTGGTGCGGACGACGACCGGAAGCACCAGGATCGCCAGCGCCACGCCGCCCGCCCAGGCCGAGAAGTGGCCCATCTGCACGACCATGACCTCGTAGACGAAGAGGCCGACGACGATCGAGGGCGCGGAGAGCAGGATATCGTTGATGAACCGGACGACCATCGTCAGCCGGCTGCGCCGCCCGTATTCCGCCATGTAGGTGCCGGCGAGAATGCCGATCGGGGTCCCGACGGCCACGCCGATCCCGGTCAGGATGAGGCTGCCGACGATGGCGTTGAGAAGGCCGCCTGCCGAACCGGGCGGCGGCGTCATCTCGGTGAAGACGGCGAGGTTCAATCCGCTCGCGCCTTCCCAGAACAGGGTCCCGAGGATCAAAGCGAGCCAGACCAGGCCGAACGCCGTCGCGCCGATCGAGAGCCCGCGGAAGATGATGTCGCGGCGTCTGCGGCCCGCATAGAGAGACTTGTCGGTCAACCCACCCTCCTCTCGATGCGCATGAGCATGTAGCGCGCGGCGGCGAGAACGATGAACGTGATGATGAAGAGGATCAGGCCGAGCGCGATGAGCGACGAGGTGTAGAGTTCGCCCTCCGCCTCGGTGAACTCGTTGGCGATGCTGGCCGAGATCGTGGTGCCCGGCGCGAACAGCGACGGCGTGATCCGGTGCGCGTTGCCGATGACGAAGGTAACCGCCATGGTCTCGCCGAGGGCGCGGCCGAGGCCGAGCATGACGCCTCCGATCACGCCCACCCGCGAATAGGGCAGCACGACCTTCCGCACCACCTCTCGCGAGGTGCAGCCGATGCCGTAGGCGGCCTCCTTGAGCACCGGCGGCACCGTCAGGTAGACGTCGCGCGTGATGGCGGTGATGAAGGGCAGGACCATGATCGCGAGCACGAGGCCCGCGGTGAAGATGCCGATGCCGTAGGGCGGGCCCGCGAACAGGTTGTTGAGCACCGGTACGCCGTGGAAGAGCTCGATGAAGAAGGGCTGAACGTTCCGCTGCAGGAAGGGCGCGAACACGAACAGGCCCCAGATGCCGTAGATGATGCTCGGAATGCCGGCGAGGAGCTCAATGGCGATACCGATCGGCCGCCTCAGCCACATCGGGCAGAATTCGGTCAGGAAGGTCGCGATGCCGAGGCTGATCGGGATCCCGATCGCCATCGCGATGATCGACGTGACGATCGTGCCGTAGACCGGGGCGAGCGCGCCGAACTTCTCGGTGACGGGGTTCCACGCCTCGGTGGTCAGGAAGGAGGTGAAGCCGAAGGTCCGCAATGCGGGCCATGAGCCGTAGATCAGCGAGACGAGCACGCCGCCGAGCAGCACGAGAACCATCACCGCGGCGATGAAGGTGGAGGTGCGGAAGGCGCTGTCGCTCACCTTCTGACGCGCGATCCGCGCGCCGCGCTCCGCGATGCGCACAGGCTCCGCGCGTGAGATACCGCCGACGGCAAGCTCTGACATGACGACTTCCTGAGAGTGACGGTGAGACGGCAGGTCGGGGCCGGGGCGGCGGAAGCCGCCCCGGCCCTCGCCCGGATCGTTCCTACTTCTGCGCCGTGTAGACCGGCTTGCCGTTGGCCTGGATCTGCTCGGCCCACATCGCGCGGATGCTCTCGACGACATTGTCCGGCATCGGGACGTAGTCGAGCTCGAGCGCCATCTCGTCGCCCTTCGCGTAGGCCCAGTCGAAGAACTTCAGCGCCTCGGCGGCCGCGGCCGGATCCTTCGGGTCCTTGTGGATGAGGATGAAGGTCGCCGCCGTCATCGGCCAGGAGGTGGCGCCCGGCTGGTTGGCGAGGATCACGCCGTAGCCCGGAACGCTCTTCCAGTCGGCGTTCGCAGCCGCCGCCGAGAAGGACTCCGCGGTCGGCTCGACCTTCTGGCCGTCCTTGTTGATGAGATCGGCGTAGATCAGCTTGTTCTGCTTGGCATAGGCATACTCGACATAGCCGATCGAGCCGTCGGTCTGGCCGACATTGTTCGACACGCCCTCATTGCCCTTCGCGCCGATGCCGACCGGCCACTCGACCGCAGTCGCCGAGCCGACCTTCTCCTTCCACTCCGGGCTGACCTCGGCCAGGTAGTAGGTGAAGTTGAAGGTCGTGCCGGAGCCGTCGGAACGATGGACGACCGCGATCGCCTGCGAGGGCAGCTGCGCGTCGGGATTGAGCTTCTTGATCGCCGCGTCGTCCCACGAGGTGATCTCGCCCATGAAGATCTTGGCGACCGTATCGCCGTCGAGGACGAGCTCGCCCGGCTCGACGCCCTTGAGGTTCACGACCGGCACGATGCCGCCCATCACGGTCGGGAACTGCGCGAGGCCGGCCTCGTCCAGATCCTCGCCCTTCAGCGGGGCGTCGGTGGCGCCGAACGTAACGGTCTTCGCCTTGATCTGCTTGATGCCGCCGCCGGAGCCGATCGACTGGTAGTTGAGGCCGTTGCCGGTCTCCTTCTTGTAGGCATCCGCCCACTTCGCATAGATCGGGTAGGGGAAGGTGGCGCCCGCGCCGGAAATGTCCGCAGCCTGCGCAACGCCGGCCAGCGTGCCGAGCGCCAGGCCGGCCGCAGCCGCTAGCGTGTGAAGCTTCATGGAATGGCTCCCTGTTGAGTTGCGGCCGAGGTGCCGCCTGCGCGCCCAAGGGCGACGCTACGGCCGGGACCCTATTGGTCCTCGTCTCTTATTTTATGTCGCCGATGCGACATTTCGATTACATCACAAACTATTGGGTTTATTAGCGTTTTCGACTTCCGCGACGACGGCTGGCAGAAGTACGGTGAATTCCGAGCCGCGGCCGAGCTCGCTCTCGATCGCAAGCGTGCCGCGATGGCGCGTGAGGATGTGCTTCACGATCGCGAGTCCCAGTCCGGTACCCTGCAATTCGCGGCTCGCGCCGACATCGACGCGATAGAAGCGCTCCGTGAGGCGGGGAATGTGTTCGGCCGCAATGCCGGGACCATGGTCCCGCACGCGCACGCGGACCTGGTCGCGGCCGCCGTCGGCGCAGATCCTCTCGGCCTTGATCGCCACCTTCTTGCCGCTTGCGCCGTACTTGATCGCGTTCTCGACGAGGTTCTGGAAGACCTGGACGAGCTCGTCGGGCTCGCCGCGGACCGCGACCGGCCTGTCCGGCAGATCGAGCGTGACCTCCACGCCGTAGCGCTCCGCGACCGGGGCGAGCGCATCGACCACGTGGCGGAGCGCGGTGACGACGTCGACGCTCTCCGTCGGGCGCCGGTGGACGCGCATTTCGAGCCGCGACAGCGAGAGGAGGTCGTCGAGAAGGCGGCGCATCCGGTTGGCCTGCTCGAGCATGATCCTCAGGAACCGCTCCGCGACCGCGGGATCGTTCCGCGCCGGGCCGAGCAGGGTCTCGATGAACCCGGTCAGGGAGGCGAGCGGCGTGCGAAGT
Source organism: Propylenella binzhouense (assembly GCF_009866965.1). Lineage (GTDB taxonomy): Bacteria > Pseudomonadota > Alphaproteobacteria > Rhizobiales > Afifellaceae > Propylenella > Propylenella binzhouense. The sequence continues at coordinate 12,480 of NZ_SPKJ01000065.1, read as the reverse complement.
TCGTGGCTGGCATTCGCCACGAAGTCCGAGCGCATGCGCGCGACCGCCAGACGGTCGGTGATGTCGTCGAAGACGACGAGCGCGAACGCATCCCCGCCCGACGGTTCGTGGATCGGGCTGAAGACGACGGAGAACGTCCGGCCGCCCTGGCCGCCCTCGTTGTACTGGACGCTGGAGCGGCGGCCTTCCAGCACGTCCGTGATGGCCTGCACGAGATCCGGCGAGCGGAAGGTGAGCGCCAGCAGGTTGCCGACCCGCGTCAGCGGGAAGGCGGACGAAGCCCTCTCGTTGAGGAACCGGACCACGCCGGTGCGGTCGAGCACGATCGCCGGATCCTGGAGGGCGGCGACCACCGCCTTGATCGACGTGCCGGGCCAGACGGCGCCGGAGGCCAGCGCGGCGCGGCGCGCGCCCGGGACGATCGCCCGCCGCGGCAGGAACCCCGTCGCGAAGAGGACGACCACGAAGGCGATTGCGGCGAAATCGAGCGAAGCGAGCCCGAGCGCCGCGCCGACGGCAAGCACGAGCGCCGTCGCGCCAAGCGGAATCCTCGCCGCGGCGAGGCGATCGGCGACAAGAGCCGCGAAACGCTCGTCGCTGTTCGACGTATCCGTGTCAGCCATTTCGGCTCCAAGGCAGACGGCGGTGCGGCGGCCGCCGCCGGCATCAAGTCAGTCTGACCGATTCTATGCGACGTTCTTGCGAAAGCGGAGAAGGGTGAAGATTCCGAACGGCCGGACCGGGCGGACCTCGACGAGCGCGAGCCGGGTCTGCCCGGTCACCGCCTCGATCGGGAAATCGGGGTGCCAGCCGAGCCGTCGCGCATGCGGGGCCATCATCCGTTCGATCGCCGCGCGCGGGCCGGACCGTGCCGCGAAATGGTTCACGAGGACCACCTCCCCGCCCGGCCGGACGACGCGCTCCATCTCCGCGAGAACGCCCGGCACGTCGGGCACGACCGTGATGAGGAACATCGCGACGGCGGCGTCGAACGCGGCGTTTGGAAAGGCGAGCCGCGCCGCGTCCATCACCGCGAGACCGTCGACGTTCGAAAGCCGCTCCTCCGCGACGCGCCTTGCGGCCCGCAGGAGCATTTCGTGCGAAAGGTCGATGCCGGTCACGCGGCAGGTCGGATCGTAGGCCGGCAGCGCGATGCCGGTGCCGACGCCGACCTCGAGCAGGCGGATGCCGGGGCGGCTCGCCGCACGGGCGGCGGCCAGCCGCCCGGCCTCCATCACCTTGCCGAAGACGACGTCATAGACCGGTGCCCACCTGCGATAGGCGTCGCGCACCGAGCTCGAATCGAGGTTACGACCGTCTTCCGCCGCCATCTGCTCCCTGTCTCCCGCTGCGCCGCCAGGCGGCGGAACGAGACCGACAGGCGGGAGTTCCGTCAAGCGGCGCGCGCACTTTCTCCCGGCCGGCCGGGATCGTTGCCGGAGTCGCCCGGCCGGCTGCCGGGGATCCTCCGCGCGAGCGCGGCCCGGTAGATGGCCTCGATGCTTTCGACCATGTGCGCGAGCGAGAACTGGCGGGAGAGACGCCCGCGCCGGCGCGCCGCGTCGTCCGCCATCCGCGCGGGATCGCCGAGCGCGCCGGCCATTGCGGCCGCAAGCGCGGCGGCACTTCCCGGCGCGACGAGCTTGTCGGCCTCGCCCTCGAAGATCTCGGGAATCCCGCCGACCCGGGTCGCGATCATCGGCAGGCCGGCGGCGCCGGCCTCCAGCACGATATAGGGCAGCGATTCCGCGCGCGACGGAACGACGATCGTGCGCGCCAGGGCGAAGGCGCCGCGCGCGGGCATCGGCGGCTCGAAGCGGACCCGTTCGCCCAGACCAGCTTCCGCCACCATGGCGCGGTAGCGCACCATGTCCGCAGGCTCACCGTCCCCCACGAGGACGGCCCGCACGGCCGGATTCGACCGCGCCGTCGCGCGGAGCGCCTCGATGAAGAGATCGACGCCCTTCAGGTCGCGCATCATGCCGATATAGAGAAAGTCGACCGGGTCCGGCGCGGGCGACACCGGATCGAACTCCTCGGGGCGGAGGCCGTTGTGCACGACATGGGCGGGGCAGCGGGGAATGCCGACCTTCTCGCGGTAGGTCTGCTGCTCGTAGCGGGAGACGTGGACGAGGCCGTCGGTCAGGTGCTCGAGCGCGCGCTCCACCTTGAAGTAGACCCGGCCCTCGAGCGATTTCGGATCGTAGTGCAGGCTGCCCCCGTGCGGCGCATAGAAGGCGCAGACCGGCCGTCCGCGCCTGCGCTCGAGCGCGCCGGCGAGGCGCCCGTAGACGCCGCCCTTGGCGCCGTGCGCATGAATGACGTCGGGTCGCAGCCTGCGGGCGGTGCGGGCGACGGCGAGCACGGTCGGCAGGTCCCGCGGCCCGATCGCGCGCGTCATGGGGATCCGCTCGACGCCCTCGGCGATCTCCGGCGCGAGGCGCGCGATCATCTCGGCCTCGAATGCGCCACCCGTCGAGGAATCGCAGAGGATGCCGACCCGGTGACCGGCCCTTGTCTGCGCCAGCGCGAGATCGGCGATGTGGCGGAAGATCCCGCCGATCGGCGACCGCACGACATGTAGGATGGAGAGCCTCGTCTCCGCCATGGCCCCTCTCCGTCGGATGCGTTCCACGCCCGATACGCCAGGCGGCTCTAAGGCCGCGTAAACGCCGCCGGCTCGATTGCCTCGCGGAGGCGCATGGGCTAGCGGTGGCGCCGATGATCGGCGCCTCTGGAAACGCAGTCCCGACGGCAACCGGCCCGGATCGCGGCCGGCCCTTCGCCGAACTCCTGCGCCGCAGGACGGCTGCCGGCGCCGCCGCCCCCGCGCTCGTCATGGGCGTCGTGAACGTCACGCCGGATTCGTTTTCGGACGGCGGCCGCTTCTTCGAGGCTGCGAGCGCGATCGCGGAGGGCCGCCGCATGGCCGCCGACGGGGCGGCGATCCTCGACATAGGCGGGGAATCGACCCGGCCGAACGCGGAGCCCGTCACCGCCGGCGAGGAGCGGCGGCGCATCCTGCCCGTCATCGAGGCGCTGTCGGCGGGCGGGACCGCGATCTCCGTCGATACGATCAAGGCCGAGGTGGCCGACGCCGCCCTGCGGGCCGGGGCGCATGTGGTGAACGACGTAAGGGGCCTGCAGGGCGATCCCGACATGGCCGCGGTGGCGGCCGAGCACGGGGCCGGCCTCGTGATCATGCACAATCCCGGCCTGCTCGGCTCCTCGGCCGGCACCGAGGGGGATCCCGTCCTCGCCTGCCTCCGCTTCTTCGACCGCTCGCTCGCGCTCGCGCATGCGGCCGGCGTGCCGGCGGACCGGATCGTGCTCGATCCGGGCTTCGGTTTCGGCAAGACGCCGGAACAGCAGCTCGAGCTCCTCGCCCGCCTGCCGGAGCTCGCCGCGCCGGGCCTTCCCCTCCTCGTCGGCATGTCGCGGAAGTCGCTGCTCGGACGGCTGACGGGGCGCGGGGCCGGCGACCGCCTCGCGGCGACGATCGCGGCCCATGTCGCCGCCATGCTCGCCGGCGCCGCCATCATCCGCGCCCACGACGTCGCCCCCCATGTCGACGCGGCAAAGGTCGCGACCGCGATACGCGCCGCACGGCCGGCCGGGCAGGCACGGCGTTGATCCGCGCCGTCCTCGGGCTCGGCGCCAATCTCGGCGACCGCATGGCCAACATCGCGGCGGCGCTCGAGCGCCTCTCCGCGCTCGCCCGCGTCCGGATGATCGGCATTTCGGCCCTCTACGAGAGCCCGCCCTGGGGCGTCACCGACCAGCCGGCCTTCCTCAATGCGGCGGCCCTGGTCGAGACGGACCTCGATCCGCATGCGCTGCTCGACGCCGTGCTCGCCGTCGAGAAGGGCATGGGCAGGACGCGGGCGGAGCGCTGGGGCCCGCGCACCATCGACATCGACATCCTGCTCTACGGCGAGATCGAGATCGCCGAAGACGGGCTCCAGATCCCGCATGCGCGGCTGACCGAGCGGGCCTTCGCGCTCGCGCCGCTCGTCGATCTCTGCCCCGAGGCCCGGATCGGCGGGCGCACCGCCCGCGAATGGCTGGCGCAGGCGGACCAGGCGGGGATGCGCTGCCTCGCCCGGTCCGGCTGGTACCAGGGCGCGGTTTCCGGGCTCGTCACGCCCATCGTGACGCTGACGCTCAACCCGACCATCGACGGCTCGAGCGAGGCGGAAACGGTCGTCCCGACGCACAAGGTGCGCACGACGAACGAACGCTACGACCCGGGCGGCGGCGGCATCAATGTTGCGCGCGTCGTGCACGAGCTGGGCGGCGAGGCGCTCGCCGTCGCGCTTGCCGGCGGCGCGACCGGCGCGCTTCTCGACGAGCTTCTCGGCCGCGAGGGCATCCCGCGCCGGCTCGTCCGCATCGCCGGGCACACGCGCATCAGCTACATGGTCTACGAGGCCTCGACCGGGCGGGAGTACCGCTTCGTGCCGGACGGGCCCGAGATTGCCGACGCCGAGACGGCGGCCTGCGCCGAACTCGTACACGCGGTCCGCTGCCGCTATTTCGTCGCGAGCGGGAGCCTGCCGCGCGGCATCCGCACGGAGGTCTACGCCGAGCTGGCGGAGACGACGGCGGCCGCCGGCGCGAAGTTTGTGCTCGACACGTCCGGCGACGCCCTGGTCGCGGCGCTGCGCCGGGGCGGACTCCATCTGGTCAAGCCGAGCCTTTCCGAACTCGAAGCGTTCTCGGGGCGGCCGCTCCGCGAGCCGGCCGCGCAGGACGAGGCGGCGCGCGCGCTCGCCCGGAGCGGGGCCGCGGAAATGGTCGCGCTCACGCTCGGCGCGGATGGCGCCCTGCTCGCGACCCGCGACGAGGTCCACCGGCTTGCCGCGCCGCAGGTGAAGGCGCGCTCCGCGGTCGGGGCGGGCGACAGCTTCCTCGGCGCGATGGTGCACGGCCTTTCGACGGGGATGGCGCCGCGCGCGGCCTTCGCGCTCGGCGTCGCCGCGGGCGCCGCCGCCGTCCTCACGCCCGGCACCGAGCTCTGCCGACGCGCCGACGTGGAGCGGCTCCTCGGCGAGATGGGCGAGGCGATGCCGGAGCCGGCTCAGCCGAGATAGGCTTCCGTGGCATAGCGGCGCATCATCCGCTGGGTGTTGAAGTACGAGCCGATCTTCGAGATCGACTGCTTCATCATCCAGATCCAGCGTGGCCTGTCGTCGTACCAGAGCGGCAGCACGGTGTTTCCGAGCTTCTCGTAGAGCTCGGCCGCCGAATCGGACCCCGTCTCGTGGTCCTTTCCGATCGCCCAGCCGGTCACGCCCTCCGTGCAGGCCTCCACCCACCAGCCGTCGAGGACGCTGAAATTGAGGACCCCGTTGATCGCGGCCTTCATCCCGCTCGTGCCGGACGCCTCGAGCGGGGGCATCGGCGTGTTGAGCCAGATGTCGGCGCCGGCGACCAGATAGCGGGCGAGCGCGAAATCGTAGTTCGGCAGGAACGCGACGGCGACCTTGCCCTCGAGCGCGCCGATATGCCGGTGGACGACCTCGATCAGGCGCTTGCCCTCGGCATCGTTCGGGTGCGCCTTGCCGGCCATCACGATCTGGAACGGCCGCTCCGCCGCGATGCGGGTGAGCTCCCCGAGATCCGTGAACAGGAGGTCCGGCCGCTTGTAGCCCGTCATGCGGCGGGCAAAGGCAAGGATCGGGCGCTCCGGATCCATCGCCGCGCCGGTCAGCTCCGCCACCTTGGCGACGAGCTCGTGCTTGGCGGCGGCATGCGCCGCCCAGATCGGCTCGTCCGGCAGCTCGTCGATCCTGGCGAGGATCTCGGGCTCGTGGCTCCAGCCGGGGGCGGCGGCCTCGAACTTTTCCGCGAATTTCGGATGGGTCCAGGTCGGCGCGTGCACGCCGTTCGTGATCGCCCGGATCGTGTAGCCCGGAAACATGCGTTGCGCGGTCTCGGAATGGCGGCGGGCGACGCCGTTCACGAAGCCGCTCAGATTGAGCGCGAGCCGGGTCATGTTGAGCTCCTGCTCGCCCGCCAGCAGCTTCAGCTGCTCGAGTTCGATGAAATCGCCGAGCGTGCCCTGCACGAGATCGTAGGGGAAACGGTCGTGGCCCGCTTCGACCGGCGTATGGGTGGTGAAGATGCAGAGGTCGCGGACCGGGTCGACCTCGTAGAGGAGCGAGCCGCCCCAGGTGTTCGTCCGCCGCCGGTAGGACTTGAGAAGGCTGAGCGCCAGGAAGGCGGCGTGTCCTTCGTTGAGGTGGTACTTGAAGATCGTGAAGCCGAGCGCGCGCAGGATGCGCTCGCCGCCGATTCCGAGCACGATCTCCTGCTTGATGCGGTACGCCAGGTCGCCGCCATAGAGGCGGTCCGTCAGGAGCCGGTCACTCTCCGCATTCTGCTGGATGTCGGTGTCGAGCAGGATCACCGGGACGGTATTGCCGAGCGGACAGGTCAGCACGTAGAGCCAGGGCCGGATCCAGACGCGCCGGCCCTCGATCTCGACGGCCACCATCGCCTCGAGCGGCACCGCATGTTGCGCGGGGTTCCACGGATCCGCGTGCTCCACCTGCCGGCCCGCGGCGTCGATCTCCTGCCGGAGGTAGCCCGACTCGCTCAGGAGCGTGACGAAGACGACCGGCAGGTCGAGATCGGCGCAGGAGCGGGCGACGTCGCCCGCCAGCACGCCGAGCCCCCCGGAATAGGTGTGGATCGCCGGCGAAAGGGCGATCTCCATCGAGAAATAGGCGATGCGGCGGCGCGCGAGGAAGCTGTCGATCTTGGACATCAAGTCTGGTCCAGCGTTCGGACGATGTGTGACACGACGATTGTGAACAGGGCGTGATCTGCCCGGGCGCGGCGTCCGAAGTTCCGCCGACGGCGCGGGAGACCGCATGGCTGGCGGGAAGCGGTGCCGGCGCGCTCGGGCGCCCGCGGATCACTGCCGTGCCTGGAGGGCGTTCTGCACCGCGGTCAGAAGCTGCTGCTCGGAGAACGGCTTCGTGATCCAGCCCGCCGGCGCGGCGGCGGAGCCGCGCTCCCGCAGTGCCGCCTCCGAATGGGCGGTGGCGAACAGGCAGGCTACGCCGAAGCGCTCGCGGATCTCGATCGCGGCGTCGATGCCGTCCCGCTCGCCACGCAGCCGGATGTCCATCAGCACGAGATCGGGCCGTTCCCGCCCGACGAGCTCGACCGCGTCGTCCGCGGTCATCGCCATTCCCACCACGGTATAGCCGCTCTCGCGCAGGATGGCGTCGCTCTCCATCGCGATGAACCACTCGTCCTCGACGATGAGGATCCGGGAGGGGCTGGCCTGGCCGGCGCCGGGTTTCGGAAGCTCCGACCGGGACGGACGGAAGAGCCCCCCGGTCAGGGAGTCCGGACCGCCCGGCGGCGAGCGGCCGTCGTCATCGCCCGATCCGCAATGCCGTTCCGGCGCGAGCTGCGGGGCGCGCCGGAGCGCGCGCGGGTGCACCCGCGGACGGGAGCGGCGCTCCGCCGGGCCGGACGTAGCGGCTCGCGAGGCGGCACGATGTTCCGATCGTCTCACGGGAGAGCCCCCTTGCTGTGCATGTCGTGGAAGCTGATGACGTATTCGGGTCCTTCGGAAGCCGCGAGCACCCCGCCCATCTGGAGGACCAATCCTTTGACGGCGCGGACATCCAGTCCATGGTCGACGAGGTCCCGCCCCGGCAATCCATGGCACCCGACCGAAAGTTCGTACCCACCCGCCCGGGAACGCAGCCCTATCACGAGAGTTCCTTCGCCTGCTACCGATATTGCCCGGCCCGCGGCGGCGGCAAGTTCGGCTGCGAGGAGCGCGACCGGGACCGCCACCTCGTTGGAAAGCTCGACGTCGGAGACATCGAGCCGGACGCGGACGGACCCGAGCTCCTCCCGAAGGCCGGAAAGGACGTTCTGGAGCAAAGCGCGCGCGGCGACGCTGTTCATCCGGTCGGAGCGGTAGAGGAGCTGCTGGGCGGCCGCGAGCCCGAGAACCCGCCGCCGCAGCACTGTCAGCACGTCCTCGGCGGTCGCCCCGCCGGCGGCCCGGCGTGCGTCCGCCAGCATGGCGAGCAGCATCTGCGTCGTGTTGCGGACGCTGTGGTGCAGCTCGTTCAGCATGCTCCGGCTGCTGCGGAGCGCCGCGGCAAGCGCAACCTCGGCCGCCCGCCGCTGGCGGATCTCGTCGTTGAGCTCGCGCACCTTCCGCGTGAGGACGGCGAACTCGCTCTCGCCGGGAAAGACCTGGAGCAGCACGGCCGGCCGCGGCCCGTCGCCCCCGAAACGCGCCGCCCGCACCTTCAGGCGCGCGCGCTCTCCGTCCGGCCCGACGACGATCGCACCGGGAATCGGGCTTCCCATGCCGGACGCGGTCGCGATCAGGCGCCGCAGGTGGAGCGGATCGGCGACGCTTGCGAGAAGGGCATCCGGCGCCGCGCCGCCGAGGAGCTTCTCGCCCGCCGGGTTCGCCCTGACGATGCTTCCATCCGGTCCGAGAACGAAGGTCGGCTCCTGCAAGAGGTTGAACAGACGATCGAAATCCGAGAGGACGCCCGCACTCATCCGCGGGCCGCGTCCACCCGCCCGAAATATTCGCGTGCGCTCGGCTCCGCCTTCGCCGAGGGATTCAGATGGACCACGACCAGGCACTCCCGGTCGCCCTTCGCGATCGCGCGCGGGATCTCGACCCTGGCATAGCCGATATTGTCCGCCGCGATGCGGCCGAAGACGTTGGAGGTCATCATGCAGAGCGACGGGCGGCCGGCCACCATCGCGCCGAACGGACATCGGCGATTGCCGAGCACGATGCGGTCGGCGGTCTCCTCCACCACGTAGAAATCGCCCTGGATGCGGCGCTTCAGGTCGACGAGAACCTCGCTCACCTGGCGCGGGCTCAGGCGTTCCACCTTGAGCGCGGTGCGGTAGGCGGCGTCGATGTCCTCTCCCATCGCCCCGCCGACCACGCTGATATAGCCTGACGCCTCGTCGAGCCCGACGACGTCCTCGAGCGTGCCCGAGAGTTGCCGAAGCAACGAGCGCAGGAAGAAGTCGCGCTCAAGCGGCAGCGACGCTTCGGCAACAGACGGAGTCTCGGCCATCCGCGAACCTGCAAGACGTGCGGAACGGCCTCTCTACGCTCCGCGGCGGCGGCCCGCAAGTGCGCCGGCCCCGGCCGCGGAGCGGGCCCGTCAGCCGAAAGGCAGCCCGACATAGTTCTCGGCGAGCGCCTGCAGCGCCGGCCGGGAGCCGGTGACGTAGTCAAGTTCGGCGAGCTGCAGCCGGTCGTCGAAAGCCGTCGCGTCGGGAAAGATGTGGAGCATCGAGGTCATCCACCACGAGAAGCGCTGGGCCTTCCAGATCCGCCGCAGGCAGACGTCGGAATAGGTCTCGAGCCCGTCCGTGCGGTTCTGCCGGAAATATCCGGCAAGCGCGCGGGCGAGGACGACGATGTCGCCGACGGCGAGGTTCATGCCCTTGGCGCCGGTCGGCGGAACGATATGCGCGGCATCGCCCGCGAGGAACAGCCGCCCGGCCTGCATCGGCTCGACCACGAAGCTCCGCATCGCCGTGATGCTCTTCTGCAGGATCGGGCCCTCCGGCACGGCAGGGCCGCCGCCGACCTCGAGCCGGGTGTGGAGCTCCGCCCAGATGCGCTCGTCCGGCCAGTTCTTCAGGTCGTCCTCGGGATCGCACTGGAGATAGAGCCGGGCCATCTGCGGCGAACGCATGCTGAGCAGCGAAAAGCCGGTCTCGTGGCGCGAATAGACGAGCTCTTCGGTCGCCGGCGGGGCATCGGCGAGGATGCCGAGCCAGCCGAACGGATAATGGCGCTCGTAGACCCGCAGCCCGTCCGAGACCGCCGCCCGGCCGATGCCGTGGAAGCCGTCGCAGGCCGCGATGAAGTCGCAGGCGAGCTCGCGCACCTCGCCCTCGTGCTCGTAACGGATGCGCGGGCGCTCGCTCTCGATGTCCTCGACGGCGGTGGCGCGCGCCTCGAAAAGGATTTGGCCGCCCGCGGCGAGGCGGGCGGCGATCATGTCCCTAACCACCTCGTGCTGGCCGTAGACCGTGATGGCCTTGCCGCCGGTGAGATCGGCGAAATCGATCCGGTGCCGGCGCCCGGCGAAGGCGAACTCGACGCCGTGATGGACGAGCCCCTCGCGCTGCATGCGCTCCCCGAGGCCCGTGTCGTTGAGGAGGTCGACGGTGACCTGCTCGAGCACGCCGGCGCGGATGCGGTTCTCGACATAGGATCGGCTGCGGTCCTCGAGGACCACCGAATCGATCCCCTCGAGGTGGAGAAGATGGGACAGCAGGAGCCCGGCCGGCCCGGCCCCGAGAATTCCGACCTGCGTCCGCATAGGCGCCCTCCCATCGCATCTTGCACGAAGGGAACTAGCGCCCGCGCCCGGGCGCGGCCATGACGCGGCCGGTGCCGCTCTTGACGCTTTCCGGGATTCCGTCCGCCGCCTCAGTCCGGATTGCGGAGCGGGTGGATGGCGGGTCCGTTCAGCACCTCGCCGTCTGGCGCGAACTGCGACCCGTGGCAGGGGCAGTCCCAGCACATCTCGAAGGGATTCCATTCGAGGACGCAGCCGGCATGGGTGCAACTCGCCGAATGGAGATAGAGCCTGCCGCTCTCAGCCCTGTAGGCCGCGATCTTGCCGAGGCCCCTGCGTATGATCGCGCCGCTGCCCGGCGGCAGATCCTCCACGCTCTTCACCTCGCCCGGCGTCACATGCGCCAGCATGCGGGCGGCGACATCGAGGTTCTCCTTCAGATATTCCGTCGCGGCGGCGACCGAGGCCGGCTTTCGGCGCGGGTCGAAGGCCGCCGCCCAGGCATGCTCGCGGCCGAGTACGAGCTCCCGCAGAAGGATGCCGGCGGCCACCCCGCTCGTCATGCCCTGTCCGGAATCTCCGGTCGCGACATAGATCGCGGCGTTGCCGTGATTGCGCCCGATGTAGGGGAGCCGGTCGGTCGGCTCCAGCACCTGGCCCGACCAGATCCGCTCCACGATCCCCATCGTGGGGAAGAACCCCCGCGCCCAGGCCTCCAGGCGCTCGATCCGCTCCCGGATCTCGTCGGCGCCGGCATGGCCGGTCTTGTGGTCCTCGCCGCCCACGATGAGCACGTCCTCGTCGTCGTTGCGGGGCTGCAGCCGGACGTAATGGTAGGGATCGGCCGTATCCCAGAAGAGAGCGTCGGGCACGGAGCCTTTCGGAACCGGGGCGGCGAAGGCATAGGTCCGGTACGGCGCCTGCTTGGTGTGGATCGCCATCCAGTCGTTGACGGGCGAATTGGTCGCGATCACCGCCGCGTCGCAGCGCACGCGCGCGCCGCCGACGCATTTCGCAACCACGCCGCCATCGGCCTCCTCCACGCTCTCGACGGGCGAGTTGGCGTAGAGCCGGGCGCCGTCCCGCCGCAGCGCCGCGATGAGGCCGTTCATGTATTTGCGCGGATGAAAGCGGCCCTGGCCGGAAAAACGCAGGCAGGCCCGTCCGGCGGCGCCCGGCAGGGGCGCGCTCTCCAGGCGCTCGACGCCGGTGACGCCGACGCGCTGGCACGCCTCCAGCTCGCGGTCGAGCAGGCCGACATCGCCTTCGGACGCCGCGAACAGATAGCCGTCGAGGCGTGCGAAGTCGCAGTCGATCGCCTCCGCCTCCTGGATCGCCTCGATCCGGTTGATCGCAGCGACGTGGCTCTGATGGAAGGTGCGGGCGGCCTCGAGGCCAAGGCTGGAGACGAGCGCGTGGTAGTAGTCGTCGCAGTCGGAGGCGAGGTGAGCCGTGGTTCGGGCCGACATGCCGCCCGAGAGCGGACCGCGGTCGAGCACGATCACGGAGCGGCCGGCCTGCGTCAGCTCATAGGCGGCGGAGAGGCCGGCGATCCCCGAGCCGACGACGAGGATGTCGGCCCGCTCCTCTCCGGAGAGCGAGGGCGGACCCTCGGCGGCGTCGATCTCCATCCAAAGCGAGCTGCTCCGCTCCGACCCCGAATTCATGTCACTGTCCTGCAGGTTCCTTGGCCTCGGCAGGAAACGGCGCGCGTTCGGAGCCGTTCCAGTGTCCGCGGGCCTTGCCGATCCGCCTGAGCGTGACCGGCCGGCCGCCGACGAAGACACTGATCTCGTCCGGATCGGGCACCATGGTGACGATGTAGACGTCCTCGCCGATCAGGAAGACGAGCCAGGGCGGGGTCACGTTCCGCACCCGGAACGGCTTCCAATCGAACGGCCGCTCCGGATCGGAATTGGCCTGCATGGTGTCCGCGTTGATCGTGAGCGTCGCCGCCGCGCCCTGCCAGCGCCCGTGCAGGAAGCGAAGCGCGTCGACGCTGTCGAAGCCGGCGAGCGGAATGGTGGCGAGCACGAGCGCAACGATGCGCAATGCCAGCCGGATCGCCGGCCAGGCACCTCGGCGCGGGTCGGGCCTGCGGGCCGGACGCCGGGCGCGCCGGCGGGGGCGGCGCGGCGTGCGCTTCACGAGC
>NZ_SPKJ01000064.1 GCF_009866965.1 Propylenella binzhouense | reverse complement strand
CGCTCGCGCAAGCGGCGCCGCGCCCGACGCTCGCCCGTCCCTCGGGCGGATCGGGCGCCGCCGCGCTCAGCCGGGTGGCCGAGCCGGATGCCGTCCCGAGCGCGCGTCTCGACCCTCCGCCCGAGGATGCCGCCGGCACCGGCTTCGCGCGCTTCGAGGACATCGTGGCGCGGGCGCAGGCCGAACGCGACCGCCTCCTCGTCTACGCGCTCGAGCGCCACGTGCGGCCGGTCAGGCTGGAGCCCGGCCGGCTGGAGATCGCGCTCACCGCGGACGCCGAGCGCGACCTGCCGCAGCGGCTCTCCTCGCTCCTCCGCGACTGGACCGGCACGCGCTGGGTGGTGATCGTCGGCCAGGACCCCGGCGTCGCGACCATCCACGAGGCGCGGATGCGCCGGGACACGGATCTCCGCGCGGAGGTGGAGCAGGACCCGCTGGTGATCGCCGCGCTCAGGCGGTTCCCCGGCGCGGAGATCGTGGCGGTGCGCGAGCGGCCGTCCGCCGCGCCCGACCTGCCGGCGCCGGGCCCCGAACCGGGCGAGGCGGACGACGCGGACGAGGATTGAGGAGGATTCCGGATGAAAGACATCATGGGCATGCTGAAGCAGGCCAAGGAGCTGCAGGAGAAGGTCGGCGCGCTCCAGGAGCAGATCGCCGAGATGGAGATCGCCGGCTCCGCGGGCGGCGGCCTCGTCACCGTCACCGTGGACGGCAAGGGCGTGCTGAAGGCGGTGAAGATCGATCCCTCCCTCGCCAGGGAGGACGAGGTCGAGGTGCTCGAGGACCTGATCGTCGCGGCGGCCGCGGACGCGCGCGCCAAGGCGGACCGCGCGGCGGAGGCGAAGATGGCGGAGCTCACCTCCGGCCTTTCGCTGCCGGCCGGCCTGAAGCTGCCGTTCTGAGGTCGTCCGCCGTCCGTCCATGAAGACCAGCACAATCGGGCCGGAGATCGAGCGGCTCATCCAGCTTCTCGCACGCCTGCCCGGGCTCGGGCCGCGTTCCGCCCGCCGCGCCGCGCTCCACCTGATGAAGCGGCGCGAGAGCCTGCTCGAGCCGCTCGCGCGCGCGACCGCCGAGGCGGCCGCCGCGGTGAAGGTCTGCTCCGTGTGCGGCAATGTCGACACGCGCGACCCCTGCTCCGTCTGCACCGATCCGCGCCGCGACCCGGCGACGCTGGTCGTCGTGGAGGATGTCGGCGACCTCTGGGCGCTCGAGCGCGCCGGCGCGACGCGCGGGCGCTATCACGTGCTCGGCGGCACGCTCTCGCCGCTCGACGGGATCGGCCCCGACGACCTCTCGATCGCGCCGCTCGTGGCGCGCGTGGCGGCAGGCGGCATCGACGAGGTGATCCTCGCCGTGAATGCCACGGTCGAAGGCCAGACGACGGCCCATTACATCACCGACCAGCTGGCCGGGACGGCGGCGCGCGTCACCCGCCTCGCCCATGGCGTCCCCGTCGGCGGCGAGCTCGACTATCTCGACGACGGCACGCTCGCCGCCGCCATGCGGAGCCGCACGCCGTTCTGAGCGGGGTGCCCGCCCCGGCACCTCTGGCCTCCGCCTGCTTCCGCCGCTAAGCACCCGCCATGACCGCCCGACGCCCGCACCGGCGCCTGCCGAGCCAAGCCGCCCGCGCCGCGGAGCGGATCCGGGCGCATCCGGTTCTGGCCGCGCTTCTCCTTCTCGTGCTGGTCGCCCTGCCGTTTCTGGTCGTCCCCGCCCTCGACCTCGCCGCCTCCCGCCTGTTCTACGCGGAAGGGACCGGCTTTCCCGGCGCGGCGCGCGGGCTGCAGGCGATCCGCGATCTCGGGAGGGCCGTGGAGATCGCGTTCGCGGCGATCCTCGCCTTGCCGCTCCTCGTGAAGCTCGCCTTCCCGGAAAGCCGGCTCCTCGTCCGCCCGCGCACCACCCTCTTCGTGCTCCTCACCTATGCGATCGGGCCGGGGCTGATCGTGAACGCGCTCTTCAAGGAGCACTGGGGGCGCGCCCGCCCGCGCGACATCGTGGAATTCGGCGGAACGCTCGAGTTCACCCGGGTCTGGCAGCTCGCCGCCAATTGTCCGACCAATTGCTCCTTCGCCTCGGGCGAGGCGGCGTCGGCCTTCTTCGTCGTGGCGGCCGCCTTCATCGTGCCGCGCGGCTGGCGCCGGGCGACGCTCGCCGCGGCCCTCCTCTTCGCCGCGATCGTCTCCTATGCCCGGCTCGCCATGGGCGGGCATTTCCTCTCCGACATCCTGGCGGCCTGGGCGATCGTGCTCGTCGTGATGGTCGTCCTTCGCGAGCTCGTCCTCGTCCGCCTCCCGCCCGCCTTCGACCGCCGCGCGGAGGACCGGGTCGCAGCCGCCGGCCGCGCGCTCCGGCGCGGCCTCGCCGCCTTGCGCACCCACTCGCCCCGACTATAGTGCCGGCCGACTTCCCGACCCTCGCGGATTGAGATCATGGCGCGTGACATCAAGAAGGTCGTGCTCGCCTATTCCGGCGGCCTCGACACCTCGATCATCCTGAAATGGCTGCAGATCACCTATCAGTGCGAGGTGGTGACCTTCACGGCCGATCTCGGCCAGGGCGAGGAGCTCGAGCCGGCGCGGCGCAAGGCTGAGCAGCTCGGCATCCGGGAGATCTATATCGAGGATCTCCGCGAGGAGTTCGTCCGCGACTTCGTCTTCCCGATGTTCCGCATGAACGCGCTCTACGAGGGCGTCTACCTGCTCGGCACCTCGATCGCGCGCCCGCTCATCGCCAAGCGGCTCGTCGAGATCGCCCACGAGACCGGCGCCGACGCGATCGCCCACGGCGCGACCGGCAAGGGCAACGACCAGGTGCGGTTCGAGCTCACCGCCTATGCCCTCGACCCGGACATCAAGGTGATCGCGCCCTGGCGCGAATGGGAATTCAAGTCCCGCACCGATCTCATCGATTTCGCCGAGAAGAACCAGATCCTCGTCTCCAAGGACAAGCGCGGCGAGGCGCCCTTCTCCGTCGACGCGAACCTCCTCCACTCCTCCTCGGAGGGGAAGGTGCTCGAGGACCCGGCGAAGGAGCCGCCGCCCTACGTCTTCATGCGCACCGTCTCGCCGGAGGAGGCGCCCGACCGGGCGACCACGATCGAGATCGGGTTCGAGAAGGGCGATCCCGTCTCGCTCGACGGCAAGCGGCTGAGCCCGGCGGCGCTGCTCACCGCCCTCAACGCGCTCGGCCGCGACAACGGGATCGGCCGCGTCGACCTCGTCGAGAACCGCTTCGTCGGCATGAAGAGCCGCGGCATCTACGAGACGCCGGGCGGCACCATCCTCCATCATGCGCACCGGGCGATCGAATCGATCACGCTCGACCGCGGCGCGGCGCATCTCAAGGACGAGCTGATGCCGCGCTACGCGGAGCTCGTCTATA
This sequence comes from Propylenella binzhouense, assembly GCF_009866965.1. Lineage (GTDB taxonomy): Bacteria > Pseudomonadota > Alphaproteobacteria > Rhizobiales > Afifellaceae > Propylenella > Propylenella binzhouense. The sequence continues at coordinate 21,508 of NZ_SPKJ01000064.1, read as the reverse complement.
ACGGCTTCTGGTTCGCGCCCGAGCGCGAGATGATCCAGGCGATGGCGGACAGGAGCCAGGAGCGGGTCGACGGCACGGTCCGCCTCAAGCTCTACAAGGGCAATGTCACCGTGATCGGCCGCGAGAGCCCGGATTCGCTCTATAGCGACGCGCTCGTCACCTTCGAGGACGACCGGGGGGCCTACGACCAGCGGGACGCGGCGGGCTTCATCCGCCTCAACGCGCTGAGGCTCCGGACGCTCGCGATGCGCGAGCGGCTTGCGAGGAAGTAGCTCCCTGCGGGCCCGCTTCCGGGCGGCGCCGGAAGCGACCGGCGCCGCGGCTCAGATCGCCGCCTTCACGAACCAGCGCGGACCGCCGTTCAGCCGCCGCCAGGAGAACACGGCGGGGATGGCCATGATCACGATCCAGCCGAGCACGAAGAGGTTCGGCCCGAAGATCAGGAGCGGAGCAAGGCCGAGGACCAGCGGCAGCGCGATGCCGAAGGCGATTGTGCCGCCGCGCCCGTAGACGACGCCGTTCGCGCTCGTGAAGCCCTTCCGCGCCCCGCATCCGGGGCAGATGACGGCGTCCCGATGCAGTTCCGTCTTGCAGAACGGACAGTTCATGCCATTCTCCCCTGCCGGACCGGGAGCGCCTGCCGACGTCTTGTTCCTTTCCGATCCGGGCACCGACCGCGCCCGAAGATGAAGACGATTATCATCAAATCGGAGGCGCCTGATCAACCCCCGCGCGACGTGGTCCCGCGCCGCCGCGCGAGCGCTGCGGGCGTCGTCGCCGTCAGCCGGCGGCCTCGCTCCGCTCCGCCAGCACCTTGAGCCGGTCCGGCGCGCGGACGAAGATGCGCTGGCGGCCGCCCTCGACCAGCCCGCGATCCTCCCACGCGCTCAGGATGCGGCTCACGGTATGGAGCGTGGTGCCGGTCATCTCGGCGATGTCCTGCCGGCTCACCGGGAAGTCGACCAGGATCCCGTCGCGGGTCGGGCGCCCCGCCTGCTCTGCGAGCCGGAGCACCGTGTGGGCGACGCGGCGCTCGGCCTCCTCGGTCGCCATCTCGCGGATGCGGGTATGCGCTTCCTGCAGCCGCGCCCCGACATGCTGGAGCGTGTTGAGCGCGAGGCGGGGCTGGCGCGAGACGAGCGCGGGCCAGTGCTCCGACCGCCAGGAAAGCGTGAGGCTCTCCGCCGCCGCCCGCACGGTGCCGGGATAATCGGCGCGGCCGAGCGCGACGGCGACGCCATAGACCTCGCCCGGGCCGACGAAGCGGACGATGACCTGCTGGCCGTCGGGCGTCACCTGCACCACCTTGAGCCGGCCGTGCAGGAGGAGGAAGAAGCTGTCGGCCGGGTCGCCCTGCGCGAACACAACGTCGCCCTTCGCGAGCCGGCGCACCTCGACCGGCGCCAACACGGCGTCGAGGTCCTCGTCGTTCATCGCCGCGAAGAGGTCGAAGCCGCGGATCAGGCTGCGGTCGAGTTTCTGCATCGGGTCTCGCGCTCGCGTTCCGGGCGGTCCGTCCGGCGGCCCGCCGGAGATCACTAACCCGGAATTCGCCCGGCACATTGCGGCAGCGCAAAGAGCGGCGATCCGGCGGCCGATAGAGAAGCGGTCCGGCCGCGGCGCGACCGCAGCGCAGCCGCCACGATCGGAGCCCGACATGAGCATCGCCGAACCCGTTTCGATGCCGCCCGCCGCGCGCAGCGGAGACCGCTCTGTGCCGCGCGTCCGGGTCGCCGCCGGCGACCGGAGCATCGACCGGCGCGGACGCCGGCGGGCCGGTCCCGCCTTCCTGCGCGACGGATTCCGGCCCTTCTTCCTGCTCGGCGCGCTCTGGGCCGGCCTCGCCGTCCCGGCCTGGGTCTTCCTGTTCCTGACCGGGCGGGAGCCGGCCGGGCCGTTCCCCGGCCTTGCCTGGCACGTCCACGAGATGCTGTTCGGCTATCTCGCCGCCGTCATCGCCGGCTTCGTGCTCACCGCGATCCCGAACTGGACCGGCCGGCTGCCGCTCAGCGGCCCGCCGCTCGCCGCCCTCGTCGCGCTCTGGGCGGCCGGACGCGCCGCCGTTCTCCTCGTTCCCCAGCCGCTTTCGGCGCTCGCGGTCGATCTCGCCTTCCCGCTCGTCCTCGCCGCTTCCGTCTGGCGCGAGATCCTGGCCGGCAGGAACTTCCGGAACCTGCCGGTCGCGATCCTCGTCAGCCTGTTCGGCGCGGCCAATCCGCTGCACCATCTCGGCGAGCTGATCCCCTGGCTCGCAGGCTACGGCGAGCGCGCCGCGCTCGCGACCGCCGCCATGCTGATCGCGCTGGTCGGCGGCCGGATCGTGCCGAGCTTCACGCGCAACTGGCTCGTGCGCCGGGGCGCCGAGCGCCTTCCCGCGGGCTTCGAGATCCTGGACAGGCTCGCGCTCGTCTCCGCCGCCATCGCGCTCGCGGCCTGGATCGCGGCGCCGGAGGCCCGCACGACCGGCCTCCTCCTCGTCCTTGCCGGCATGCTGCACCTCGTGCGGATCGCCCGCTGGCGGGGCCTTGCGACGTGGCGGTCGGGTATCGTCCTGGTCCTGCATCTCGGCGCGCTCTGGCTCGGCATCGCCTTCGTCCTGCTCGGGCTTTCCGCCGTCTTCCCCTCCGAGGTGCCCGCAGGCGCCGCGCTCCACGCCCTCACCGCCGGCGCGATCGCGACCATGACGCTCGCGGTGATGACGCGCGCCACGCTCGGGCATACCGGCCGCCCGATCGAGACCGGGTCGACGACCCTGGCGATCTACGTGCTCGTGACGCTCGGCGCCTGCCTGCGCGTCGCCGCGCCCTTTGCGGGCGCGTGGTATCCCCAGCTCCTCGGCGCCGGCGCCGCCGCCTGGAGCGCCTCGTTCCTTCTCTTCGCGATCGGCTACGGTCCGCTTCTGCTGCGTCCGCGGGCGGGCGAGGCGCAGAAGGCGGCGCGCGCCTGACCCGCGACCCGAAAGCGCTTTCCGCGGCCGGCCGGCCGTGGTGACGTGCGGATCATGACGGCCTTCCTCCTTGCGCTCGCGATCTTCCTTCTCGCCCACGTCGTTCCGGCGGCGACGGGGCTGCGCGCTTTCCTCGTCGCGCGGCTCGGCCGGCCGCTCTATGTCGCGCTCTATGCGACGCTTTCGGTGGCGCTCCTCGCCTGGGTGATCGCGGCCGCCGCCCGCGCCCCCTATGTCGAGCTCTGGCCCCCTTCGCCCGCCACCGCCGCCGTGCCGATCCTCGTGATGCCGCTCGCCGCCGCACTCCTCGGCGCCGCGATCCTGGAACCCAATCCGCTCTCCGTCGGCTTCCGCGGGTCGCGCGATGCGGGCCGGATCCGCGGCGTGGTGGCGGTCACGCGCCATCCGGTGCTCTGGGCGTTCCTGCTCTGGGCCGCCGCCCATCTCGTTGCCAACGGCGACCTCGTCTCGGTCGTGCTCTTCGGCGGCTTCGCGGCCTTCGCCTGGCGGGGCATGGCGGTCGCGGATCGCCGCGCGCAGGCAAAGCTCGGCGAGCGCGCCTGGACGGAGGCCGCGCGGAACACCTCGGTCGTCCCGTTCGCGGGCGTGATCGCCGGCCGCGCCGCGAGCCTCCGCTCGCTCCCGAGCGGCATCGGCGCGCTGCTCGGCCTCGCCTTCTATGCGCTCCTTCTTGCAGGGCTGCACCAGGCCCTCTTCGGCGTCGATCCGCTCGCCTGGTGGCGCTGAGCGCGGGCCCGCTTCCGGGCGGCCCGGCAGAAAAGCCGCCCGGTCGCGATCGAGGTCGCCGGCGGCGTCACGCCGGAAGCCGCGCGCCCCGCCTCGCGGCAGCCGGCGCCGACGTGCTCGCGGCGGGGTCGGCCGTCCTCAAGGGCGGCACGCCTTCCGGCTAAGCCGCGAACCTCGCCGCATCCGCGACGCCTGCCGCTGACGCGCCTGCGCCGCGGCTGCGCCGGTCAGCTCGCCGGGCCGCCGCCCACAACGACGACATAGCGCTCGCCGAGCAGCACGGCCTCGGCCGGAACGGTCCAGGTCTCTTCCCCGAAGCCGAGCATCCCGCCGGAGCCGACCATGAGGGCAAGGCCGCCGTCGCCGCCCGCGACCCCGCTCACCTCGCCGAGCCCCTTGCCGTCCGCCGAAAGCACCGTGCGGCCGGCCATTTCGCGCAGCTCCGGCGCGGTCGGGGGGCTCGGATCCTGCGCCGTGCGGTCGAGCCGCTCGCGGCCGAGGCTCGAGGCGGCGGCGAGGAGCGTGTCCGCCGCGGCTTCGGGACGGCCGTTCTGGAGGAGGTGTCTGGCCTCGCGGACGCTCTCGTCCGCGCCGCGGAAGGCATCCCGCGCCTGTCCGCGGACGCCCCAGGCATGGGTCGCGAAATAGCCGAGATGGCGGGCTTCGTTCAGCGCCTCGGTGGCGGCGAACCGGTCGTTCGCATGCAGCGCCTCGCCGGCGCGATCGAGGAGCCCGGCGAGCCCGCGCTGAACCGCGGCGACCTTGTCCGCCACGCCGCCGGGTCCGGCCGGCTGGGCGCCGGCGGGCTGCGCCAGGAGGGCCGCCAGAAGAAGGGCGGATGCTGGATATCTCATGCGTGCGCCTCCCGCATGCCGTGCCGCTTCTCCTCCATCATCTTCAGCATGTGGTCGCGGCCCTGGCCATGCTTCCAGCCGATCCGGACCAGAACCCAGTTCATCGGCAGCGTGAACACGAAGCCGACGAGAAGCCCCAATGCGCCGAAGGTCCAGAAGGCGTAGGTGTCCGGCATCGGCTGCTCGCCGACGACGGCCGGCGTGACGAACCGCATGACGAGCCCCATGCCGAGCATCACCGTGATCATCGAGAAGAATTCGGCGCGGCCGCCCATCCAGATCGACATCAGCCAGCCGTTTCCGTGCAGCCGCATCGCCCAGGTCTGAAAGATGAACCAGCCGAACAGATAGCCGACCAGATACTCGAACCAGAACTCCTGCCAGAAGGTGAAGCCCATCAGGCGCGCACCCACCATCGCCGTCATGATGCCGAGCCCGTCGCCGCCGACGCAGTGGGTCGCCGCCGCGACGGTCTTGCGCCATTCGGGCTGCGAGAATTCGGTGAAGCGCTCGAGCGCCGCCTTGCCCTCGTAGCGCCCGATATCGGCAGGCCGGGAGGCGATCCAGTAGAGCGCGATGCCGATCACCGAGAAGAAGAGGACGATGATCGGCCAAACCGCCTTGAGCGGCGGGTTGAGCGGCGTGTTCACGGCGAGGCCGTCATAGGCCACCCAGATCGCGCCGAGAAGGCCGAGCGCATACCAGCCGATCGCGAACCAGGGCTCGGCCATGAAGGGCAAGGTGTCGGCGACGAAGCGCAGGAAATCCATCTCGTTTCAGCCGTAGCTCTGCGCAGCCGCGGGACCGGCCGCTCGCTTCAGGAAATCGGCGCACGCCCGACCTGTCGGAGCGTATCGAGAAAGGCGGCCATGTCGCGCGCCTGATCGTCGCTAATGCCCATGTCGGGCATCGCGTTCCCCGGGACGATCGCCTGCGGACCCGGGTCAAGCGCGCCATGCTGTCCGGTGTTCCGCAGGACGTCGGCCACCTGGGGCGGCCGCCCCATCCTCGGGCGGCGGTCCGACGAGCCCGTCCGCGCCATCAATCTTCGGACCATCAATCTTCGGACCATCAATCCTCGGAATCGTGTGGCAAGACGCGCATCCGAAAGGCACGATCAGCCCCGCGCCGCGAGCCTCCGCTCGCTCCCGAGCGCGCTGAGCGCGGCCCGCCGCGGCACGAGGCGGCGGGAGCGCCCGCGGCAGCGGCGGGACCCTTAACGCTCTGAGCCGCTTCATGGAACACGAATGCTCTGCCGAGCATTCCCATGGCCACCGGCCAGGACGGGCGCAGCGTGAACGAACTTATCAGCCAAGCCCAGCCCGCGCCGCAGGAAGAGCACGAGCAGGTCGAGGTCGTCGCCGAGACCCCCCACGCGGCCCCGCGCTGGGCGACGATCGGGATCTTCTTCATCCTGCTCGCCGGCCTCTTCTACCTGGCGAAGGGCTTCGTGCTGCCCGTCGCGCTCGCCTTCCTGTTCGCGCTCGTGCTCAGCCCGATCGTGCGCTTCCTTGCCCGCCGCGGCATTCCGCCCTTCCTGTCGGCGGCGCTCCTCGTCGGGGCGGGCGTGATCGGGATCGGTTTCGGGGCCTACATGCTGTCGGGCCCCGTCGGCGACTGGATGGGGCAGGCGCCCTATATCGGCTACCGGCTCGAGGACAAGCTCAGGACGCTGCGCGAGCCGGTTCAGCAGATCGAGCAGGCCTCGGAGCAGGTCGACAAGCTTACCAAGGCCCGCGACCCCGATCCGAACGCCGACGTGCAGGAGGTCGTCATCAGGCAGCCGGGGCTCGCCTCCGCCGCGGCCGAGGGCTTCGTCGATGTGGTCGCCAAGGGCATCTTCGCGATCGTGCTCCTGCTCTTCCTGCTCGCTTCCGGCGATCTCTTCTACCTGAAGCTCGTGCGCACCATGCCGTCGCTCACGGACAAGAAGCGGGCGATGCGGATCGCGCACGACATCGAGCGCGAGCTCTCGCGCTATCTTCTCACCATCTCCGCCATCAATTCCGGGCTCGGCGTGGCGGTCGGCACCTGCCTCTGGCTCGTGAACATGCCGAACCCGGCGCTGTGGGGCGCGCTCGCGACGATCGCGAACTTCATTCCCTATGTCGGATCGCTGACCGGCGTCTCGATCGTCGCCGTGGCCGCGCTCCTGCACTTCCCGACGCTCGAGCCGGCGCTCTATCCGCCGGCCCTCTATCTCCTCTGCACCGCGATCGAGGGCCAGTTCCTCACGCCGATGATCGTCGGCCGGCGGCTGGAGATGAACGCCGTGGCGATCTTCCTGGCCGTCGCGTTCTGGGGCTGGCTCTGGGGCGTCGTCGGCATGCTCATCGCCGTCCCGCTGATGGTCGGGATCAAGATCTTCTGCAGCCACATCGAAGGCCTCCAATCGTTAGCCGATTTCCTGTCGGTGGAGCCGCGAAAGATCGAGGAAGAGGAGGACTGAGAGGCCGCGCAGGACCGCGCCTGGCACGGGGCGGCCGGACGCGCATGATCCGCGCCGGGCATGCCGCTTGACCACACCGGCTAAGTAGCTGCATCACAGGAATCGGGGTCGGGGTGCGTGGATGCCGCTTGGTTCATTGCTGCCGTGGATTCGGGAGCTCCGCGGCTTGGAGGCGCCCGACAGCGAGGCTGGACTCGGGTCCGAGACCCTGCTCGCCATGCTCGACGTCCTGCCGATCGCGATCTCGGTGACCGTCGGGCCCGAGCACCGCTTCGTCTACGCCAACCGCTATTATCGCGAGAGGACCCTCGGCGGCGGCGGCGACCCGGTCGGCCGCACCGTCGCCGATCTCTCCGCGATGGGCGTGGTGGCCGGCGACGCGCCGGAACGCGACATCGTGCTCCGGACCTCCGAGCCGGCCTTCGCCCGCGAGGTCATGTTGGAGGCGCCGACAACCGCGGACAGGCGCTATTTCGACGTCGCGCACATCCCGCTCTTCGAGGACGGCGCCGCGGCCGGCGGCGTCGTGACGCTCGGCATCGACGTCACCGAGAAGGTGCTCGCACGGCGCGAGACGGAGCTGCGGGCGCTCGAGGCGAGCTTCCGGACGGCCGAGGCCGAGGTGGAGAGACGGCGGCTCTCGCTCGCGATCGAGGCGACCGGCATCGGCATCTGGGAATGGGAGATCCAGACCAACAGGAAGATCTGGTCGGAGCGGCAGTGCGAGATCTTCGGCGTACCGCCCGGGGAGACCCCGACCTACGATATCTGGGTCGACCGGCTGCATCCCGACGACCGCGCCGCCGTGCTCGACAGGATCCGCGCCACCTTGGACCCTTCGAGCGGCGGCGCGCTCGCGATCGAGCACCGGGTCCGGCGCCCGGACGGTTCCGTCCGCTGGATCCAGGGCAGCGGCCAGATGCTCTACGACGAGGCCGGCATCAAGCCGGTCCGCATGATCGGGACCGTCCTCGACGTGACGGAGCGCAAGGAGACGAACGAGGCGCTCCGCGCCGCGCTCGCCGCGAAGGAGATCCTCCTGCGCGAGGTGAACCACCGGGTGAAGAACAGCCTGCAGCTGGTCTCCTCGATGCTCGCGCTGCAGGGCATGGGCCTCTCCGACCCGGCGCAGCGGAAGATCTTCCAGGAGGCCCAGTCGCGCATCCAGATCGTGGCGGCCGTGCACGAGCGCCTGTACAGCACGGTCGATACCACGACCGTCGAGCTCGGCGCCTATCTCCGCGAGCTGTGCAGCGACATCGAGCGGGCGAACGCCCGCGCCGGGATCCGGATCGAGCTCGCGGCGGACCCGGTCCGCATCGGCATGGACCGGGCCGTCCCGATCGCGCTCGTTCTGAACGAGCTCGTCACCAATGCGCTGAAATACGCCTATCCGAGCGGCGAGGGCGTGGTCCGCGTCGTCCTCGCGAAGGATGGCGCGAAGGCCGTGACGATCAGCGTCGAGGACAGCGGGATCGGCCTGCCCGGGGATTTCGAGAGCAGACGGCTCAGCTCGCTCGGGTTCCGGATCGTCGAGGGCCTGAGCCGCCAGCTGGGCGGCTCGGTCGCCTATGAGCGGCTCCGGCAGGGCACCCGCTTCACCGTCCGGCTCGATTGAGCCCATGCCGGCCCGGAGCGGGCCGGTCCGGCCCGAATTTGGCGGCCGGCTCGCTTTGCCACGCGTCGGTCGGCCGCTATAGGTGTTCCCCGGCCTGGCGGACTTCGTCCCTCCGGGCGACCACGACATTCCTCGTCGGGTCGGGAATGCTGCCCCACGCGTTTCGCAACGAGCGCGCGGCCGGCGGCATGGCCCGATCCGGCCCCGCCGTCACTTCATCGGATGCCGAGGACAGCATGGATCTAGAAGACGAGAGCGACCTGCCTGCGCCGACGGAATCGGACAGCCGGACCCCGCATCAGGGGCGCCAGGGCCGGAGCCAGCGCGCCGACGAGCGCTTCGTCCGGGGCCGGGGACGCTACACCGACGACGTCAACCTGCCCGGCCAGCTGCATGCCGCGTTCATGCGCGCGCCCTTCGCACACGGCGTGCTGAAGGCGGTCGACGTCGAGGCGGCCCGCGAAATGGAGGGCGTGGTCGCCGTCTACACGGCGCAGGACCTCGAAGGCTCGGGCTTCGGCGGCCTGTTCTCGCATGTGCCGCCGCCGGGCGCGACCTATCACAATCCCGAACGGCCGCTCCTCGCGCGCGACCGGGTGCGCCATCTCGGCGAGGCGGTCGCGATGGTGGTGGCGCGCACCCGCGACGCCGCGGCCGACGCGGTCGACCAGATCGCGCTCGATTTCGACACGCTTCCGGCGGTCGCCGACCCGACGACGGCGATCGGGCGGGACGCCGCGCAGATCTGGCCCGACGCTCCCGGCAATGTCAGCTTCGAATGGCGGACCGGCGACGAGGCGGCGGTCGCGGAGGCGATGGAAAGGGCTCACCGCGTTGTCCATCTGCGGCTCGTGAACACCCGTCTCGTCGGCAACCCGCTCGAGCCGCGGAGCGCGATCGGAGCCTTCGACGCCGCGACCGGCCGCTACACCCTCCATAGCGGCTCGCAGGGCGCCCCGGCGCTTCGCGACGCGATCTGCCAGGACATCCTGAAGGCGCCGGGCGACCGGCTGCGGGTCGTCACCGGGGATGTCGGCGGCGGCTTCGGCCTGAAGACACCGCCCTACCCGGAATACGGCATGCTGCTCTTCGCGGCGCGCGAGACCGGCGCCCCGGTGAAGTGGACCGCCACGCGCAGCGAGACCTTCCTCACCGACACGCATGGCCGCGACAGCGTCATGGAAGGCTGGCTCGCGCTCGACGCCGACGGGAAGTTCCTCGCGCTCAGGACCGAGATCGTGGGCGCGCTCGGCGCCTATGTGAGCTCGGCCGGCGCCGTCGTGAACACCCGCAACTACGCGGCCGGCCTCGCCGGCCCCTATCTCACCCCGGCGATCGCCGTCCGGTCCGTGAACGTCTTCACCAACACGGTCCCGACCGGCCCCTATCGCGGCGCCGGCCGGCCCGAGGCCTCCTACCTGCTCGAGCGGCTGGTCGACGAGGGCGCGCGTGCGCTCGGCATCGACCCGGTCGAGCTCAGGAGGCGGAACCTCGTGCCGCCGGAGCGGATGCCCTACCGCATGCCGCTCGGGAACCTCTACGACAGCGGCGATTTCCCCGCGCTCCTGGCCAAGGGGATCGAGACCTCGGACTGGGAGGGGTTCGAGGCCAGGCGCGCCGACGCCGAGGCGCGCGGCATGATCCGGGGCCGCGGCCTCGCCCTCTTCCTGGAGATCGCGGGCGGCCTCCTGAACGAGGCGGCGGAGATCCGCTTCGCTTCGGACGGGATGGTCGAGATCCGGACGGCGGCGCAATCGACCGGCCAGAGCCACGATCGCAGCCTCTCCGCGCTCGCCGCCCGCATCCTGCAGATCCCGGCCGAGCGGATCGTCGTCGTCGAAGGCGATTCGGACGCGACGCCGGGCGGCGCTGCGAGCGTCGGCTCGCGCACGGCGATGATGACGGGGGCCGCCGTCTCGGCCGCCGCCGAGACCGTGCTGCAGCGCGGCCGGACGCTTGCCGCGGAGGAGCTCGAAGTGGCGGAGGCCGATCTCGAGTTCGTCGACGGCGCCTTCACGGTCGCCGGGACCGACCTCCGGCTGCCGCTCCTCGATCTCGCGGCACGGCTGCGGGTTCGGGGCGGCGAGGCGACGCTCGACGCGCTCGAGAAGGTCTCCGCCGATGCCGCCACGTTCCCGAGCGGCTGCCATGTCGCCGAGGTCGAGATCGACCCGGAGACCGGCCATCTCGACATCGTCTCCTATGCCGCGGTGGAGGACGTCGGCACCGTCCTCAACGAGGCCGCGGTCGAGGGCCAGGTGATGGGCGGCGCCACCCAGGGGCTCGGACAGACCTTCCTCGAGCATTGCGTCTACGATACCGAGGGCCAGCTGATCACGGGCTCGTTCACCGACTACGCGATGCCGCGCGCGGCGGAGGTTCCCTCGTTCCGGCTCGCCTTCTCGCCGACCCGGAGCCCCTCCACGCCGCTCGGCGCCAAGGGTGCCGGCGAGGCGGGCACGACCGGTGCGCTGCCGGCGATCATGAACGCCGTCGCCGATGCGCTCGCCTCCGTCGGCGCAGCACCCGTCGACATGCCGGCCAAGGCGGAGATCCTCCTGCAGCGGCTGCGCGACGCCGGCGCCGCCTGAGCATGGCGGCCGGCGCTCCGGCCGCTATGCCGCCTGTTCCAGCGCGCGGATCGCTTCGAGCTCCTCCTTCGTCGCCGCCGCGGCAACGGCGAGATCGTGGCTCGCCTGCATGTTCATCCAGAACTGCGGCGTCGTCCCGAAGAAGCGGGCGAGGCGGAGAGCCGTGTCCGCCGTGACCGATGTTCGGCCGGCGGCGAGGCGCTCGATCCGCGTCCGCGGGACACGAAGGCGCTTCGCGAGCGCATAGGGCGTCAGCCGCAGCGGAACCAGATAGTCCTCGCGCAGGATCTCGCCCGGATGGATCGCCGGACCAAAGCCGGCAGAGGCGCTCCCCGGCTCAGTGATAGTCGACGATCTCGACGTTTTCGGCATGGCCTTCAACCCATCGGAAGCAGATGCGGAACTGATCGTTGATCCGGATCGCGTGTTGCCCGGCACGGTCGCCCCTCGCCCAGGTCAGCCATAGGCCGTGCCGTCGAAGAGCTTGCGGGCAGTCCGGAGAATCGCCGCGCGCTCCACGCCGCCGGCTTCGTCGAGATCGACGACCACCGTCATCTCGCCGGTCGGATGCTCGACGGAGAGCGACTTCCGCCGGCCCTCGGGGATGACGGCGAGGCCGGCTGCCGGGCTCTCCGGCAGCAGGCAGGCGGTCGCGACGCTGACGGCGCCGAGCACGCCGATGGTCGAATGGCAGCGGTGCGGGATGAAGGTGCGGGTGGCGATCGCGCCGCCTGCCTTGGGCGCCGAGACCATCGTCATCTTCGGGACCGACTTCTCCTTCACGTCGCCGAGATTCATGAGCGGGCCGGCGGCGAGCCGGATCGCCTCGAGCTTCGCGCGGAGCGCGGCATCCGCCTCGAGCGCCTTCGGCGCCTCGTCGCCGGCGATGCCGAGATCCGCGGCGCGCATGACGACGCAGGGCATGCCGTTGTCGATCATCGTGACCGCGATCCCCTCGACCACGTCCACCGCGTTCCCCGTGGGCAGCAGCGCGCCGCAGGACGACCCGGCCGTGTCCTTGAAGGCGATCGGGACCGGCGCGGCGCCGCCGGGCACGCCGTCGATCCTCGCCTCGCCGTCATAGCGCGGCGCGCCGCCGGGCGTCTCGACGGTCGCGACCGCCACCTGCCCGGTGTTTTCCATGAAGATCGCGACGTCGGTCGTCTCGCCGGCCGCCGGGACGAGGCCCCGCTCGATCGCGAAGGGACCGACGCCGGCGAGGATGTTGCCGCAGTTCTGCGCATCGGTGACGATCGGCTGGTCGACGAAGACCTGCAGGAAGAGGTAGTCGACGTCGACGCCCGGGCGAGCCGACTTCCTCACCACCGCGACCTTCGAGGTGAGCGGATCGGCTCCGCCCATCCCGTCGATCTGGCGCGGATCGGGCGAGCCCATGATGCGCAGGAGCAGCCGGTCCCGTTCCGCCGTCTCCGGCGGCAGGTCTTCGGCGAGGAAATAGCCGCCCTTCGAGGTGCCGCCCCGCATCCACATGCAGGGCGTGCCGCGCGCGCCGCTCATCAGAGTTCGTCCACCGTGCGCGGGAAGACCGACTGGAACCCTTCCGCGTATTTCGCCGGCCGGCCGCCCGATTGTCCGCCGGAATTGCGCATGAAGTGGTTGGCGCGGTTCTGCGCGACCCGGGTGTAGAACTCCCAGAGGTGCTCCTGCCCTTCCATGCACTCGATCGCGGCGCGCTTGCGATCCCAGACCGACGTGATGTCGAGGAAGACGTCGGGCTTCCAGCCCATCTGCTCGGTCTGGTGCGGCTCGAACAGGTAGAGCTGCGGCGCGCCGAGCACCTTCTCGCCCGGCTTGTGGCCCCAGGCCTGCGCGATCATGCGGCACTCGAGCGCCACCTCGGTCGCGTACATGTGGTCCGTGTTGTAGGGGTCGTACTGCGAATGGCTCATCATGAAGGCCGGCTGCACGGCGCGGATGACGTCGACGAGGCGGTCCTTGTCCTCGTCGGTGAGGCGGAGCGGATAATCGCCGAGATCGAAGCAGACGAGGTCGCGGACGCCGAGCTTCTCCGCCGCCTTCTCCGCTTCGGCGCGGCGGGCGGCCTTCACCCGCTCGAGCGTCATTCCGGGCTCCTTCCAGAGCTTCGCGCTCTCGCCCCGCTCGCCGAATGAGAGGCAGACGACGGTCACGTCGTATCCCTTCGCGGCGTGCAGCGCGATCGCGCCTCCGCAGCGCCAGACGAAATCGGCGGCATGCGCGCTGATGACGAGTGCTGTCGGCATTAGGATCTCTTCCCTTCGGTCCAATAGAGTCTGGTCGGGTTGTCGACGAGAAGGCGCTGCATGAGGTCGTCCGTCGGCGCCATCAGCGGCACGAGATCGACGAGGTCGCCGTCGTCGGCCATGTGCCTGAGGTTCGGATGCGGCCAGTCGGTGCCCCAGAGCACGCGGTCCGGGAAGCGCTCGACGAGCGTCCGCCCGAACGGGACCGCGTCGCGGTAGGGCGGACCGGCGCGCGAGATGCGCTCCGAGCCGCACACCTTCACCCAGAACTTCTCGTCCTCGAGGAGTTCGAGCAGCAGCCGGAAGGCCGGCTGGTCGAGCCCCGCCCCGGCATCGACGCGGCCCATGTGGTCGATCACCATGGTGACCGGGATCTCCTTCAGGATCGGGGCGAGCCCTTCAAGCCGCGCCGCGTCGAAATGGATGACGGCATGCCAGCCGAACGGCGCGATCTTCTCGACGATCTCGTGGACGGCGTCGAGATCCGCCGCCTCGCCGAGATGCGCGACGAAATTGAACCGGACGCCGCGCATGCCTCCCTCGTCGAGCGCGCGGATCGCGTCCGTGCCGATGGTCCGCTCCACCATCGCGATCCCGCGATAATTGCCGTTGCCGGCGGCGATGGCGTCGAGCGCGGCGGAATTGTCGGTGCCGTGGCAGCTCGCCTGGACGATCACCGAACGGCTGATCCCGAGATGCCGGTGCAGCGCGAAGAGCCTCTCCTTGGGCGCATCGACCGGCGTGTAGGTGCGGCCTTCGGCAAAGGGAAAGCGGGCCGCCGGCCCGAACACGTGGCAATGCGCGTCGCATGCCCCCGGCGGCAGCGTCGCCGCCGGCTTCCTGGGATTGGGGTGGAAGGGCTGGTAGGCGTCGGGCATCAGGCCACCTTCTTCTTGGGATTGCGGGACATGCGGTTCGGGCGGTTCCGCTCCCGGCCGGAGCCGAGCGCGCGTCCGACGACGATGCCGAGGAGCACGAGGCCGGCCGCGCGGGGAAGAACGTTCGCGAGCACCGGGGCGGCGACCGGCACCGGCGCGAGCACCAGGAGCGCCGCGACGAAGATGAGGATCCGCTCGGACGCGGCGAGCGGCCGCCCGCACCAGCCGGCGAAGGCGACGCTGATGGCCGCGACGCCGGTCGCGGCGAAGAGGATCGAAAGCCCGATCTCGAGCCCCGACCCGATCATCAGCAGGCCCGGCATGGTGACGAAGAGGAACGGCACCAGGAGCTTCGCGAAGCCGAGCCGGACGGCCTCGACGGCGGTCCTGTTGGCGTCCGCGCCGGAAATGCTGGCGGCGGCATAGGCCGCGAGCGCGACCGGCGGCGTGATCGCGGAGACGAGCCCGTAATAGAAGATGAACATGTGGGCGACGATGGCCGGCAGGCCCATCCGGACGAGGGCCGGCGCGACGAGCACGGCGAGGAGCAGATAGGCGGCCGAGGTGGGCAGCCCCATGCCGAGCACGAAGGAGGCGAGCGCGGTCAGGAGCAGCGTCAGCCAGAGGTTCTGGCCGCCGAGTTCGAGGATCAGGCCGGAGAGCATGAGCCCCATGCCGGTGAGGTTGAGCACCCCGATCACGACGCCCGCCGCGGCCACGGCCGCCACGATCGGGAGCACGGACACCATCGTCTCGCAGCAGACCTCGACGAGCCCGGTCGGGCCGAGCCGGGTGCTTCTGCGCCAGGGCATGATGAGGAGCCCGAAGACCAGGCAGAGCACGGCCGCCCGCGTCGGCGTGTAGCCGAGCACCAGGAGCACGATGAGGCCGATGAGCGGCAGCAGCAGGTAGCCGCGCTTCACGAGCGCGTCGCGGAGCAGGCCGAAGCCGCCGCCTTCGTCGCGCGCCAGATCGAGCCGCCCCGCCTCGAGCCGGACGGCGACGATGAGGGCGAGCACGTAGAGGAGGCCGGGCGCCAGCGCGGCGACGGCGATCTGGCCGTAGGGAACGCCGAGGATCTCCGCCATCAGGAACGCGGCGGCGCCCATGATCGGCGGCAGGATCTGGCCGGCCGAGGAGGCGGCGGCCTCGATCGCGCCGGCGAGGACGGCCGAATAGCCGACGCGCTTCATGAGCGGGATCGTGAAGGTGCCGGTCGTGACCACATTGGCGACCGCGCTGCCGTTGATCGTGCCGAGAAGCGTGCTCGAGACGGCCGCGGAGAGCCCGGGACCGCCCTGCACCCGGCCCGTCAGGCCGCGCGCGATGTCGACGAAGACCTCGCCCGTGCCGATGCGCATGAGGAAGGTGCCGAGCAGGGCGAAGAGGAAGATGTATTCGACCGCGACGCCCATCGGCAGGCCGTAGACGCCCTCGGTGCTCAGCATCAGCGTCGAGGTGAGGCGGGCGAGGTCGTAGCCGCCATGGCCGTATTTGCCCGGGATCGCGTCGCCGAACCAGGCATAGGCGAGCGCGACGAGGACGAGGAGAACGAGGGGCCACCCGACGATCAGGCGCACGAGCACCAGCACGACGAGGAGAAGCCCGACGAAGATCAGCCGGTCGAACGGTCCGGACATGCCGCCGCTCATGACGAGATCGAAATAGATGTGCTGCAGGTAGGGGCCGGGCACCAGCGCGACGGCCGCGAGGACATAGAAGAGCGCCCGCAGCGCCGGCGAGCGGAAGCGCCGCGCGACCCACAGCAGGCCCGCCGCCGCGACCCCCGAGAAGAAGAGCGAGCGCAGCACGAGCGCCGTGATCGTGCCGAAATAGGCGCCGTAGATCACGAGCCCCGTGGTTGCCGCGGCGAGGAGCGTGAAGGCGAGGGAGAGGACGAGCGCCTCTCCCCCCTTGGCCGCGCTGTCGGCCAGCCGGAGACGGTCCGGCACGGCGAAGCGCGGCACCCGGATCACTTCGCGCCCGCCTCGTCGAAGTAGCGCTTCGCGCCCGGGTGGAGATCGATCGGGGTCCGCGTCGCGGTCTCGCGCGTGATCGCCTTGGCCTGGGGATGGACCTCCCCGAGTTCCGGCAGGTGCGAGAAGATCGTCTTGGTGATCTGGTAGATCAGGTCGTCGGGGGCGTCCGCCTTCGTGAAGATCGTCGCCGGATCGTTGATGACCG
The DNA here is from genome assembly GCF_009866965.1 of Propylenella binzhouense. GTDB lineage: Bacteria > Pseudomonadota > Alphaproteobacteria > Rhizobiales > Afifellaceae > Propylenella > Propylenella binzhouense. Next base: position 4,997 of record NZ_SPKJ01000064.1, on the reverse strand, counting down.
TCACCGGCTCGTCCTGGCCGCTATAGGTGCCGGCCGCGATCTCGTAGGCCTGGTAGAAGGGGTAGTTCTTCAGGAGCGGCGCGATCTGGTCCGGATCGATGGAGACGAGGCGCATCTTCCGCTGGGCGGCGAGGTCGATCAGCGCGGCGGTCGGGGCCCCGGCGAGCACGACGGTCGCGTCGATCGTGCCGTTCATCAGCGCGTTTGTCCCTTCCGTGTAGGAGAGGAACTGCGCGTTCGAGGCGTCGAAGACGTCGTAGGCGGCGAGGAGACGCTGCGCCAGGACGGCCGAATTGCTGCCCGGCGGACCGAGATTGATGCGCTTGCCGGCGAGGTCCTTCATCGTCTCGATGCCGGAATCGGCGGTCGTCGCGATCTGCAGCACGGCGGGATAGAGATAGGCCATGGCGGCGACGGGCAGCTTCTCCTTGAAAGCGCCCTCGCCGTTCTTCGCCTCGAAGAGCGTCGAGGAGGACGAGAAGCCGAAGGTCATCTGGTCGGCCGCGACCCGGCGGATGTTCTCCACCGAGGCGCCGGTCACCTCCGCCCGGGCGGTCGCGCCCTCCATGTACTTGTTCAGGATGTCGGCCATGCCGGCGCCGATCACGTAGAACAGGCCGCCGGTGCCCCCGGTGCCGATCGCGATCCGCTCGGCGGCGCCCGCGGCGGCCGGGGCGATGGCGACCGCAAGGGCGAGGCCCGCGGCACAGATCGAATTGAGCAGTCTCATCCTTCATCCTCCCTCAGGTCTTGCCGGCCGGCCTTGCCGACCCCGGCGCGGCGGACGGTCCGGCCTTTGCGGTTCACTTGGCGCCCGCCCCGGCCTGCGCCGGGCGCTCCCCGCGCCCTCCCGCATATTCGCGCGCGAGGAGCAGGAAGCCGAGGCCGACCCCGATCACGTCCGTCCAGACGGCGCCCGGAAACATCGTGGACGGAATGAGGCTCAGGATCCCCGCCGCGATGAAGAGTGCGCGGAGCGCGGGGCCGAGGGACCGGAACAGGAAGCCGGCCATGCCGATCGAGACGAGCCAGACGCCAATGACGGCGGTCGTGACCGCGCTCACCACGTCCTGGGTCGGGCCGATCAGGAGCAGGCTCGGCGAGAACACGAAGAGGACCGGGATGATGAAGGCGGTCCAGCCGAATTTCACCGCGGCGAAGCCGGTCCGCATCGCGTCGGCGCCGGCGATCGCGGCGGCCGCGAAGGCCGCCACCGCCACCGGCGGCGTGATCATGGACATCATGCCGAAATACATGACGTAGAGATGGGCCGCGACCTGGTTGACGCCGACCTCGACCATGGCCGGCGCGACCAGCGCCGCCAGGAGCACGTAGACGCCGAGCGTCGGCAGCCCCATGCCGAGGATGATGCTGACCACCGCCGAGAGGAAGAGCAGCAGGAAGAGGTTGCCGCCGCCGATCTGGACCAGCGCGTAGGTCAGGTTGAAGCTCAGCCCGGTGACGGCGAGAATGCCGATCACGATGCCGGCGGAGGCCGAGATCAGCACGATCTCGACCACGCCGAATCCGGTCTGGACGAAGGCGTTGCCGATCTGCCGGAGGCTCGGGCGCCGGCCCTGATAACCGAGCACGAGGCCGGTCGCCACGATCGCGAGGCAGGCGAGATAGGCGGCCCGCTCCGGCAGCCAGTTGTAGGAGAAGAGGAGCGCGATCAGCACCGCGAAGCCGAGCGGGAAGTGCCACCCGGTCAGGACCGAGCGCGCCGGCGGGATCTCGGAGGCGGGGACGGGCGCGATCCCCATGCGGCCGGCCTCGAGGTCGGCCTGGATGAACAAAGCGAGATAATAGAGGAGCGCCGGCACCAGCGCGGCGAGCGCCACGCTGGCATAGGACATCTGCAGGAACTCGGCCATCAGGAAGGCGGCGGCGCCCATGACGGGGGGCAGCAGCTGCCCGCCGGTCGAGGCGACCGCCTCGACCGCGCCCGCCTTGTGGGCCGGAAAGCCGTCGCGCTTGATCATCGGGATCGTGATGACGCCGGTCGCCACCACGTTCGCGACCGCGCTGCCGGAAATCGAGCCGAACAGGGCCGAGGCGACGACGGCGATCTTCACCGACCCGCCGCGGAACCGGCCCATGCCGAGGAGCGCGGTGTCGGTGAAGAATTTCGAGCCGCCGGTCGCGGTGAGGAGGTTGCCGAACAGGATGAAGGCGATCACCACGGTGGCGGCGATCGCAAGCGGCGTGCCGAGGATCCCGTTCGAATCGAAGGCGAGATAGGAGGCGAGCTTCTCCACGCTCTGGGCGCGGCCGGCGAGCCGGCCCGGCACGTAGTTTCCGAACAGGCCGTAGGCGACGAAGACGAGGACGATGAGGACGAGCGCCCAGCCCGTCGCCCGCCGCGTCGCCTCGAGGAGGAGCACGAGCAGGATCGCCCCCGGAATGAAGACCTCCGGCGGGCGCATCAGGATGAGGTTCACGAGGTCCGGATAGGACACCCCCATGTAGATGCCGACCGCGAGCGCCAGGGCCGCGGCGACGGCATCGTACCAGGGCACGCGGCTCCGCTTGGCGCGGCGATCGGCCGGAAGCGTCAGGAACGCGACCGCGAGCGAGAGCCCGAGGATGATCGCGATATATTGCTCGGCATAGAAGGCGAGGCCCAGCATGCGCGGCACGGTGAGCGACCACGCCGCCGAAAGAAGGACGAGCACGACCGCGAGGAAGCCGGCAACGCGGCCTGACAGGACCCTCTGCGAACTTTCCACGGGCATCACGTCGCCTCAGCTGCCGTTGCGATCATCAGGGAGCGGGGCCGGGCCGATCCATCGTGGGCCCGGTCCGCGGACAAGCGGACAAGCGGGCAAGCGGGCCGCCTGCAAAGCGGGCCCGCCATCCGCTCGCCCAAGCCCGAAGGGGAGGCGCGCGCCTCACTCCTTCCAGAGGCCCTGCTCCTTGTAGTACTTGATGGCACCGGGATGATAGGAGAGCGGCGCAAGATCGGCGACCATCTCCTTCTGCTCGAACTCTTTGAAGTTCACGAACACCTCGGCCATCCCCTTCTTGTTGTCGTGAAGGACCTTCGTCATCTCGTAGACGAGGTCCTCCGGGGTCTGGTCGGAGGCGAAGATCAGCGCCGGATAGGTGAGCACGTTGGTCGGGCCGTCGATGCCCGGCGCGCCCGGCCCCGGCTCCTGCTGGTAGAGATAGGCGGCCGGGAAGAATTCGCGCATGGCCTTCACATTCTCCGGCGTGTCCGCGATGGTGACGCCGCGGATGCCGCCGACCGAGGCCTCGACCTCGCGCACCTTGCTCGAGCCGACGGCGAAGATGAAGGCGTCCACCTCGCCCGCCATGAAGGCTTCCGCCCCGGCGACGACGGTCGGCACGGGGACGGCCTCGATGTCGTCGAGCGTCAGGCCGCCGGTCGCGAGCACGCCGAGCAGCACCTGCTGCAGCGTCTTCTGCGCGGTGTAGCCGGCCGCGACGCGCCTGCCCTTCAGGTCCGCGACCGACTTGATGTCGCTGTCCTTGCGCACCCACAATCCGTTCTTCAGCGGGAACAGAACCGAGACCGCCTTCAGGTGCTCGTTGGGCCGGCCCTTGAAATAGCTCTCGCCGAGGACGCCCTCCCGCACCTCCTGGAGATTGCCGAGCCCGAACTCGACATCGCCGGCATTCACCACCGGGATGTACTGGGTCGGCGAGGTCATCGGCTGGATGGTGACCTTCATGCCGGCCTCGTTGGCGACCTTGGCGATCGCGGTGCCGGCATTGTGGTAGAGCGAGCCCGGATTGCCGACGGCGATGCCGACGGTCTGGGCCTGGGCGAGCCCGGCGGTAAGCGCCGCCGCGAAGGCGGCCCCGATCAGCTTCAGCATTCCAATTCCTCCCTCTTTTCGGTTGTCGGACCGCCCGTCGGGCGGGCCGCCCGCTTCGTCGTGCGGTGTGGTCAGCGCCAGACCGCGAAGCCCATGCCGCAGCCGGTGCCGGCCGGCGAGCGGTAGCAGGGGATGTATTCCTGCCAGGCGGTGTCGAGATGCTCGCACGCGCCGGCGACCGTGATCCAGTTGCGCACCTCGGAGGTCCCCGAATTGAGCCGCGCCGGGTCGATCGTGGAGAGCGCCTCGCCGTCCTTCGTCCGGCAGGCGTCGAGCACCATGCGGTCGAGTTCCTCGTCGACGGCGAAATGGCTGAGGCCGCCCGATCCGAGGATGCCGACGCGGGCGTCGCCCTCGAAGCTTTGCACCGCCTTCGCGATCGCGCGGCCGAGCTCGTAGCAGCGCCGGGGCCGCGGCTGGTTGGGCGGGAAGTAGGTGTTGAGCGCGACCGGGACGATCGGCACCACCTTCTCCGTCATCAGGCGTTGGTGGACATAGCCGAAGGCGTGGCCCTCGCCGTGCGGCTTGGCGAGGCGCGTCGCCTGCGCGATGTCGAAGGCGTCGTCCATGAGCGTGTCGATCAGGTGGGCGGCGAGCTCGTGCGCGACCGGATATTCGATCGAATCGCCCTTCACGTGGTACTGCGAGCGGGCGTGCCGCCAGAATTCCGGCGCGTCCTCGCCCATCATCAGCGGATTGTTCACGATCGTCCTGCCGCGATAGACCAGGATCGCCGGCATGTTGTCGTCGCCGTACTGCTCGTTCTGGTCGTCGCCGATGATGATCAAAGCGTCGAGCTCGGCGTCGCGGATGTCGCGGTCGAGCCGCTCGATATTGGCCGTGCAGGCGGCCGTCCGCTCCTCCAGCACCTCGTGCCTGATCTGATCCCGGATGGCGGGATCGGCGCGCTCCAGGAGCTCGCCATAGGTCACGGCGCGGCCGTTCCTGTCGAGGAGCTTGCGCCCGGAAGCGTCGATCTCGGCGTGCTTCGGATAGTCTTCTGCCGGACTGTTGAGGAGCGGGCTGTGCGATGCGCCGACTCCGAGCACGATCTGGGCCATGGTTCCGATGTCCTCCTGGTAGTGCGTGGATGCTATTGGCCGGCGGCGCCCGCCGCGCCGTCCGCCGCGCCGGCCGGCGCGGCAGCCTGCCGCG
>NZ_SPKJ01000063.1 GCF_009866965.1 Propylenella binzhouense | reverse complement strand
GCACGCTCACCGCGCCGCCGCAGGTCTCCGACGCGCGGCCGGCCGCGCCGCAGCAGCTCGCCGCCACGGCCGCCGCACTGCCCCGCTGACGACAGCGGCCGATCGCCGGGGAGGCCCGCCGGCGGGCGGGCCTCCCTCCTCACTTCGCGGCGTTCTTCGCCAGCCAGTCCTCCAGGAAGCGGACCTCCGCCGTCTGGGCGGAGATCACGTCCTCGGCGAACTTCTTCAGCTCCGGATCGCTGCCATGCGCGAGGAGCACCTCGGCCATCGCGATCGCACCCTTGTGGTGCGCGATCATGCCTTGCGCGAAGTCATGGTCGGGATTGCCGGTGAACTCGATATCCATCGCGGCGTGCATGCGCGCATTCGCCTCCGCATAGGCGCGCGAGACGGGGCCCTGGTCGCCGCGCCAGGCCGACCCGGCCATGCCCGGCATGCCCCCTCCGGACATTCCCGGCATGTCGCCGCCGGACATGCCGGGCATTCCCTGTTCCGAAGCGTGGCCCGGCATCGGCGCACCGGCCGGCCCCCCGGGGGACTGGGCGAACGCCGCCGCCGAGGAAAGGGCAAGGGCGGCCGCCAGGGCCGCCGGCAGGAGAAGTCTGGGCATCCGAACGTCCTCGTCACCGTGATATGGCAAGATGTCGGGCTTCCAGCTGCTGTAAGGTCAAGGCCACGCGGGCCTCGCCGGAAATTCGTGCTTCCCGGTTGACCTTCCCGTCACTGGAAGGACCACATCCCGGCCGAACCAGGAGATCGCGATGAGTTCGGACGACAGGGATCGGCGGCAGGCCCACCCCGCTTCGTGCTGCGGCGGCGGCCACGCAGGCCACCGGACCGCGGCGGCGGGAGAGACGGCAACGGATCCGGTCTGCGGCATGAGCGTGAAGCTCGGCGCCGGCAAGCCCACGGCCGAGCATGCCGGAACGACCTATCATTTCTGCTCGGAGGGCTGCCGCGCCAAGTTCCTCGCCGATCCGGAGCGCTATCTCGCCGGGGCGGCCGCGCCCGCGCAGGCGGAGACCGCAATCGACCCGGTCTGCGGCATGACTGTAAAGCTCGGCGCCGGCAAGCCCACGGCCGAGCATGCCGGAACGACCTATCATTTCTGCTCGGAGGGCTGCCGCGCCAAGTTCCTCGCCGATCCCGAGCGCTATCTCGCCGGGGCGGAGGCGCCCGCGCAGGCGGAGACCGCGATCGACCCGGTCTGCGGCATGAGTGTGAGGCTCGGCGCCGGCAAGCCCACGGCCGAGCATGCCGGAAAGACCTATCATTTCTGCTCCGAAGGCTGCCGCGCGAAGTTCCTCGCCGACCCGGAGCGCCATCTTTCCGGGAAGGCGCCGGAGCCAATGCCGAAAGGCACGCTCTACACCTGCCCGATGCATCCGGAGATCGTCCAGGAAGGGCCCGGAACGTGCCCGATCTGCGGGATGGCGCTCGAACCGATGGGCGTCCCGGCCGAAGGGCCCAACCCGGAGCTCGTCGACTTCACGCGGCGGCTCTGGATCGGCGCACCGCTCGCCTTCGCCCTCCTCCTCCTGGAGATGGCCGGGCACCTGTTCGGCGTCGACGTCCTTCCCTTCATGTCCGCGCATGCGGAGCAATGGCTGCAGGCGGCGCTCGCCACCCCGGTGATCGCCTATTGCGGGCTGCCGTTCTTCGAGCGCGGCTGGCGCTCGCTCGTCACCCGCAATCTCAACATGTTCACGCTAATCGCGATCGGCACCGGTGCCGCCTATCTCTACAGCCTCGTCGCGCTCTTCGCCCCCGGCGCCTTCCCGGCGGGCATGCGCGAGCACGGAATCGTGCCCGGCTATTTCGAGGCGGCCGCGGTGATCGTGGTGCTCGTCCTCGTCGGCCAGGTGCTCGAGCTCCGCGCCCGCGAGCGGACCGGCGGCGCCATCCGGGCCCTCCTCGACCTCGCGCCGAAGATCGCGATCCGGGTGCGCGCCGACGGAAGCGCGGAGGAAGTGCCGCTCGAATCCGTCGCGAAGGGCGACGTTCTCCGGGTCCGCCCCGGCGATCGGGTGCCGATCGACGGAACGGTGCTTTCCGGCCGCAGCGCCGTCGACGAATCCATGCTGACGGGCGAACCGGTGCCGGTCGAGAAGACGGCGGGCGACCGCGTGACCGGCGGCACGCTCAACGGGACCGGCAGCTTCGACATGCAGGTCGAGCGGACCGGCGCGGAGACGACGCTCGCCCAGGTCGTCGCCATGGTTGCGGAGGCGCAGCGCTCGCGCGCGCCGATCCAGAGCCTCGCCGACCGCGTCTCGGGCTATTTCGTGCCGACTGTGGTGGCCGTCGCGATCCTCGCCTTCGCCGCGTGGTGGGTGTTCGGCCCCGCCCCGCAGCTCGCCTATGCGCTCGTCGCGGCCGTCAGCGTGCTCATCATCGCCTGCCCCTGCGCGCTCGGGCTGGCGACCCCGATCTCCATCATGGTCGCGACCGGCCGGGGGGCGCAGGCGGGCGTGCTGGTGCGCAACGCCGAGGCGCTCGAGCGCATGGCCCATGTCGACACCCTCGTCGTCGACAAGACCGGGACGCTGACCGAGGGCAGGCCCCGGCTCGCCGCAATCGAGGCGCTGGGCGGCCGGCTTGAGGCGGAGGTGCTGTCGATCGCGGCCGCGCTCGAGGCCGGCAGCGAGCATCCGCTCGCCGCGGCGATCCTCGCCGGGGCTGCCGAGCGCGCCCTCCCGCTGCCGCGGGCGACCGATTTCGAGGCGGTCACCGGCCAGGGCGTCCGCGGAACGGTCGACGGCCGCGCCGCGCTCCTCGGCAATGCGCGGCTGATGGAAGCGGCCCGGATCGCGCTCGGCGATGCGTCCGGGCGCGCCGAGGCACGGCGCCGGGCGGGCGAGACGGTCATGTTCCTCGCCGTCGACGGCGCGCTCGCCGGCCTCGTCGCGGTCGCCGATCCGATCAAGGACACCTCGCCCGCCGCGATCGAGGCCCTGCACGCGCTCGGTCTCCGGATCGTGATGGCGACGGGCGACAACGAGACGACGGCGCGCGCGGTGGCGGAGCGGCTCGGCCTCGACGAGGTCCATGCCGGCGTGCTCCCCGAGGACAAGAAGCGGATCGTTGCCGACCTGCAGCGCGGGGGCGGGAAGGTCGCCATGGCAGGCGACGGCGTCAACGACGCCCCTGCCCTCGCCCAGGCCGATGTCGGGATCGCGATGGGCGCCGGCGCCGACGTGGCGGTGGAGAGCGCCGGGATGACGCTCATGAGCGGCGATCTCCGCGGCGTCGTGCGCGCGCGCCGGCTCGCCGAGGCGACGCTCGCCAACATCCGCCAGAACCTCATCTTCGCGTTCGGCTACAACACGCTCGGCGTGCCGATCGCGGCGGGCGTGCTCTATCCGGCGTTCGGGCTGCTTCTCTCGCCCGTGGTCGCCGCCGCGGCCATGAGCCTCTCCTCCGTCTCGGTCGTCTCGAACGCCCTCAGACTGCGGCGCGTCGCGCTCTGAGTTCCGCCCGGCCGCCGCGCCGCGGCCGGGCCGGATTCCTTGGCGAATGAATTTTCGTCAATGAAATCAGCACGTTAACTGACTCCGTGGCACTACACGGCTCCCGTGCGTCGGCTGTTTTCCCCGATATTCCAGCAGCTTAGCTCATCGCGCACCTTTTGCCACCGCCGCGTGATGGGCCGGGGCCCGGCTTAGACTACCTCCTTTGGCGAGGCGGGCAGCCGAGACCACACCGGAACGACAGACGGGAGCGACTTATGGCGTCCGAGTACGGACTTCTCTACGACACAGGCTGGGAGTACGGCTGGTACACGGCCGGCGCGGGCTGGGGCTACGGCTGGAACTACGACTACAACGAGGTCGGCTGGACCTATGGCTGGTCCTGGACCGGCGGCGAGTGGATCGCGAGCTGGTTCTACCAGTCGGGCTGGGAATACGGCTGGTACACGACCGGCTGGTGGAACTTCGGCTGGTTCTACGACTATTCGGCCTGGAGCACCGGCTGGGCCTGGTGGTCGGGCGGCGGCGCCAGCTGGACCTACGGCCTGCTCTACGACACCGGCTGGGAGTACGGCTGGTACACGGCCGGCTGGGGCTGGGCCTACGGCTGGAACTACGATTACAACGAGGTCGGCTGGACCTATGGCTGGTCCTGGACCGGCGGCGACTGGATCGCGAGCTGGTTCTACCAGACCGGCTGGGAATACGGCTGGTACACGACCGGCTGGTGGCATTACGGCTGGTTCTACGACTATTCGGCCTGGAGCACCGGCTGGGCCTACGCCTGAGCCGGGCGCGCGAGCGGATGATCGGGCCGGGGCGCAAGCTCCGGCCCTTTTCTTTGATCGCGGTCAAGGCGCGCGCCGGCCGGAACCGGCATCGAGCACCGGACATCCTTTTCGGCGGAGAACACCGTGCTCAGGGAAGCGCCCCCACCTGTCGAGCTGAACATCAGCCCGGACAAGGTCTGCTACATCGTGGAGAAGGCCAGGGAGTTCGACGTCAAGGTCGAGCCCGTCGAGCCGGACCCCGGATCCAATCCGGCCGACGATGCCGGCATCGAGAGCCTCGAGGACTATGCGGACGATCCGACGGCGGCGGAGCTGCGGGAGATGATCGCCGACCTCAACGAGGACGAGGTGGTGGATCTGATCGCGATCGCCTGGGTCGGCCGCGGCGATTTCGAGCGCGCCGATTTCCCCGCCGCGCGCGACCTCGCGATGGAGCGCCACCGCGCCAATTCCGCGCCCTATCTCATGGGCATGCCCCGGCTCGGCGACTATCTGGAGGACGGCTTCGCCGAACTCGGCCATTCCTGCGAGGAGGCGGAGGACTAGCGCCGCGCACCCGGCGCAAGTTCCTGCGGAAACCCGTGATTCAGCCATTGCGCGGGCCCGGGCCAGAGGCTATATGCCGGCCCGACGCTCCCTTCGTCTAGCGGTCTAGGACGCCGCCCTCTCACGGCGGAAACAGGGGTTCGAGTCCCCTAGGGAGCGCCAGCTGCGCCGGACTTCGGTGCCGCGCACAAAGCGCCACCGATGCGGCGAGCCGCCTCCTTCGCGAAACGCGGCATCATCGCTCGCTCCGCGTCGCCGCACGCCACCCGACCCCCCGAGGTCCCGGCCTCGCACAAGGCCCGCGGTTCCGACTGCCTCTCTCCGCCTCGCATTCGCCCCCCGCCGGCACCCGGCGCCGAGCCAGAACAACGGGCCCGAACAACGGGCGCGGACGCCGCAGCGGCCGCCGGCGGACGCCTTCCGCCCGCACCCGCACCGGAACGGATCGCGGCGGGTCCCGTTCTCGCACCGGTTTTCGATCGACGCGGGAGACGCACGTGATCACTGATCCCAAGCGGGACGCACCGCAGCCGCCCCAGCCGCCGCAAACGCAGGACATGCCCGGCCGGACCGACGCGATGGTTCCCCGGCCCGACCACGGCGAGGAGAGCTACAGGGGGTCGGGGCGGCTCCAGGGCATGGCCGCCATCGTCACGGGCGCGGATTCCGGTATCGGGCGCGCCGTCGCCATCGCCTTCGCGCGCGAGGGCGCCGACGTGCTCGTATCCTATTTCGACGAGCACGAGGATGCCGAGGAGACCGCACGCTGGGTGCGCGAGGCGGGCCGGAAGGCGCTCGTCGTCCCCGGCGACATCAAGGACGAGGCGTTCTGCCGCGCGCTCGTCGAGCGTGCCGTCGAGGCGTTCGGCCGCCTCGACATCCTCGTCAACAACGCCGCCCACCAGGCCACCTTCGAGCGCCTCGAAGACATCAGCGCGGAGGAATGGGACGTCACGTTCCGGACCAACGTCTACAGCCAGTTCTTCCTCGCCAAGGCGGCCGTGCCGCACATGAAGCCCGGCAGCTCGATCGTGAACACGACATCGATCAACGCCAAGAACCCATCGCCCACGCTCCTCGCCTACGCCACGACCAAGGGCGCGATCGCCAACTTCACGGCCGGGCTCGCGGGGCTCCTCGCGGACAAGGGGATCCGGGTGAACGCAGTCGCGCCGGGACCGGTCTGGACGCCGCTGATACCGTCCACCATGCCCGCCGGGCACGTGAAGAACTTCGGCAAGAACACGCCGCTCGGGCGCGCCGCGCAGCCGGCGGAGCTCGCGCCGGCCTATGTCATGCTCGCCTCGCGGGAGGCGAGCTACATCACCGGCGCGGTGGTCCCGGTCACCGGCGGCAGACCCATGCTCTGAGCGGGCGCGGGCCGGCAGCCGGTCGGGACGCCTGGGGGCGCCGCCGCCACTGTCGTTCTATGCAATCCTATGCAAACGTTGTAGGGTCCTCGCCGTTGACGGCAGGCTGCGCAGGCCGGCCGTGGGATCATCGGACGCGGCCGGCACCCTGGCGATGGACATCAGGCAGCTTCGCTATCTCGTGGCGCTGGCGCGGGAGAAGCACTTCACGCGGGCGGCCGCGGCCTGCGACGTCACCCAGCCGACGCTCTCGAGCCGGATCCGGCAGCTCGAAAACGAGCTCGGTGTCTCGATCGTGAAGCGGAGCCAGCGCTACGAGGGCCTGACGCCCGAGGGCGAGCGCATCCTGAAATGGGCGCGCTCGATCGTCGAGAACTGCAGCTCGCTCGAGCAGGAGCTCGCAAGCCTCAAGGGCGTGATCGAGGCGCGCGCCGTGCTCGGCGTCATCCCGTCGGCGCTGCCGGTCGCCGCGATCCTGACCGATGCCGTGCGGCGGCGCTATCCGCGCATCACCTTCTCCATCCGCTCGCAGACCTCGCGGGAGGTTCTGCAGGGCCTCGCCGCCTTCGCATTCGACGGCGGCATCAGCTATCTCGACGACGAGGCGGCTGGCGGCGCCCTCGTCGTTCCGCTCTACCCCGAGCGCTACCGGCTGTTCTGCGGCCGCGGCCATCCGCTTGCAGGCCGCGACGTGGTGGAATGGCGGGAGGCGGCGCGCCATCCGCTCGGACTGCTCACCCCCGACATGCAGAACCGCCGGATCCTCGACGCCACCTTCGAAGGCCTGGGCTGCCGCCCGGACCCGGACGTGGAATCGAACTCGGTGGTGGCGCTCTATGCGCAGATGCGCCTGAACGGCCTCGCCTGCATCCTGCCGGAGCATTTCGAGCTGCTGTTCGATCCCACCGACCGGATCGCCGCAATCCCGCTCGTGGCACCCGAGGTGGAGCATCCGGTCGGGCTGCTGGTCTCCGACCGCGACCCGCTCTCGCCCGTCGTCACGAGCCTCGTCGAGGTGGCGCGCACCCTGCCCGTCCCCGCCTGGCGGCCGGAACGCGAGCGGCGGGCGGCGGCAGCCCTGCCCGCCATGGCCGGTCTCGCCGGCGAGCCCGTCGGCTGACGCCCGCATGCAGGGCTGAGCCAGCCGCATCCGCATTCCGCCGCGCCGGCGCGGGCTCGGCGCCGGGGCGGTTGCACCTTGGGCGGTCAGGTGACGTTCGTCACCTTCCAGCCGATCGTCTCGCCGCCGCGATAGACGAGCGCGCGCTCCTCCGGCCCCGGCACGGCGATCTCCTCCGGCGCGGTCCACTCGACCCGCTCGAGCGTGATCGTCCCCTCGTTCGGCGGCAGGCGGTAATGCGCCGGCCCGTTCAGCGAGGCGAACGCCTCTAGCCTGTCGAGCGCCCCCTCCTCGTCGAACACCTTGGCATAGGTCTCGATCGCGACGGGCGCGTTGAAGAGGCCGGCGGCGCCGACGATCGCGAGCTTCTTGTGGATGGAATGCGGGGCGGAATCGGTGCCGAGGAAGAAGCAGCTCTCCCCGCCGGTCGCCGCCTTCCTGAGCGCCTGCCGGTCGGCCTCCGTCTTGATGACCGGCATGCAGTACATGTAGGGCCGGTTGCCCCAGCCGAGCCAGTCGGTCCGGTTGAGCTCGAGATGGTAGGGGGTGATCGTGCCGCCGACCTGGCCCGACCTGGAGCGGACGAAATCGCAGCCGATCTTGCTCGACAGGTGCTCGTGGATGAAGCGGAGCTCCGGGAACTCGCGCGTCCAAGGCTCGAAGGTGCGCTCGATGAAGACGGCCTCGCGGTCGAACACGTCGACCTCGGGGTCCACGCTCTCGGCATGGATGAGGAGCGGCATGCCGATCTTCTGCATGCGCTCCAGCACCGGGCGGATCTTCCCGAAGTCGGTCACGCCGGCGGCCGAATTGGTGGTCGCGTTGGCGGGATAGAGCTTCACCCCGGTGAAGACCCCCTCCGCGAAGCCGCGCTCGACATCGTCCGGATCGGTATCGTCCGTCAGGTAGCAGGTCATCAGCGGCTCGAAGCCGTTCCCCGCCGGGAGTGCCGCGAGGAGGCGCTCGCGATAGGCGGCCGCGTCGGCCGTCGTGCGCACCGGCGGGACGAGATTCGGCATCATGATCGCGCGGCCGAACTTCTGCGCGGTGAAGGGGAGCGAGGCGCGCATCATGTCCTCGTCGCGGACATGGAGATGCCAGTCGTCCGGCTTGCGGATCGTGATTTTGTCGACCATTACGCGCTCCTCATTCCCAGCCGGATCCCGCTCGATCCGGAAATTTCCCAGAACCCGGCCGGCCGCGGGCCGGCACCATGCCGGGGCCTCACCCGGCGAAGCGCCTGGCGAAGCGGTTGCCGAGATAGGCCTCGACCACCCGCGGATCCTTCAGCACCGAATCGACCGGCCCCTCGCTCAGCACCGCGCCGTGATGGAGCACGACGGCCCGCTCGGCGAGCTCGGCCACCACCCGGATCAGGTGCTCGATGACGATGATGGTGATGCCGCGCTCCGCGATCGCCCGGATCATGCCGAGCGCCTCGGTGATCTCCGACGAGTTGAGGCCGGCATTCACCTCGTCGAGCATCAGCACGCGCGGATTCATCGCCAGGCTCTTGGCGAGCTCCAGCCGCTTGCGGTTGGCGAGCGCGAGCTCGGAGGCCGGCATGTCCATGAACGGCGCCAGCCGCACGAATTCGAGCGCCTCGACCGCCTTCGCGCGCGCGGCCTTCAGCCCGAGCGCGCCGGCGAAAATGGAGCCGGCCATCACGTTCTCGAGCACGGTCATCTGCGCGAAGGGCTGCACGATCTGGAAGGTGCGCGCGATGCCCGCCCGCGCGATCTGGTGCGGCGCCTGGCGGACGATGCTCCGCCCCTCGTAGCGTATCTCGCCGCTCGAGACCGGCAGGAAGCCGGAAATGAGATTGACGAGCGTCGTCTTGCCCGCGCCGTTCGGGCCGATCAGGCCGACGATCTCGCCCGGCATGAAGGCGAGGCTGACATCGTCCGTCGCGCGCACGCCGCCGAAGGTGCGCGTCACGTTGCGCAGCTCGAGGATGGGCTCCGCCATGGCCGGGCTCACGCGGTCGTGCGCGGCTGCGCCGCGCGGGCACGCATCGGCATGCGGCCCTTCGCCGAGGGCCAGCGGGTCCCGAGCACGCCGCCCGGCAGGAAGTAGATCACGCCGACGATGATGAGGCCGAGAATGCCGCTGTGCCAGTTGATGAAGTTGGCCCAGACGAACTCGTTGAGCACGACGTAGAAGGCGCTGCCGATCAGCGGGCCGAAGATCGTGCCCATCCCGCCGAGCATGACCATGACGGGAATTTCGATCGTCTTGACGAGGTTGAAGGCATCCTTCGGCTCGATATAGGCGACCATCGAGGCGTAGACGCCGCCCGCCGCCGCGCTCAGCGCGCCGGACAGCACGAAGGCCGCGACCTTGTAGCGGACGACGTCGATCCCGACCATCGAGGCGGCCTGCTCGTTCTGCCTGATGCAGCGGAGCCCGAAGCCGAAGCGCGTCCGGTCGACCACGACGGTGACGAGGAAGGCCGCCACCGCGAGCGCCAGCATGACGAGGAAGAAGAAGCGGCCGACGAATTCGGGGCTGCCCATCTGGATCGGGATGTTGAGCCCGATCGCGCCTCCGGTGAGGGCGTCCCAGTTGTTGGCGATCTCGCGCGCGACCTCGAGCGTGGCGATCGTGCCGATCGCGAAATAGTGCCCCTTCAGGCGCAGCAGCGCCGCGCCGAGAAGGAGTGCGATTGCGGCGCCCGCGATGGCCGCCGCGAGCCAGGCGACGCCGATCGCCTGGTCGAGGTTCTGCACGATGCCGTCCGTATAGGCGCCGATCCCGAAGAAGGTGATCGTCGCGAGCGACGGATAGCCCATGTAGCCGCCGACGAGGTTCCACGCGTAGCAGAGGACGGCGAGCATCGCGAGCGAGGTGCCGACCTGGAGCTGGTAATTGTCGAGCGAGAAGGCGGAGAATGCGGCGAGGGCGAAAAGCGCGAGCCCGACCGCGATCTTCAGGAGAAAGGTGCGGTCGAGGATCATTCGAAGCCCTTCCGGCCGGCAAGGCCGCTCGGGAGAAGGATGATGACGGCCATCATGAGGACGAAGCCGACGGTCGTCGCCCATTGCGGCCCGAAGGCGAGGCTGCCCGCCCCTTCCGCGATGCCGAGGACGAGGCCGCCGACGATCGCGCCCGGCACGCTTCCGAGCCCGCCGAGCACGCAGATGATGAAGGCCTTGCCGAGAAAGACGCCGCTCATCATCGGCGCGGTCGGATAGATGAGCGCCATCGCGCAGCCCGCGGCGCCCGCCATCAGCGCGCCGATGCCGAAGGTGAGCGCGTAGATCTGCGGGATGCGGATGCCCATCAGCGCCGCCGCATGGCGGTCCATGCGGACCGCGATGATCGCCCGGCCGAGCTTGGAATGGTGCAGGAGCCAGTAGAGGAGCAGCGTGAGCGTGATCGCGACGAGCATGCCCCCGATCCGCACCACCGGCGCCCGCACGCCGAACAGGTCGACCGCGCCGAAATTGGTAATGAGCGAGCGCGGGGTCGCGCCCACGAAATAGAGGAGAAGGTTGTTGACGATCAGGTCGAGCCCGAACGTCAAGGTCAGCGTGATGAGGATGGGCTGGGCCACCACCCGGTTGATCAGCCCGCGCTGCACCGCGTAGCCGAACGCGAAGAGCGCGATGCAGGCGAGCGGAGCCGCCACGTAGAGCGGCACCCCGAACTGCTGGACGCCGATGATGCAGACATAGGCGCCGAGGATCACCATCGAGCCGTGCAGCATGTTCACGACGTTCAGCACGCCCCAGACGAGGGCGAAGCCGACCGCCAGGCAGGCATAGAGCCCGCCCGTCAGCAGTCCGTTGACCAGGTACTGGCCCAGCATGGCGTGTCCGCCGCTCAGTTGCCGGCCGGCGGGACGCCGATCTTCAGCGCGCCCTGCTTCAGCTCCTCGGGCGCGAGCACGAGCAGCTCGCCGTCCTGGATCTGCATGACGAGGGCGGCGTTGTAGTCGTTCTGGCCGGTCTCGCCGAAATGGATCGGGCCATAGAAGGTCTGGAACGTCTTCTCGTGCATGATCTTGCGGACGGCGTCGCCATCGGTCGAGTTCGCCTCCGCCACGGCGATCGCAAGCGTCTCGCAGGAAGCCGTCGCGGCAGCCTCGAGATAGGTCGCGTCGCGGCCGAAGCGCTTGTTGAACGCCTCGTTGTAGGCCTGCGACGTCCCGAAGATGAAGTCGTCCTTGTAGTTGGCGTTCTGGTGCCACCAGGAATTCGTGGTGACGTTGTCGGCGAGCTGCTGCACGTTCGACGCGAACTCGGGATAGGCCGGGCCGGCCGTCATGGTGACGATCGGCGCCGAAAGGCCGAGATCGGCCATCTGGCGGCGGATCAGGATCAGGTCCTCGGTGTAGCCGGTGGCATAGATCCAGTCCGGCTCGAGCGACTTGATCTGGGTGAGGGCGTTCGAGAAGTCGGTGGTGTTCGGCGAGTAGATCTGGTCGAACACGACGTCGTAGCCGGCATCCTTGGCGCTCGCGGCGAGATCGGCGGCGATGCCCTTCGGATAGAGGCTGTTGAGCGCGAGCACGGCGACCTTCTTCGCGTCCGGCGCATGCTGCTTGTAATAGGCGACCTCGGCCTCGGTGATCATCTTGTTCGGGAACAGGATGCCGAAGAGGTTCTTGAACTTCTGGTCGAAGACGGAGGGCGTGGCGGCCGCCGCTGCGACCATCGGCACGCCGTAGCGCTCGGCCACGACGCCGGCGGCCTTGGTGTCGCCCGAGCCGTAGGGCGAAAGCAGGAACGGCACCTTGTCGACGTTGACGAGGCGCTGGACGATCTCGATCGCCTTGTTAGTCTCGCTCTGGTAGTCGTAGGTGACGAGCTCGAGCATGCGCTTCTCGCCGCCGACCTCGAGCCCGCCCTTCTCGTTCACCGCCTCGACGCACATGTCGTAGCCCTGCTTCGACTTCTGCCCGGCATCCGCAAGGCGGCCGGTGAGCGCGAGCGGCGCGCCGATCTTGAGGGTCTCCGCAGCGAGCGCCGGCGACGCGCCGATCGCGATGCAGAGCGAAGCGGCCAAGGCCGATTTGAACCTGTTCATCCTGTCCTCTCCTTCAGTCCCCGTGAGTTGCGCTTCCCCGGAAGGCCCGGGTCAGAGCGGCGGAATCTCCCCTTCCGCCAAGTTTTCGGCCGCGTGCAGCACGGCCGCGACGATGCCGGCATAGCCCGTGCACCGGCAGATGTTCCCGGCGAGCGCCTCGCGCACGACCGCCTCCGACGGCGCGGGGTGGCGCCGCAGGATCTCGCGCGCGGTCACCAGCATGCCGGGCGTGCAATAGCCGCACTGGAGCCCGTGGCATTCGTGGAAGCTCGCCCTGAGCTGCGCGATCACCGGATCGGCGCCGAGCCCCTCGAGCGTCCAGATCTCGGCGCCGTCGAGCGCGACCGCGAGCGCGATGCAGGAGCGGGCGATCCTGCCGTCGACGACGATCGTGCAGGCGCCGCAGACGCCGTGCTCGCAGCCGAGATGGACGCTGCGCGCATCGGCGGCCTCGCGCAGGAAGTCCGCGAGCGTCGTGCGCGGATCGACCGCGGCGGAGAGCCGCTCCCCGTTCACGATGAGCTCGATCGGCTGCATCAGGCGGCCCTCCCGAGCCTCGGCGGCGCGGCGCCGAAGCTCATCGCGACGGCGCGGGCGAGGCAGGTGCGAGACTGCCAGGCGTGGACGTCCGAGAGGCTGCGGCCCGCGGCGGCGACGTCGGCGGCCATCGCCTCGCCGAGCCGCGCCGCGTCGGACGCGTCCCAGCCCCGCAGGCCCGCGAGCATGTCCTCGACCGCCGGCAGCCGGATCGGCGCGCCTTCGGTCGCCCCGAGAAAGGCGCGGCAGCCGCCCGGCTGGCGGATCGCGATCGCCATGGCGTGCGCGAACTCCCCGGTCTTGCGGCAGAGCTTGTAGGTCCCCCAGCGCGCGTCGGGATGGAGCCGCGGAATGCGGATGCCGGTCAGCACGTCGTAGAGGCCGAGCCGGGTCGTGTAGGCCGCTTCCACGAACGCCTCGGCGGGGCAGCTCCCCGGTCCGTCCGGTCCGACCCACTCGATCGCGGCCCCGAGCGCCGCCATGGTCGCCAGCCAGTCGGCCGCGGGATCCGCGAGGGCGAGGCTGCCGCCGATCGTGCCGCGGTTGCGCACCGCCTGGTAGGCGATCCGGCTCGCGGTGCTCGGCATCAGCCCGTTGGAGGGATCGGGGACGTCGCCCGTCTGGATGCGCTCGTGCGTCACGCAGGCGCCGAGCCGCACCTCCGACCCCTCGTCCGAAGCGGACCTGAGCCCCGGAAGGCCCGTCACGTCCACGAGGCGCTCGAAGGCGGCGATCCGGAGGTTCAGCATCGGCACCAGCGATTGTCCGCCGGCGAGCACCTTCGCCTCGCCGCCGCTCTCCGAAAGAAGGCCGACGGCGCGCTCGACGGTGTCCGGCCGGACATAGGCGATCGGCGCCGGCTTCATGCCCCGGCCTCCCCGGCCTGCGGCGCCATCAGCGCCCGGATGATGCGGTCCGGCGTGAGCGGCGTCTCGTCGATCGCGGCGCCGAGCGGCCGCAGCGCGTCGTTCACCGCGTTGCAGATCGCCGCCGGCGGCGGGATCGCGCCGCCCTCGCCCATGCCCTTGATGCCGTAGCGCGTGATCGGCGACGGGATCGAGAGATGCTCGATCCGCGCGCGGGGAACCTCCGGCGCGCCGGGAACGAGGTAGTCCATGAAGGTGGAGGCGAGCGGCTGGCCGTCCTCGCTGTAGGGCATCTCCTCGTAGAGCGCCGTGCCGATCCCCTGGGCGAGGCCGCCCATCATCTGCCCGTCGACGATCATCGGGTTGACGATCGTCCCGCAATCATGGGCGATCGCGTAGTCGAGGATCTCCACGAGCCCGGTGCCGGTGTCGACGGCGACGAGGACGGCATGCGTGCCGTAGGACCAGGCGCCGGTATCCCTGGCGGTCCGGTAGGAGGCGATGACCGACAGGCCGGGCTCGACGGTGTCCGGAAGCCGCTCCGGATGGAGATAGGCCGCCATCGCGATCTCCGCGAGCGGGACGCTCGCGCCGCCTGCCGCCACCACCTCGCCGTCCTTTAGCCGGACGTTCTCCTCCGTGACCTGCAGGAGATGCGCGCCGATTTTGCGGATCTTCGCGGCGAGCGCCTCGCAGGCCCGGCCGACGGCGCCGCCCGACATCACCATGGAGCGCGAGGCGAACGTGCCCATGCCGTAGGGCGCGAGGCTGGTGTCGCCATGGCGCACCACCACTTGCGCCGGATCGATGCCGAGTTCGTCATGGGCGACCTGGGCGAGCGTTGTCTCCAGGCCCTGCCCGTGATTCTGGATCGGCACGTCCATGACGAGCATGCCGTCGGCGGTCATGTGGATCTCGGCCTGCTCGTAGCCGAAGACGACCGGGAGCCCGCGCTGCACCCATTCGGCGGTCCCGTGCGCGGTCTGCTCCAGATAGGTCGCGTAGCCGATCCCGATCCGCCAGTCGCTGCCGGCATGCTCCTGCCTGAGCGCGGCGACGCGCTCCGGGCGGATCATGTCGCGGGCCGCCCGCGCGCTCGCGCCGTAATCGCCGATGTCGTAGGTCTTGCCGCCGGCCGACTTCCACGGGAACTGGTCCGGGCGGACGTAATTCCTGAGCCGCACCTCGACGGGATCGAGGCCGAGCGCGGCGGCGATCTCATCCATGGTCCGTTCGATCGCGAAGCACGCGCCGGGCCGGCCGACCCCGCGATAGGGCCCGAGCGGCGACTTGTTGCTGGCGCAGGTGAGCGCGGTGGCGCGGTAGCTGGTGATGGCGTAGGGGCCCGGCAGGAAGCCGATCGCCATGCCGGCCTCCATCGGCGCCGTCCAGGGCCAGACCGAATAGGCGCCGGCATCGACCTCGATCGTCGCCTCGAGCCCCAGCACCCTTCCCTCTCCGTCGGCATGGACGGTGACCTCGTAGCGGTGCTCGCGCGCATGGGCGGAGGCGATCAGGTGCTCCCGCCGGTCCTCGACCCAGCGCAGGGCCTTGCCGGTCCGCCGCGTCAGCGCGGCGAGCGCGAGCTCCTCCGGATTGAGGTTGTTCTTCACCCCGAAGCTGCCGCCGACCTCCGGCGCGACGACCCGGAGCTCGCGCTCCTTCATGCCGAGGCATTCCGCGAGCGCGGTGCGGATGACATGCGGGAACTGGGTCGAGCTGTAGACGACGAGCTCGCCGGTGCGCTCGTCGCGATAGGTGACGACGCCTCGCCCCTCGAGCGAGACGATCGCCTGCCGGTTCATGCGGTAGCGCCGCGTCAGCGAGAGCGCGGCCGCCGCCCGGGCGGCGTCGACGTCGCCGACATCGACCCGCGATTCCAGGAACACGTTCTCGCTCCAGCCCGGATGGATCGGCGGAAGGTCCGGATTGCGGGACTGCGCGATGTCCGCCACGGCGGGAAGCTCGTCATAGTCGACGAGCACGGCCTGGGCGAGGTCCTCCGCCTCGCCGCGCGTGCGGCCGAGGCAGATCGCGATCGGCTCGCCGACGAAGCGCACCTTGCCGTCGGCGATCGCGGGATAGTCGGAGCGGCGGAAGCCGGGCGCCTGCGAGTCCGCGCGGATCGGCAGGATCGCGCCGAGATCGGCAAGGAAGAAGACGCGGTCCTCGGCGCCGGCAGGCTTCTCCAGGTGCACGAGGTTGGCGTGGGCGACGGGGCTGCGCAGGAACGCCACCTCCCAGATCCCCGGCCGTCCGATATCGGCGATGAAGGTGCTGCGGCCCGAGAGCAGGCGGGCATCCTCGATGCGCCGGATCGAGCCGCCGATCCCCTTCCGGTCGGGTGCGGTCGCGACGGCCATGTCAGTGCCCGAGATAGGCGGCGCGCACGGCCGCGTCCTCGATCAGGGTCTCCGTGCGGCCCGACATCCGGACCTTGCCGGATTCGAGGACATAGGCCGTGCTCGCGAGCTCGAAGGCGGTCATCACGTCCTGCTCGACGAGCAGGATCGAGATGCCTTCGCGGTTGATCTTCAGGAGGCTCTCGGCAAGCACCTCGAGCGCCTTCGGCGAGAGCCCGAGCGAGAGCTCGTCGATGAGGAGCAGCTTCGGGCGCGCCATGATCCCGCGCCCGATGGCGCACATCTGCTGCTCGCCGCCGGACATGGTCGTCGCGCCCTGCTCGGAGCGCTCCTTCAGGATCGGGAAGATCGAATAGACGAGCTCGAGGTCGCGCGCGATCTCCTCCGCGCCGTCCTCGCGCGCATAGGCGCCGAGGAGCAGGTTGTCGCGCACGCTGAGGGTCGGGAAGAGCCGCCGCCCTTCCGGAACGTGGATGAGGCGCTTGCGGACGATCCGGTCGGGGCTCGCGCCGGTGATGTCCTCGCCCTCGAAATGGATGCTCCCGCCGCGTGCCCGCACCATGCCGGAAATGGCGAGGAGCAGCGTCGTCTTGCCGGCCCCGTTCGGCCCCACGATCGAGACGATCTCGCCCGCCGGCACGGCGAGGTCCACGCCCCAGAGCACCTGGATGTCGCCGTAGCCGGCGGTGACGCCGGAGACGCGCAGGATCGGGGGTGCGGTTCCGCCGTGCATGGCAGGCCGCTCAGGCCCGGCGCGCGGCTTCCGCCTGGCGGGCGGAGGCGAGCTTCACCGCGTCGAGGATCTCCGGATAGGCCGAGCAGCGGCAGAGATTCCCGGTGAGATAGTGCCGGACCTCCTCGTCCGTCGGTTCCGGATGCTCCTTCAGGAGCTGCTTCACCATCATCACGAAACCCGGCGTGCAGAAGCCGCACTGGAAGGCGCCGGCCTCGATGAAGGCCTCCTGGACCGGGTCGAGCGCGTCGCCCCTGGCGAGGCCCTCCACCGTGTCCACGCGCGCGCCGTCGGCGAAGACGGCGAGGAACAGGCAGCCGGAGACCGGCTTGCCGTCGACATGGACGGTGCAGCAGCCGCAGAGGCCCTGCCCGCAGCTCTCCCGCGCGCCGCGCAGGTCGAAGCGGTGCTGCAGCACGTCGACCAGCGTCTCGTGCGGCATGATCGTGGCGGAGACCGGCTCGCCGTTCAGCGTGAAGCGGATGGTGCGGGGACTGCTCAAATCACTCTCCGGCCAGGGGGGTGCCGTTCGCTTCGCAGAGCGCGCGGAAGATCTTCTCGGGCGTGAGCGGCAGGTCGGTCAGGCGCACGCCCACGGCGTCGAAGAGCGCGTTGCCGATCGCGGGCGAAAGCGCGATCGTCGTGCTCTCGCCGGCGCCCTTGCCGCCGAACGGTCCGTCCTTCTGCTCCGAATCGACGTGCTCGTTGATGAACTCGGGCGGGATGTCGAGAAGCGTCGGGATCTTGTAGTCGGCGAGCGAGCCGTTGGTGAGCTGGCCGTCCCGGTAGACCATCTCCTCGGTCGTGGTGAAGCCGAGCTGCATGATGCCGGCGCCGGAGAGCTGGACCTGCACGAGCTTCGGATTGAGCGCGGTGCCGACATCGGCGACGTTGACGAGCTTGGTGATCCGGTAGTGCCCGGTCTCGGTGTCGACCTCGACCTCCGCGCCGGAAGCGCCGACGCCCCAGAACGGCGTCGCGTTCCGCGAGTGGCCGGTCTCGGCGTCCGGCTTCTCGTATTTCGGGATGAAGCTCGCCGTGCCGATGATGTTGCCGGCCTGCATGCCGTATTTGCGGCGGAAGAGCTCCGGCAGCGGCAGGTTGCTGCCCTCCGGGAGGCCGAGCTCGCGCGCGAGCTCGGCGATCTTCTTCCTGGCGTCCTCGGCGGCGAGCCGGACGGCCGTTCCCATGTGGAAGGTCGAGCGCGAGCCGAGCGTGCCCATGTCGTAGGGCGTCACGTCGGTGTCCGGATGCACGACCTTGATGGCGGCCGCGTCCATGTCGAGGACCTCGGCGGCGATCTGCGCCATCACCGTGTCGGAGCCCTGCCCCATCTCGACGGTGCTGATGTAGAGCCCGCAGCTGCCGTCCGCGTAGAGGTTGACGATCGCGACCGAGGTGGTCGGGGCGGTGATGCCCTTGAAGCCGACCGCGATGCCCCGGCCGCGGCGGATCCGGCCGTCGCCGCGGTCGAGCGGCTCGTTCCAGTTCAGCCTGTCGGCGACCTGGTCGAGCGCCTGCTCGAGCGCCGCGTCCTGCACGATCGTGCCGGTCGCCTGCGGCCGCCCGTTCTGCAGCAGGTTCTTGCGGCGGAACGCGACCTTGTCCATGCCGAGCGCCTCGGCGATCTCGTCCATATGGCACTCGTAGGCCCAGGCGGTCTGCGGCGCGCCGAAGCCGCGCAGCGCCCCGCAGGGCGGCCGGTTCGTGTAGACGGCGTAGGAGTGGATCTCGACGTTCTCGATGTCGTACGGGCCGGCCGAGGTGAAGCCCGCCTTCTGCGTCACGCGGGGGCCGATATCGGCGTAGGCGCCGCCGTTCCACACCACCTTGCAGGTGCGCGCGACGATCGTGCCGTCCTTGTTGACGCCGCTCTTGATGGTGAAGGTGCAGGGATGCCGCGTCACCATGAAGAACTGCTCCTCCATGGTGAGCGCGACCTTGACCGGCCGCCGCGCCACGAGGGAGAGCGCGGTGACCAGCGCCTCGAGCTTGATGTAGAGCTTGCCGCCGAATCCGCCGCCGAGATAGGGCACCTTCACGCGGACCCTGTTCTCGGGCCAGCCGAGCAGGCGGGCGATCTCGATGCGGACGAAGGACGGGCTCTGCGAAGCGGTGTGGAGCGTGAGGCGCCCGTCCGCCGCGTCGGCGACCGAGACGAAGGGCTCCATCGGGATGTGCATCACCTGCTGCGAGCGGTAGGTGTGCTCGAAGACGTGATCGGCGGCGGCGAAGCCCGCCTCCGGATCGCCGCGCAGAAGGTGGTAGTCGAGCGCGACGTTCGTTCCCGTCCGCCCGGCGAGGTGCTTCAGGTCGGGGAAGGTCGCGGCGGGCTTCAGGACGTCGTGGACGAGCACGTCGCTGCTCATCGCCTCGACCTCGTCGAAGACTGCCGGCAGCTCCTCGTATTCCGCCGAGATCAGGCCGACCGCCTCCTGGGCGATGTGGGGATCCGCCGCGAGCACGACCGCGACGGGCTCGCCGGCGAAGCGGACCTTGCCGTCGGCGAGGATCGGCTGGTCGTGGAAGGCCGGACCGTAATAGGGATGCGGGATCGCCTCGCGGATGTCGTCGATGGTGACCACCCGGTAGACGCCCTCGAGCGCCTGCGCGGCCGAGACGTCGACGCTCTTGATCCGGGCATGGGGCACGGTCGAGCGGAAGATCTTCCCGTAGAGCATGCCGGGAAGGCGCAGGTGGTGAACGTACTCGGCCCTGCCCGTCACCTTCTCGCGCGCCTCGAGGCGTGGGATCGACTGGCCGATATTGCGCGATGCCGTCCTTGCCATCGTCAAACTCGCTTCGCCGCAAGGGCTTCGATGGCGCGCCCGAGATGGACGCGCAGGAGATGCTGCTTGTATGCGGCCGAGCCGCGGCTGTCGGATTCGATCTCCGTCTCCGCGACCGCCGCCTCGCCCGCCGCGCGGAGGGTCGCAGGCCCGATCTCCGCGCCGCGGAGGACCGCCTCCGCGGCGGCGAGCCGGGTCGGCTTGTCCACGGCGGCGCTGAGGACGAGCCGCAGGTCGCGGATGCGCCGGCCCTCCAGCTCGGCCGAGACCGCGAGCCCGAGCGCCGGCCAATCATGCGCGGCGCGGGTCGTGACCTTCACGTAGAGCGCATCCCAGCCTGCGCGGACCGGCACCTCGAGCTCGGCGATCAGCTCGTCATTGGCGAGCGAGGTCTCGTAATAGCCCTCGAAGATCGCCTCGACGGGGATCGTCCGCTCGCCGCGCGGCCCGACCACGACCGCCCTCGCCCCGAGCGCCACCCAGACGGGCGGAAGGTCGAGATGGGGATCGGCATGGGCGAGGTTCCCGCCGACGCTCGCGACATTGCGCACCCGCACGTTGGCGAGCGTCTTCATCGTCTGCGCGATGACCGGCAGGTGCCGGCGGATCGCGGGCGAATGCTCGAGCATGGAGAAGGTCGTCATGGCGCCGATCCGGAAGCCGCTCCCGTCGGCCGCGATATCGATCCCGGAGAAGCGTCCGTCTAGCCGGCGCAGGCTCACCAGGCGCTCCGGCTTGTAGATCTGCGCCTTCATCATCAGCATCAGTGCGGTCCCGCCGCCGATCGGGCGGACCGCCGGATCTTCCGGGTCGAGCAGCCGGAACGCCTCTTCGAGCGATTCCGGCTCGACGATCTCGAAGCCCGTCATTCTGCCGGGCTCCGGCCGGCCGCCGCGCCTGCGCAGGCAGGAAGGGCAAGCCGGCGCCGACGCGGCGCGCGACCGGAATGGAGATTGCAAGAGCCTTGCGGCGATCCGTGAGGGCGCGCCATTCGCATTCCCGTCCGTGTCTCTAAACCGACATACTTCCAGCTATCGAGCACGGCGTCAACTTTTTGATACAGTTTCGCGGCGCTGGATCGCGATCCGGAACGGGCCGGAAGACCATATTCAGTCGCCCGCGGTATCGGCCGCGACGGCGCGCCGCCTGCCGAAATCCGGCCGCAGCTTCCCCAATCTCCGGCCTTCGGCGCACCAATGCCGCCGCTGGAGCCGAGGCGGAGCCCCGTCCGTGCCGGGAGCCGCCCGACCAATGCAGCCTTTCCGATGCGACTTGCGAGCCCGGCGATTTTCCGGCTAGAGTACCAAAAATGTTGCAAAATGCCGTTCCATGAGAGGCCCTTCGGCTCCGACGGGCCCGGACATGCCAAAATCGGCTGGCGGGCGGGCGGCCGAGCCGGCGAAGGAGGTTTCGACCATGGCCACGGAAACCCCCAACGAGCTTTCCCTCGCGGAATCCGCACGGCTGGTCGCGGCCGGCGAGCTCTCCTCGACGGAACTGGTGGCGGCCTGCCTCGACCGGATCGCCGCCCGCGAGGAAGACGTCCAGGCCTGGGCCTCGCTCGATCCCGAGCACGCGATGGCGCAGGCGCGCGCCTGCGACGCGGCGCGGGCGGGCGGTCCGCTTCACGGCGTCCCCGTCGGCATCAAGGACGTGCTCGACACCGCGGACCTGCCGACCGAGATGGGCTCGCCCATCTACAAGGGGAACAGGACGCTCTCCGATTCCTCCGCCGTGGCGATGCTGAGGGCGGCCGGCGCCGTCATCCTCGGCAAGACGGTCACCTGCGAGTTCGCCGGCGTCGCGCCCGGCCCGACGCGGAACCCGCTCGACCTCGCGCGCACCCCGGGCGGCTCGTCGAGCGGATCGGGCGCGGCCGTCGCCGACCGGATGGTGCCGATGGCGCTCGGAACCCAGACCGGCGGCTCCGTGCTGCGCCCGGCCTCGTTCTGCGGCGTGGTCGGATTCAAGCCGACCTACAACACGATCAACCGGGCCGGGCTGAAATTCGCCGCCGAGAATCTCGACACGATCGGCTTCATCGCGCGCAGCGTCGAGGATGTCGCGCTCTCGCTCCGGGTGCTCACCCAGCGGGCCGACCCGCCCGGCTCCGCGGGGCCGGCGCGGCCGCGGATCGGGCTCTGCCGGACCTATCTCTGGGAGAAGGCCGAACCGGAGACGCGTGCGGCGCTCGACCATGCCGCCGCGGCGGCCGCGGCCGCCGGCGCCGAGATCGTCGAGTTCGAGCTGCCGGCCTCCTTCGCCGGCCTCACCGAGGCGCGCGAGACGATCAACAATGTCGAGCGCGCCCGCTCGCTCGCCTGGGAATGGGCGAACCACCGCGCCGCGATCAGCGTCAGGATGGCCCGCTCCATCGAGCTCGGGCAGGCGATCTCCGGCGAGACGTACCATGCCACGCTGCAATTCGCGGATACCTGCCGGCTCGCGCTCGACGGGCTCATGGAGGGCTTCGACGCCCTCATCGCCCCCGCCGTGAACGGCGAGGCGCCGGTCGGCCTCGCTTATGCCGGCGACCCGAGCTTCCAGGGCCTCTGGACGCTCCTTCACGTGCCGGCGATCACGGTCCCGGCGCTGCGCGGCTCGAACGGCATGCCGGTCGGCGTCCAGCTCGTCGCGCGCCGCTATGCCGACGAGGCGCTGCTGCGGACCGCCGGCTGGCTCGTGGAGGTCGCGGGCCTCGACGGCCGGAAGGCCATGGCGGATGCCGCCTCCCCCGGCCGGGTGCCGGCCTGAACCCCCGCGATCCAGACGCACCGGCCGCAGCCGGACAGAAAAGGAAGACCATGCACGCTGCTTTCGTCCACGCCTTCGGAGGGCCCGAGACGCTTTCGCTGGAGACCGCGCCCGATCCGGCCCCCGGGGATGGCGAGGTCGTGGTGGACATCGCGGCGACGGCTGCGAACTTCGTCGACCTCCTGGTCATCGGCGGCAAGTACCAGTTCCTGCCGCCGATCCCGTTCGTGCCCGGCAAGCTGCCGGCCGGCACCGTTTCCGCCGTCGGGCCCGGCGTCGCCGGGCTCGCCGTCGGGGACCGGGTCCAGACGCTCGCCGAACAGGGCGGCTACGCCACCAGGGTGGCGGTCCCCGCCAAGGACTGCATCAGGCTTCCGGAACGGATGAGCTTCGTGGAAGCGGCGGCGATGGCGCTCGCCTACGACACCGCGTGGTTCGCCTTGATGGAGCGCGCGCGCGCCAAGGCCGGCGAGACGCTCCTCGTCCTCGGCGCGACCGGCGGCGTCGGCATGGCGGCGGTCCAGCTCGGCAAGGCCTACGGGCTTCGCGTCCTCGCCGGCGTCAGCAGCCCGGCGAAGGCCGGGCTCGCGACCGATGCCGGGGCGGACGGGATCGTCGATCTCTCCGCGGCGGACCTGCGCGAAGGCCTCCGCCGGCAGGTCTACGACCAGAACGGCGGCAAGGGCGCGGACGTGGTGCTCGACCCGCTCGGCGGCGACTTCTTCGATGCCGCGGTCCGGGCGGTGGCCTGGCGCGGGCGCCTGGTCGTGATCGGCTTCGCGGCCGGGCGCATCCCGACGCTGAAGATGAACTACGTGCTTCTGAAGAATATGGAGGTGAGCGGGCTCCAGGTCAGCGATTACCGGAAGCGCACGCCCGACCTCATGCGCCACTGCTACGACGAGATCTTCCGGCTCTACGAGGAAGGCAAGCTCCACGCGCCGCCCACCACGACCTTCCCGCTCGACCGGGTCGCGGATGCGCTGGTGACGCTGCGGGACCGCAAGGCCGCCGGCCGGATCGTTCTGCTGCCGGCGGGAGAGGCTTCCTCGCGGATTGCCTAGGCCGAACCGAATCCGTGCATGATGGCGCGCTGCGCCCTGCCCAACCGGAGCTGAACGATGGCACTGCGTTACGACGAGATCGGACAGCGGTTGCGGGCATTCCGGCTCGGCTCAGGGCTGAGCGCGGAGGAGGTGGCGGACCGGCTCGGCATTTCCCGGACGGCGCTCTACCGGTTCGAGAAGGGCGAGCTCGCGAAGATCGAGACGCTGGAGAGGCTCTCCGAGCTGCTCCAGGTCTCGCTGCCGACGCTGCTCGGCGTCGGCATCGAGTACATCCCCTCGGCGGTGAGCTATTTCGAGCGGCTGCGCCAGCTCGAGGAATCGGCCGAGCACATGGTCGTGCTCGCCGGCCCGATCTCCTTCCTCCTCGCCTCGGACAGCTTCGAGATGGCGCTCGACCAGGTGCTGCGGGAGAGCATCCCGGACGACCTTCCGAACCGCAGCCGGGCGATGGACGACGTCGACAAGATCATGGAGATCCTGCACGAGCGGAAGCGCGCCTACAGGCTGCGCCAGCCGCCGATCGTGAACCTCATCTCCGCCATGCAGATCGAGCCCTTCCTCAACAACGGCATGGTCGGCCGCGTCAGCCTCACGGAGAGCAAGAAGGCGATGCGGCGCGAGATGGCGCGCGCCGAGATCGAACACTTCGCCTCCGTCATCGAGGAGGAATCGATCGGCGTCCAGATCGGCCTCGTCACCGACAGCCTGCCGCATACCGGCTTCCAGATCTTCCGCCGCCGCTCGGGCGACACGCTCATGATCAGCCCGTTCCGCCTCGGCGAGCAGCCGAACATCCGCGTCGGCGTCGCGATGGCGACCTCCGCGCAGGAGGCGCTGGCGCTCCACGAGAACGTGGTCAAGGAGGTGTGGCGGACCGCCATCAAGGGCCGCGACGCCGCAAGCTATCTGCGCAACCTCGTGAGCCGCAGCCAGGAACGGCACGCCAGGCCGGCGCCGGAGCGGGCCGGCGCGGCCGCCCGCCGCTGACCCGCTTCCCCGCGCGTCGGAGCCGATAGAGCCGGCACCGCGGCCGCGGCCGATCCGCCGCAAGCGGCGAGACCCCCTCTCCTTCCGCCCGGGCGGCCGGGCACAATCCCCTTCCGGAGGATCCGTTGAGCGATCTCGCCTTTTTCGAGGATTTCGCGGCCGGCCAGGCCTTCGCGTTCGGCAGCCATGCGCTTTCGGCCGGATCGATCGCCGGCTACCGCGCCGCCTACGATCCCGCGGCGGACAAGGCGGCGGAGACCACCGCCTCGCCATGGCAGCTCTGCTCGCTCCTGATGCGGATGAACTACGAGGGGTGGATGATCCGCACCGCCGCGCGCGGTGCTCCGGGCGTCGACGAGATCCGCTGGCACCGTCCCGTCGCGGCGGGCGAGGTTCTCGGCGTCCGGGTCCGGGTCCTCGACACGCGCCTGTCGAATTCCCGCCCGGAGCTCGGCTTCGTCCGCTTCGAACATGTCGTCGAGGGCGCCGGCGGCACGCCCGTCCTGACCCAGACCAATTCGGTGATGATGGCGCGCCGCGGGCCCGAGGCCGCGCGCCCGCCCCGCACGACGGCCGCAGCGCCGGGCCCGGCGCACGAGCCCGTCGGCGAGACCG
>NZ_SPKJ01000062.1 GCF_009866965.1 Propylenella binzhouense | reverse complement strand
CCACTGCTGTCCGGTTTAATTTTCTGGACTGGGTGCACGGTGTTG
The DNA here is from genome assembly GCF_009866965.1 of Propylenella binzhouense. Classification (GTDB taxonomy): domain Bacteria; phylum Pseudomonadota; class Alphaproteobacteria; order Rhizobiales; family Afifellaceae; genus Propylenella; species Propylenella binzhouense. Next base: position 25,978 of record NZ_SPKJ01000062.1, on the reverse strand, counting down.
ATTCTACTCGTGTTCAGACGTTGGCGCGTCTTCCGGACACGACAGGGGGCAACACCGTGCGGCATCACAATAGCGTTTTCCACGATGTCCTGAAGCAGGTTCCGTGGGGCGTGTTCGAGCGGCTGGTGGAAGAACACGCGGCGGACAAGCACGTGCGGCGGCTGTCGACGAAGAGCCAGTTCATCGCGCTCCTCTACGGGCAGCTTGCCGGGGCGGTGAGCCTGCGCGAGACCGTCGAGGGGCTCGCGAGCCATGCCGCCCGCCTCTACCATGTGGGCGCCAGGCCGGCGGCGCGCTCGACGCTGGCCGACGCCAACGCCCGGCGGCCGAGCGCGGTGTTCGGGCTGGCTGTTCGGCGGGCTGTTCGCCGCCATTCTCGCCCAGGCGCAGCGGGGCCTGCGCCGGAAGCTGGGCGAGGCCGTCTACCTGATCGATTCGACGGGCCTGCGGCTGCGCGGGGCGGGCAGCGACTGGGCCCGCTTCTCGGCCCATGCCTGCGGCGCCTCCCTCCTCGCCGTCATCGCCGGACGATCCGGCGATCCACGCCGTTCCCCGCCGGGCTGTCGACACGACAGGGCATGACGACGGAGAAGGTCGCCCGAGCCGGGCCTTCCCACGAGGGAAAGGGACAGGCATCTCCCTCGTCCCGGCGCCCGCAACGCCCGTCCGCCCTGGTTCCGGGCTGCCTCGGCGGAAGCGCCAGGTCCCGGCCCCGCTCCGGCGCCGGCGGAGGGGCTAGGCGTCGCCCTCGGCCGGCGTCCAGCCGGGCGGCGCCAGCTCGAAGCCCGCGAAATGGAAGCCGGGCGAGACCGTGCAGCCGACGAGGCTCCACGCGCCGAGGCTCTCCGCCGACTGCCAGGCGTCCGCCGGCACCACCGCCTGCGGCACGTGGCCGGAGGCGAAGTCGGGCCCGAGCGTGACGATCATGCGCCCCGTCCCGGACGAGGTCTGGAGCCGGAGCGGCGCGCCGGCATAGAAGTGCCAGATCTCCGCCGCGTCGACGCGGTGCCAGTGCGAGATCTCGCCGGCGGCGAGGAGATAGTAGATCGCGGTCGCATGCGAGCGGTCGCCGTGGCCGCCGGGATCCCGGAACGTCTCGCGGTAGTGCCCGCCCTCCGGATGGGGCGCCAGGCCGAGAAGCCGGACGATCTCGGCCGCCGTCGTCGCGTCCGCTGTGCGGCCCGGCACGTCAGAACCGGTCCTTGCGCCGGCGGATCTCGGCGAAGACCGCCGCCGGGTCGGCGCCGTTCATGTCGACCGCCGCCATGACGAGCGGGCTGTCGGCGCGCAGGAACGGATTCGTGGCGATCTCGCGCGCGATCGTGGTCGGCAGCGTCACCTCGCCGTTCTCACGCAGCCGCTCGACCTCGCGCAGGCGCTCGGAGACCTCGGTGTTGCTCGGGTCGACCGTCGCCGCGAAGCGGGCGTTGGCGAGCGTATATTCGTGGCCGCAATAGACGGTGGTGTCCGGCGGCAGCGCCCTCAGCTTCAGGAGCGAGGCCCACATCATCTCCGGCGTGCCTTCGATCACGCGGCCGCAGCCCATCGCGAAGATGGTGTCGCCCGCGAAGGCGAGCTTCTCCTCCGGCAGGTAATAGGTGACGTGGTCGAGCGTGTGGCCGGGCGTTCCGATCACCTCGACCGGGGTGCCGCCGAAGGTGAAGCGGTCGCCCTCGGAGACCGTGCGGTCGTAGAGCCCCGTCTCCGCGGCGCTCGCGGCCGGGCCGATCACCTCGGCCGAATAGGCCTCCTTCAGCGCGGGGATTCCCTCGATATGGTCGAGGTGCTTGTGCGTGACGAGGATGTGGGTGAGGCGCCAGCCGCGGCTTTCCAGCACCTTGGCGATGGCGTCGCTGTCCGGCGCGTCGATCGCGGCCGTGGCGCCGCTCGCCGGATCGTGGACGAGGACGCAGAAATTGTCCGAGCGGCCGATGAACTGCGCGATCTCGAGGGCCATGCGTCTCTCTCCTTGCCTTCCGGAACCGGTGCTCCCGCGGGTTTATAGGAGAGCGCGGCGCGGATTCGTAGACCCGGAGGCTGACGAAACGCCCTCGACCGATCCGGCTCCCCATGGATAATGCCGGCCGGCGAAGACGCAGGCCGGGGAAGCCGATGTATCTCGATGTCATCGAGCTCAGAGACTTCTACAGCACGCTGCTCGGCGCGGTGGTCGTCCGCCAGGTGGGTCCCTGCCTCGCCGCGCTCGGCGGCCCGCAGCCGAGCGACCGCGTGCTCGGCTTCGGCTTCGCGACGCCGTTCCTCGGGCCGCTCCGCGGCAGGGCGGAGCGGGTCCTCGCCTTCATGCCGGCCGGCCAGGGCGTGCTGCAATGGCCGGCGGACGGACCGTCCGCGACGGCGCTGGTGCACGAGGACCAGCTGCCGCTCGCCGATTCGAGCCTCGACTGGGTCTATCTCGTCCATGCGCTCGAAATGTCGCAGCGGCCGGAGGTCCTGATGGAGGAGGTGCGGCGGGTGCTGGCGCCCGGCGGGCGGGTCGTCGCCGTCGTTCCGAACCGGCAGGGCCCGTGGGCGAGATCGGACCGCTCGCCCTTCGGCTTCGGCCGGCCCTATTCGAGGGGCCAGGTGAAGCGGCTCTTCTTCGCCGCCGGCTTCGAAGCCGACCGGTGGCGGACCGCGCTGCACGTGCCGCCGGCCCGGTCGCGGTCGCTCATCCGTGCCGCTGCCGCGCTCGACCGCGTCGGCGCGGAACTGTGGCCGGCCTTTTCCGGGGTCATCTGCGTGCGCGCGATGAAGCAGACCGGGCACGTGGCCGCACTCCGCAGGCGCCGGGCGCTGGCGCCGAGCTTCTCGCCGGCGCTCAATCCGAATGCGGGCGTCGTCGGGCGCTCAGCGCTTTGAGAGCACGAACACCGCCTGCTCGCCGATGATGTTCCAGACCGGCCAGGGCGCGCGCTCGCTGAGGGCTCGCCCGCGCCCGTAGAGCGCGACCGCCGCCTCGATCCCCGCGCCGGTCTCCTCGGTGAGCGCCAGGAAGTCGTAGATCGTGCAGAAATGGATGTTCGGCGTGTTGTACCAGCGGTAGGGCAGGTTCTCCGTGATCGGCATCCGGCCGTTGAGGAGGAGCTTGGCCCGGATCCGCCAGTGCCCGAAATTCGGGAACGAGACGATCGCCTTCCGCCCGATCCGGAGAAGGTTCTCGAGCACGGTGCGGGGATTGTGGGTCGCCTGCAGGGTCTGGCTCAGGATCGCGAAGTCGAAGCTCTGGTCGGGATAGGTGGCGAGGTCGTGGTCGGCGTCGCCCTGCACCACGGAGAGCCCGCGGCCGACGGCCTCGTTCACGCCCTTCTGCGACAGCTCGATCCCGCGCCCGTCGACGCCCTTCTCGGTCTCCAGCCGGAGCAGCAGCTCGCCGTCGCCGCAGCCGACGTCGAGCACGCGCGCACCAGGCGCGACGAAGCCGGCCACCACGTCGAGGTCGACGCGGTCCGGATCGGCGCGCATCGTGGCGCCGGGAAATTCGCTCATAGGCCCCTCCGCCGCGCGGCGCCGGCGATGAAGCCCGAGATCGTGGCGAACATTTCGGGCTCCTCCAGAAGGAAGGAATCGTGGCCCTTGTCGGTCTCGACCTCGACGAAGGAGACGTTCGCCCCGGCGGCGTTGAGCGCGTGCACGATGGTGCGGTTCTCCGACGTGGGGAACAGCCAGTCGGACGTGAACGACATCACGCAGAACCGGGTCTTCGTCCCGCGGAAGGCGTTCGCGAGCGTGCCGTCATAGTCGGCGGCGAGGTCGAAATAGTCCATCGCCCGGGTCATGTAGAGATAGGAGTTCGCGTCGAAGCGGTCGACGAAGGTCATGCCCTGGTGGCGGAGATAGGATTCGATCTGGAAGTCGGCGTCGAAGCCGAACGTGATGGCGAGCCTGTCCTGGAGGTTCCGCCCGAACTTGCGGTGGAGCGCCTCGTCGGAGAGATAGGTGATGTGCGCCGCCATGCGCGCCACGGCGAGGCCCTTGCGCGGGGTGCGGCCGAGCGCGAGGTAGTTGCCGCCCGACCAGTCGGGATCCGCCATGATGGCCTGCCGGCCGACCTCGTGGAAGGCGATGTTCTGCGAGGAATGCCGCGCGGCGGTCGCGATCGGTACGGCCGCGAAGACGCGCTCCGGATAGCTCGCGGCCCATTGCAGCACCTGCATGCCGCCCATGGAGCCGCCGACGACGGCGAACAGCGTGTCGATGCCGAGCCGGTCGACGAGCATCGCCTGCGCACGCACCATGTCGCGGATGGTGACGACGGGGAAGGAGAGGGCGTACGGCTCGCCGCTCGCCGGATCGAACGATGCCGGGCCGGTCGTCCCCATGCAGCCGCCGAGCACGTTCGTGCAGATGACGAAGAAGCGGTCGGTGTCGATCGGCCGTCCCGGCCCGACCATCAGCGACCACCAGCCACCCTTTCCGGTGATCGGGTGAATGTTGGCGACGTGCTGATCGCCCGTCAGCGCATGGCAGACGAGGACGGCGTTCGACTTCTCGGCGTTGAGCGTGCCGTAGGTCTGGTAGGCGATCTGGAACGAGGCGAGGGAGGCGCCGCCGTCGAGCGCGAGCGGCTGATCGGCTTCGAACAGGGCGACCCGGCTCGAGGGCGATTGCGTTTCCGCCCTGCGCAGCTCAGCCGTCGCGTTCACCGTGTGATCTATCGCGCTCATAGGGTTCCGCCCTTGGGCTGCTGGCTTTGGGAGCCATTCACACGCGTGTCAAGGGCGGAGAGGAAACCGGCCAGCTCCGTCGCGGAGCTGGCCGTCATCGGCGGGTCTAGAGCGCGATCTTGCCGCCGCCCTGCCTGGTGATCGCCACCACCGAGGGGCGGACCGGCATGTCGTCGCGGAAGTCCGGCCAGCGGGTGGAGAGATCCTCGTAGTAGGAGGGACGGCCGAAGCCTTCCCAGTCGTCTCCGCCATCGGCCGGGTGCTGGACCGCGACGAACATCGAGGCCATGTCCGGCAGGAGCAGCGGGCCGCACATTTCCGCGCCGACCGGCACGCGGTAGAAGAGCTTCGACGTGCCGCGCGCCGGGCCGTCCGTGTCGACCGCCCAGACGCCGTCCGTCCTGCCGGTCTCCTTCGGCGAATTGCCGTCGGTGGCGACCCAGAGCCGCCCGGCCGCGTCGACCGCGCAATTGTCGGGCATGCCGAACCAGCCGTTCTTCGTGGTCTCCGTCGAGAAGGACGCCCCGACCTCGGCGACGCTCGGATCGCCGCACTTCAGGAGGATCTCCCAGGTGCCCTCGGTCGCGGCGAAGTCGTCGCCCGCCTCGGTGATCTCGATGATGTGGCCGAACGCGTTCTTGGCGCGCGGGTTGGCGGCATCGACCTGGTCGTCCTTGCGGCGCGTATTGTTGGTCAGCATGACGTAGACCTTGCCGTTGACGCCGTTCGGCTGGATGTCCTCGGGACGGTCCATCTTCGTCGCGCCGAGCAGGTCGCCGGCGCGGCGCGACTCGATCATCACGTCGGCCTGGCTCGCGAAGCCGTTCTCCGCGGTGAGCGGGCCCTGGCCCTGCACGAGCGGCAGCCAGGTCACCGTGCCGTCCGCGCCGAACTTCGCCACGTAGAGCGTGCCGTCGGCGAGGAGGTCCATGTTGGCGGCGCGGTCGTCCGGGTTGTAGGTTCCCGCGGTCACGAACTTGTAGACGTAGTCGAAGCGCTCGTCGTCGCCGAGATAGAAGACGACGCGGCCGTCCTTCGCGACGATCGATTCGGCGCCCTCGTGCTTGAAGCGGCCGAGCGCCGTGCGCTTCTTCGGAACCGAGTTCGGATCGAACGGATCGACCTCGACGATCCAGCCGAACCGGTTCGGCTCGTTCGGCTCCTTCGAGACGTCAAAGCGGTCGTAGAAGCTCGCCCAGTCATAGGCGCCGTCGGGCACGCCGACGCGCTTGTAATTCGCCGCCTCGGCGTGGCCGGCCGGCAGTTCGCCGCTGAAATAGCCGTGGAAGTTCTCCTCGGCCATGACATAGGTGCCCCACGGCGTGACGCCGCCGGCGCAATTGTTGACCGTTCCGAGCACGCGGCGGCCGGTCGGATCGGCCGTCGTCTGGAGCCGGGCATGGCCGGCGGCCGGGCCGGTGATCTCCATCTCGGTGTCGGCGGTGATGCGGCGGTTGTAGGGCGAATCCTTCACGATCCGCCACTTGCCGTCGACCTTGCGGATCTCGACGATCGTTCCGCCATGGGCGGCCATCTCGACATCGACCCGTTCCTTGGTGGCCGGCGCGATCTTCGGCTTGCCCTCGACGATCGTGACGATCCCCGGGAACATCAGGTGCTCGTTGGTGTATTCATGGTTCACAACGAGCAGGCCGTGCTCGGACGAACCCTCGAGCGGGATGTAGCCGACATAGTCGTTGTTGTAGCCGAACTGGCGGCGCTGCTTCTCGGCGGTCTGCGCGGTCGGGTCGAATTCCGGTGCGTCCGGGAAGAGCGGATCGCCCCAGCGCAGGAGCACGTCGGCGTCATAGCCCTCGGCGACGTGATGGTCGGCGTCGACGCCCGCCTCGATCTCGGTGAACGAGAACGCCGAACCCTCGGCCGCATCGGCGCGCGCGGCGGTCATCAGAGCGAGCGGGCTGACGGTCGCGGAGATCGCCGAGACGGCGAGGGCGCCCTTCAACAGGCCGCGGCGGGAGAAGCGCGCGCTGATGATCTCGCCCATGGTCGGATTGTCGGTCGGATTGCGCGGCGCGCCTTCCGCCTCCTCCAGGAGGCTGGTCCGGAAGCCGGACGGTTGCACGTGTTCGTTCATGGCGGGCACCCCAAAACCTGAATGTCTGACTCCACTTTGTTTGGAGCCATTCTAAAGTGGCTAGGGCCGGCCCATGACAGGACGATTGCAGAAGAATGACAGTTGGGTGCGGGGTTCGGAAGAGCGGCCGGCGGTACGAAGCATGCCGGGCGGCAGGTCTCCGGCGGCGCGCGGGCTCCGGCGCTGTCTGCTCCCGGCTTCGACCATGCGCGACCGCCCGCTTCGGCCGGCCCGTGCACCTTCCCGCGCGACTCTTCCTTTGCCTTCGCACGAGCGCGCCGCTATCAACGCCCATCCTTCCGACGCCAGCCAAGCCCAGGACCGCCCATGGACAGGCAAGCCCCTGATCCGCTTCAGCTCATCCGTCGCCGCATCGATGCGGCCGACGCCGAAATCCATCGGCTGCTGATGGAGCGCGCCGCGGTCATCGACGAGCTGATCCACGTGAAGGGGACGAGCATGCCGGGTGCCGCCTTCCGGCCCGACCGGGAGGCCGACATGATGCGCCGCCTCGTGGCGCGGCATTCCGGCGTGCTGCCTCTGGCGAGCGTCGAGCATATCTGGCGCGAGCTCATCTCCACCTTCACGGCCATGCAGGCGCCCTATGGGGTGGTGACGCCGCCGGGCGACGACCCGCTGGCGCTCCGCGACCTCGTGCGCTTCTATTTCGGCTTCCACGTGCCCGTGCATGTCGCGCCGGACGTCGCCGCCGCGCTCGCCGACGTGGCGCGGGAGGGCCGGGACCTCGCGGTCGTGCCGCTTGCGACCAGGGGACGATGGTGGGCGGGACTGATCGATCCCGACGCGCCGAAGATCTTCGCCAGATTGCCCTTCCTCGAAATGCCGGATCGCCCGGCCGCCCTCCCGGCCTATGTGGCCGGCCCGCCGCTCACCCAGAAGCTCGAACCCGACATCCGCCTCCTCGTCCTCAAGGCGAACGCCGAGGCGTCGGCCTTCCTCGCTTATGTCGGCGGACGGATCGCCGGCGAGGCGGAGGGCGAGTTCCTCGCCGAGATTCCCGGCGACGAGCGGATTTCCGACTTTCCCGATTTCGCGGCCTCGCCGGCGGTCGGCGGCTTCGCCGCCCCGATCCGCGTCGGCTCCCTGGAGGCCGCGGCCGATTCCGGAAGAGCAGGACATGAGTGAACAGCTCCGCCCCCAGCCGCGGCCCGGTGTGCTCCAGATCGCGGCCTACGTTCCGGGCGACGACCGCAGCGCCGCGGCCAGGGTCTTCAAGCTCTCGTCGAACGAGACCCCGCTCGGGCCGAGCCCGCGCGCGATCGAGGCCTATCGCGCCAATGCCGAGCATCTCCACGTCTATCCGGAGGGGTCCTCCCGCATCCTGCGCGATGCGATCGCCGCTGCGAACGGGCTCAACCCGGCGCGGATCGTGTGCGGGAACGGCTCGGACGAGCTCCTGACGCTGATCGCGCAGACCTATCTGGAGCCGGGCGACGAGGCGGTCTACAGCCAGCACGGCTTCCTGGTGTACCGCATCGCGATCCTCGCCGCCGGCGGGGTTCCGGTGGTCGCGCCGGAACGCGACGAGACGGCCGACGTGGACGCGATCCTGGCGGCCGTCACGCCGCGGACGAAGATCGTCTACCTCGCCAATCCGAACAATCCGACCGGCACCTATCTCCCCTTCAGCGAGGTGAAGCGGCTCCATGCGGGGCTGCCGGGCCGCGTTCTCCTCGTGCTCGACGCGGCCTATGCCGAATATGTCCGCCGGAACGACTATTCGAGCGGGCTCGAGCTTGCCGCCGAGGCCGACAACGTCGTCATGACCCGCACCTTCTCGAAGATCTTCGGGCTCGCCAATCTGCGGCTGGGCTGGGCCTACGGACCGCTCCACGTCGTCGACGCGCTGAACCGCACGCGCGGACCGTTCAACGTCACGGGGCCGGCGCTCGCGGCCGGGACCGCGGCGGTCTCCGACCGGGCGCATATCGAGGCGGCGGTCGACCACAATGCGCGGTGGCTCGAATGGCTCACGCGGGAGATCGCCGGCCTCGGCCTGCGGGTGACCCCGAGCGTCGGCAATTTCGTCCTGATCCACTTTCCGGAGGAGCCTGCCGCGGGTGCGCCCGAGGCGGACCGGTTCCTCCGCGAGCGGGGCTACGTGCTCCGGCGGGTCGCGGGCTACGGGCTTCCGCACGCGCTCCGGATGACGGTCGGCAGCGAGGAGGCCAATCGCGGCGTGGTGGCGGCGCTCGCGGACTTCCTCGGCAGGGCGTGACGATGGAGGTCAAGTTCGAGCGCCTGGCCCTGATCGGGATCGGGCTGATCGGCTCGTCGATCGCCCGCGCGGCGCGCCGCTCCGGGATAGTGGGGGAGATCGCCATCCAGAGCCGGCGCGCGGAGACGGTCGAGACGGCGCGCCGTCTCGCGCTCGGCGACGCCTATACCACCGACCCGGCCGAGGCGGTGCGCGGCGCTGACCTCGTGATCGTCTGCGTGCCGGTCGGCGCCTGCGAGGACGTGGCGAGGGCGATCGGGCCCGCGCTCGCCGAGGGCGCGCTCGTCAGCGACGTCGGCTCGGTCAAGGCCTCGATCATCCGGCAGATGCAGCCGCACCTGCCGGCGCACGTCCATTTCGTGCCGGCCCACCCGGTCGCCGGCACCGAGCATTCCGGTCCCGAGGCGGGCTTCGCCGAACTGTTCCGGAACCGCTGGTGCATCCTGACGCCGGCGCCCGAGGCCGATCGCGCCGCCGTCGCGCGGCTGCGCGCCTTCTGGGAGGCGTTCGGCGCCTATGTCGAGGAGATGCCGGCTGAGCATCACGACATGGTGCTCGCCATCACGAGCCACGTCCCGCACCTGATCGCCTACAACATCGTCGGCACCGCCGCCCATCTGGAGGAGGTGACGCAGTCGGAGGTGATGAAGTTCGCCGCCGGCGGCTTCCGCGACTTCACGCGCATCGCCGCGTCGGACCCGACGATGTGGCGCGACGTCTTCCTCAACAACAGGGAGGCGGTGCTGGAGATGCTTGCCCGCTTCAACGAGGACCTGACAGCGCTGCAGCGCGCGATCCGCTGGGGCGACGGCGACACCTTGTTCGAGCTCTTCGCGCGCACCCGCGCCATCCGCCGCGGCATCATCGAGGCGGGGCAGGAAGTGGAGGCGCCCGATTTCGGGCGGGGGCAGCTCGCCGCGGATCCGCATAAGGCGTGAGGCATGGCCCCGGCCGTCCTCTATGCGCGCGAGACCGGGCTCGGGGTGGCGGAGTTCCGGCAGATTCTCGTGGACTCGGGGCTTTCCGCGATCCGCCCCGTCGATGACGAGGAGCGGCTCGCGGCGATGCTCGCCGGCGCGAACTTCGCCGTTACCGCGCGCCTCGACCGCCCCGGCCGTCCGCTCGTGGGCCTCGCCCGCGGCGTCACCGACTTCGCCTGGTGCTGCTACCTCTCCGAACTCGCGGTCTCGCCCGCCGCCCAGGGACTTGGGATCGGGAGGGGCCTCCTCGTCGAGGCCCGGCGCCGGCTCGGGCCGGGGGTTGCGCTGATCCTCGCCTCCGTGCCCGAGGCCGTCGGGTTCTACGAGCGCGTCGGCATGGAGAGGGTGGCGGACGCCTTCTGGTACCGCCGCCAGCGATAGCGCCCGCCCGGGCGGACGGTCCGCCTCACCAGAGCGGCGGCAGCCGGCCGGCCGAGAACATCGCGATCGAGAGCTTTCCCTGGTCGACCACGAGGTCCACCTCCCGCACCGGCTTGCCGTCCCGCTCGCCCGCCCGGCCGAAGGCGAGGAGCCCGGCGACCACCGCGTTCGCGAAGCCGCGAAGCTCCTGCGGAAGGGAGGCCACGGCCTGGGGCAGCTTGTCGACCTCCGCCACCGAAAGCGTGAGCTTCCCGTTGGCCACGCCTCCCGCCGTCACCTGGAGCGCGCCGCGCACCACCGCGTCGAGATCGGGAGAGGCGAGCGCGAGCCGCAGGTCCGGGATCTCCAGGCCTTCCAGCCTCGGGTCGAATCCGCCGGAAAGCAGCGCGGCGGGCGCCGCCCCGATCCGGGCGGAGAGGTCGATGTCGAGGGCCGGGAATTCCTTTCCCCCGGCCTGGACGGAAGCCGACGCGGCGTGAGCGGTGAGGCTGGCGTCCGGCGGGACGAGCGCGTCGGCGGGTGCGATCCGCGCCGTCAGTGCGCCGATCCGGACGGCCATGCCCTTCCAGCCCGTCGAAACGCCCGATGCGGCAAGGCTCGCCTCGTCGCCCCGCAGCCCGACCCGGCCGGTCGCCTCCTCCCAGTCGAGCGCGACGGGCGCGGCGAGGCCGCGGGCCTTGATCTCGGCCGGTGCCGAGAAGGCGAGGGCGACCGCGCGCGGATCGTAGACGCCGAGGCTTGCGCGCACGCCCGCGACGGCCGCCGTCAGGCCGCGGGCGCCGTCCTGCAGGCCCGCATGATCGCAATGGACGCTCAGCCGGAACGGAAATCCTGCGATCGACCGCTCGCCGCAGGCGATCGCGACGCCTCCTTGGGGCGCGGCAATGGCCTTGGCGACGGCCGTCTCCAGCCGGCCTGCCAGGACATGCCAGGCCAGCGACCAGAGCCCGGCGAGGACGAGGAGCACGAGGAGGGCAAGGAGCACGATGCGGCGCATGCGGTCCGGATAGAGCCTGGTTGCGGCGGGCGCGTGGCGCTGCTACGCGAGCCCGCTTTCGAGGAAGGCTATGAACGATCTCTGGGTGTTCGGATACGGCTCGCTCACCTGGCGCCCGGGATTTCCCTACCTGGAATCGCGGCCGGCGAGGCTCGCGGGGGCGCATCGCGGCCTCTGCGTCTATTCATGGGTCCATCGCGGGACGCCGGAGCGGCCGGGTCTCGTTCTCGGGCTCGACCGGGGCGGCACTTGCCGCGGGGTCGCCTTCCGGGTGGCGGCGGCGGAGCGCGACGAGGTCGTCGCCTATCTCAGGGCGCGCGAGCAGGTCACCAACGTCTATCTGGAGCGAATCCGGACGGCGGTGTTCGACGACGGCGGCAGCACGGAGGCGCTGACCTATGTCGTCGACCGCGGGCATGAGCAATATGCCGGCCATCTCGACGAGGAGACCGAGTTCGCGATCGTCAGGGGCGCCGAGGGGCGCTCGGGCCGGAACGCGGAATACGTGATCAACACCGCGCTCCACCTCGCGGCGATCGGGATCCCCGACCGCCGTCTCTCCTCGCTCGCCGCCCGGCTCGGTGCCGAGGAGCGGCTCGACACGGATCAGGCCGCGTCCGACACGCCGTCCGGAACGAGGTCCTGAGCGATCCGGTCGCGCTCGGCTTCGTCGCCGGCGAGGAGGTGGACGAAGAGCGCTTGCCCCGGCGGGCGGAGGGGAGGCGCCGTGTCGGCGCGGCCGAGCCAGCGGATCGCCTCGCCTTCCGCCAGCAGCGCGAGCGCACCTTCGAAGTTCGTGCCGTCCTCGACGCGCGTGAAGAGATAGCGCCGGCCGGACCGCCCGGTCCAATAGCGATAGCGGCCGCCAAGGCCGGCTTCGCGGGCGATCTGGGGCAGGCTGGAGCGTTGCTTCATCGGAGGCATGTCCGCGTTCGGAACATACCTAGAACATGATAAGCCTGTGGACAAGTCGCGCCCGGCCTGCCGGGATTGGCGCTCTTTCCGCCGGGTTGGTCAGCTTCCCGCCTGCGGTTCGGCCACGATGTCCTCCGCGGCGAGGGAGGGATCGCGGTCGAGCGCGCCCTGGACGAGCATCCTGGTCTCAGTCTCGAGCCGCTCCTTCAGCGTCCGGCCGAACACGTCGCTCTCCAGTCCCGGCGGGATGGCGGGCAGGCAGGCAAGCGTGATCGTGCCCTTGCGGTGAACCATGGAGCGCCGCGGCCAGAACAGGCCGGAATTGAGCGCCACCGGCAGGCAGGGAACGCCGAGCGACCGGTAGAGGTGGACCACGCCGTAGCGGTACGCGGGGGGCGCGAGCGGCGGCCGGCGCGTGCCCTCCGGGAAGATGATGATCTGCCGCCCCTCGGCCACCGCCTTCCTGGCGCCCTCCGTCATCGCGGCGAGCGCCTTGGTCCGCTTGCCGCGGTCGACCGGAATCTGCCCGAACTTCCAGAGGTACCACCCGAAGAGCGGGATCCAGAGCAGCTCGCGCTTGAGCACGAAGGTCGGCCGCTCGAAGAGGCCGACGAGGCGCAGCGTCTCCCACGCGGACTGGTGCTTGGCCGCGACGAGAAGCGCGCCGGAGGGGATGTTCTCGCGGCCCCTGATCTCCTCGCTGACGCCGCAGATCACGCGGTGAAGCCAAAGGCTAGAGGCCGCCCAGACGTGGACGACGGGCCAGCCGAACCGTTCCGGCAGCAGCAGGACCGGCGAGAAGAGAACCGCTTCGACGACGAAGGTGATGTAGAACGCGACGTTGAAGACGATCGAGCGAAACAGCACCGGCGTTCCCTGGTTGCGATTCGGCCCGGCCGCGCAGGACCGGAGAAGCGGGCCGGGTAACGCCCGTCCGGCTCAGGTGAGCCGGGCCACGATATACTTGGTGTACTCGACGAGGAGAAGGCGGAAGGTCGCCGGGTCGGAATACCAGTGGGCGAGCCTTTCGGACTGGACCGGGAACGGCACCAGGCGGACGCGCGGCAGCTCGCGCGACATCTCCGCCAGGCTGCGGGGCATGTGATAGGCGCTGGTGACGACGATCAGCGAATCGTAGCCGCGCTGGCGCGCCCATTCCCCGGCTTCCCGCGCATTCCCCTTCGTGTTGCGGGCGGAATAGCCGATATCCACGCAGCAGCCGAGCAGCGATGCGAGCTCCGGCGTGCGGTCGGCGAGCGCATCGGCGCTGGTCCGCTCGTAGACGCCGGAAATCAGCAGCCGGTCGGCGGAGCCTCTCTGCAGGAGCGCGACCGCATCCGCGATTCGCTGCGGCCCGCCGGTCAGCGCGACGATGCCGTCGGCATGCGGCCGTGCCGGCTCGCGGCTGTTCACCACCTGGTCGGCGAACACCAGGAATCCTCCGACGAACGCCGAGAAGGCGAGGAGGAAGAGGGTCGCTCCGATCCGGATTCCGGCCGCGAACAGCGGCGCACGCGGCCCCGCGGTCGCGGACACGCGGCCGTCTCCCAGGTCGTCAGCCGCCGCCATGACGCCGATCGTGCCACTCATGCCGGGCAGTGTGATGACAACCGCCCAGAAACTCAACCACTTGAATGCTCCAATTCCTTCAGCGTCCGGGTGACCGTCCAGCGCGCCGTCACGGCGATGATGCCGGCGGTGACCAGCACCGTCGCCAGCGCGCCGAGATAGCCCGGCGGACCGACAATCAAACTTCCGAACAGGGTTCTGAGTTGCGCCTCTTCGGGCGTGGAGCCCTGGAATCGGGCGACAAGGCCGGTCGCGAGGAAGGAGCCCGCGGCCAACGCGCCGCCGATGCCGGCTCCCTTGAGGCCGAGAACCAGGAAATGGCGCTGGTACTCGCGCGCGACGTAGCTGTCCTCCGCGCCGATGAAGTGGAGCACCTCGATGACGTCGCGGCTGCCCGCCATGGCGCCGCGGGTGGCGAAGACGACGCAGAGCGCGGTCGCCACCATGACGAGGAGCAGGATGGCGAGGCCGAGCATCATCATCACGTTGGCCATCGAGGAGAGCCGCTTCATCCACAGGCTGTGGTCGTCGAGGCTCGCATTCGGCACCTCCTCGTGGAGCCTGCGTGAAAGTGCCGCGATGTCCGCCCCCGGCGCGATCCTGACGGCGATCAGCCGCGGCACCGGCAGCTCCGAGCGATCGAAGTCGCGGCCGAGCCACGGTTCCAGAAGCTTCGCGGCGTCGGCCTCGCTGATCGGCACCGCGGAGCGGATGCCGGGCACCTGCAGGGCGACGTCGACGGCGCGCGCGACGAGCGCGTCCGTGTCGCCGTCGCTCGCCGGCTTGACCTGGATCGTCACCTCCTCGGCGATCTGGTTCCGCCAGTCATAGGCACGCTCGCTCACGATGCTGACCGCCGCCACGGAAAGGCAGGCAAGGAAGCTCATGATCGCGACGAGCGCGAGGAGCGCCCGGCGGGCGACCGTGCGCGGCGGCACGATCGGGTTGGGCTGCATGGGACGCCGCGGCAGCTCCGGCTCCCGCTCGCCGGGCGCGCGCGCCTGCCCCCTCCGGAGCGGGATCCGGATGCTGCGGATCCGAACCGCGAACGCCGAGCGGATCTCAGTCATGAATCGCGAGATGGCCCGCTTCGAGGATCAGGCGGCGGGCGTCGTACTGATCCATCAGGCCGAGGTCGTGGGTGGCGATGACGACCGAGGTGCCGAGGCGGTTGAGCTCGATGAAGAGCCGGAGGAGCCGCCGCGCGAGCGGCGGATCGACATTGCCCGTCGGCTCGTCGGCGAGGAGGATCTCCGGCCGCGTGATCAGGGCGCGGGCGATCGCCGCCCGCTGCTTTTCCCCGCCCGACAGGACCTGCGGATAAACCCACATCTTCTCGCCGAGGCCGACCCAGTCGAGCAGCTCGGAGACGTCGCGGCGATAGGACGATTCCTCCGTCCCGAGCACGCGGAGCGGCAGCGCGACGTTCTCGAAGGTGGTGAGGTGCTCGAGCAGCCGGAAATCCTGGAACACGATGCCGATCCGGCGGCGCGTGCTCTGCACCTTGTCGCGCCGGATGGTGGCGGCGTCCTGGCCGAAGATCTGGAGGATCCCGCGCGTCGGCCGGAGCGACAGGAACAGAAGTCGCAGGAGCGACGTCTTGCCGGCGCCGGAGGGGCCGGTGACGTATTGGAACGAGCCCGGCGCGATCGAGAAGCTGACGTCCCGGAGCACTTCCGGGCCGAGCCCGTAACGAAGCCCCACGTTCTCGAACCGAATCACGCTCTCGGACGGGTCGATCATCGAGTGTAACAGCAGTGCTCTGGATTAAGGTTACGTTAACGTTACCAGATCACGAATGGAGCGCATTCGGGATCGGGAGCAGCGGTCGTGACCGGGGAGATTTCAGGGTCGGCCAGACGGCCACTGATCATTCTTCGTTGCCCGCGTTGCGGCATACCGGAGCCGGTCGAGGCTGCGGCGCTCGCCGAAGGCGTTCACATGATCGTTTGCCGGAAATGTGGCGAGACATGGCCGGTGCGCGAGACCGACGCACCCCGCGCCGCAGCGTCGCCGGCCGAGAGCGCCGTGCCGCCGCCCGCCGAACGCGCGGCGGAAACGGCCGACGGGCCCGTGCTGGAGGCGGTGCGGCGCCCGCTCGTCGCCTATTCCGGGGGCGGGCACGATCCTTGGGCGGCCAAGATCGCGGCGACTGCGCCGCCGGCGGCCGCCGCACGTGCGCACCACGCCTTCGGCGCCGCCGCGGCGACGCTCGCCGTGGTCTTCGTCGCCGCCTTCCTCCTGGCGCGGCCCGCGATCGTCAGGACCCTGCCCGATCTCGCCGGTCTCTATGCCGCGCTCGGCCTTCCGGTGAACCTCGACCGGCTCGAGCTCGTGGCGGTGACGAGCGAGCGGCGGATCTCGCCCAAGGCGGCGGAGGTCAGGATCGCCGGCACCATCTCCAATCCGGGCGCGGAGGAGGCGCCGGTTCCCGGGCTCGTGGCGACGTTCCGCGATTCCGGGCTCCGGCCGCTCGCGACGCTCAGCCTCGATTCGCCGGTCGCGCGGCTGCCCGCGCATGGTTCGGCCGATTTCCTGTTCAATCTGGCCGATGCGCCGCGACAGGCCCACGACCTCGTTCTACGCTTCGCCCCCTGAAAATCCCTGCCGGAGCGGGAGGTGCTGCGTATGACCGTCGAGGGAAACCCCAAGATCCGATGTCTGTTCACAGCCGAAGCGATCGCCGCGCGGGTCGAGGAGGTGGCGGGCGAGATCGCGGTCAGCGAGCCGCACGACCTCTTGATCGTCGTGGTGCTGAAGGGCGGCTTCGTCTTCGCGGCCGACCTGGCCCGTGCGCTGTCGCGCCAGGGCGTCCGCCTGGAGGTCGAGTTCATCGCCTTGTCGAGCTACGGCTCCGGCCGGCGCTCGAGCGGGGAGGTGAGGGTGCTCCGCGACATCGGCACGGAAGTGTCCGGCCGCGACGTCCTGATCGTGGACGACGTGCTCGATTCCGGGCTCACGCTGAAGTTCGCGCGCGACCTGATGCGCCAGCGCGGCGCCAGGCGCGTCGCCATCGCCGCGCTCATCGACAAGCCGGTCGGCCGGCGGGTCGACATCGAGGGTGATTACGTTGGGTTTACCTGTCCGGATTATTTTGTCGTCGGATACGGCATGGACGCGGGCCACGCCTACCGCGAACTCCCGTTCGTCGGCGTCCTGGAGCCAGAGGGCGGCGACGGCGGGTAAGGAGCATTCGATGCGTATTCTCCTGACGGAAGACGACGAGTCCGTCCGGGCCTTCGTGAGCCGGGCCCTCGAGCTCGACGGGCACAAGGTCGAGACCGCCTGCGACGGTCTCGACGCCCTGGAGCGTCTGCAGGAGAACGACGGCAGATACGATCTGCTCGTGAGCGACGTGAAGATGCCGATGATGGACGGCATCGCGCTCGCCCACAAGGCGGCCCATCTCTGGCCCGGCCTGCCGATCCTGCTGATGACGGGCTTCGCCGACCAGCGCGAGCGGGCGGAGGATCTCGAGCAGGTGATCCGGGACGTGCTCACCAAGCCCTTCACGCTGCAGCAGATCCGCGAGGCGGTGACGGAGGCGGCCGCCCCCGAGGACAAGGCGGCCTGATCGCCGGCCCGCCGCGGCGCGGCCGCGGTCCGCCGGCTGTTGCAGACGCTCCGATCCGATCAAACCTCGCCTACCCGCGTCAGGACCTCCTCCGCGATCGCGAGCGAGGAGGTGAGGCCCGGGCTCTCGATCCCGAAGAGGTTCACCAGGCCGTCGATGCCGTGTGTCTCCATGCCGTCGATGCGGAAGTCGGCGGCGGCCTCATTGGCGTGGACGAGCTTCGGGCGGATGCCGGCATAACCGGGGATCAGCGAATGGTCCGGCAGGCCCGGCCAGTAGCGGCGGATCGCGGCGTAGAAGAGGTCCGCCCGGGCGGGGTCGACGTCGTAGTCGATCGCCTCGATCCATTCCGCATCCGGCCCGAAGCGGGCATTGCCGGCGAGATCGAGCGTCAGATGGACGCCGAGGCTCGCGCTGTTCGGCATCGGATAGACGAGGTGGTTGAACGGCGAGGACGTGCCGAGGCTGAAATAATTGCCCTTGGCATAGCTGATCTTCGGGACGTGCACGGGATCGAGGTCGGCGATCGCCGCTGCGACCTCGGCTGCGCGGAGGCCGGCCGCGTTGACGAGGATGGCGGCCTCGACGACCGTCTCCTCGCCGCCGCCGACGCGGATCCGGAACGTGCCGTCGCTGCTCCGCTCGGCCCCGAGGAAGGGCGCGCGGAACACGATCGTCGCGCCGGAATTCTCCGCGTCGCCCATCAAAGCGAGCATATAGGCGTGGCTGTCGAAGATGCCGGTGGAGGGGGAGATCGCGCCGCCGACGGTCGCGAGCGCGGGCTCGATCACCCGCGCCTCCTCGGCGCCGATCATGCGGATGTCGTCGACGCCGTTCGCCTCGGCCTGGCGGCAGAGCGCCGCCACCTTGGCCATCTCCTCCTCCTCCACCGCGACGAGGAGCTTGCCGCAGCGGCGGTGCGCAATGCCGCGTTCCGCGAGGAAGGCGTAGAGCCGGTGCCGCCCCTCCACGCAGAGCCGCGCCTTGAGGCTGCCTTCGGGATAGTAGATCCCGGCATGGATGACCTCGCTGTTGCGCGAGGAGGTCTCCGTGCCGAACGAATCGGCCTGTTCGACGAGGAGGACCGAGCGGCCGGAAAGCGCCAATGCGCGGGCGGTCGCGAGCCCTATGACGCCCGCGCCGACGACGACCGCATCGAAATCCAGCATGAACCTTCCCCGCCCGGCCTTCGCACCTTTCGGTTCAGCTGCTGACTAAGCCGAACACGCGAGGATGGGAACGGGGAACGGGAGGCGGTCAGCCGGTCGGCGTGCGCTTCGGCAGATCCGACCTGATGCCGAGGAATTCGAGATCGTCCTTTTCCGGCGCGATGCCGAGCTCAAGCGCGTTGGCGACCCGGCGCGAGGCGCCGAAGATCGCGAGGAAGGCCGCGAACCGCTCCATCCCCGCGAACACCAGCGCGAGCGGCGAGGGAACCGTGGGCCGCGAAGACCCGGAATGCGTGAAGGCCATCGATCTGTTCCGTCTGTGTGTGGGGAGCCGGCGCTCAGCCGCGCATCCAGCGCGCAACTTCGGCGTTGCAGAGCTGGCGCTCGACGTCGTCGGTGAGCCGGCCGCCGGAACGCTGCAGGATCGCCTCGACCTCTCGGTCGGCCTGCGCCTGCCGCGCGGCGACGAGGCGCTTCATGATGCGTGCGAAGAAGCCCGGCCGTGCGGCGGGCCGGCGGCTTGTCTCGATGCCGCGGGCGAGCGGCGAATAGGTGGATACCGTGGTCATCTGTCTCTCCGATCAGCGAGTGACGTGGTGCCCCGGACGTTTCCTCGCTCTTGACTGAGCGGAACATATGCGCATGCGCCCCGAATTGAATATGCTGCGCTGCAACGCAGCTATGCGCGCGCTCCGGTCATGCGAGCCATGCGCCTGCCGCTAAGCGCACGCCTTTCCACAGCGAGCCATGCGCTGGGATCATGGCTGCACTGCAGCATTTTTCGTTTGTGCAACGCAGCGAGCCATGCCATCTTGCGCGTGCCCTCATTGGGCGTTTCCTCCCTAGACTTGGGCCGCCGGGCAACCGCGCGGCCCTTTTTCTTTTCGGCTTTGCCTTCGGCCCGGGGCCGGTCAGCGGGCGCGGGCTCAGGCCGCCGCGGCGCGGCCGATTGCCAGGATCCGGCTCGGGCGGGGGCCGTCGGGCGCCGGAAGCCTCCGGCAATGCGCCTCCCCAGCGGCGCATCCTGCGTGTAGAGAGCGGCGGCGACGGAACGATCGCCGGGACGGCGACGGGCGGAGGAGCGCGGATGCGGCTGGACGACTACACGATCGACGTGCTGGTGCAGGGCTTTCCCGGCAAGGCCGTCTGCCATGGCGGCCTCGGCTGGAGCACCGTCGCGCTCCT
This sequence comes from Propylenella binzhouense, assembly GCF_009866965.1. Classification (GTDB taxonomy): domain Bacteria; phylum Pseudomonadota; class Alphaproteobacteria; order Rhizobiales; family Afifellaceae; genus Propylenella; species Propylenella binzhouense. Next base: position 6,210 of record NZ_SPKJ01000062.1, on the reverse strand, counting down.
CCGCGGCGGGTCGCGCACGATCCTCGTCGATGTCGGCGCCTTCGGCATGCGCAAGACCATCCTGGAGCGGCTCGCCCGCCACGGTCTGAAGCCCGAGGACATCACCGACGTCGTGCTCACCCACTGCCATTACGACCATTCGGTGAACTGGGTGACGTTTCCCGCCGCCCGCATCTTCATCGGCGGCGACGAGCTCGACTGGGCGCAGACGGTGCCGTTCGGCCAGACCATCGTGCCGGAGCTCTATGTCCGCGAGCTCGTCGCCTGCGAGCGGCTGGTGCGCGTGAAGGCCGGGGACGTTCCGCTTCCGGGCCTGGTCGCGCATCCGACGCCCGGCCACACGCCGGGGCACCTCGTCTACGTGCTCGAAGGCAGCGCGCACGACGTCATCTTCACCGGCGACGCGGCGAAGAACCGGGCGGAGCTCGTCTGCGGCGAGGCCGATCTCACGATGGACGCCCGCGCCTCCGCCGAATCGATCGCCTTCATCATGGAGCTCTGGCGAAAGCGGCCCGGCACGATCCTCATTCCGGGCCACGACGTGCCGATGGTGCTCGGCGCGGACGGGCCGGACTATATCGACGAGCGCCGGGCCGGGATTAGCGCCTGGTTCGGCGATACGCTGGAGGAGGTGACGGTCTTCGAGTTCGGCTGAGCGCCTGCCGGATCAGCCCTTGCGCGGCGGCACCGCCTCGGTCGGGCCGCCCGCCTCGCGCCAGCCGGAGAAGCCGCCGCCGACATGGGCGACGTCCGCGAGCCCCATGTCCTGCGCCGTCTTCGCGGCAAGCGCCGAGCGCCAGCCGCTGCCGCAATAGAAGAGGAAGCGCCGGTCCTCCGCGAATAGCGGCTTGTGGTAGGGGCTCTCCGGGTCGATCCAGAATTCGAGCATGCCGCGCGGGCAGTGGAAGGCGCCCGGAATGCGGCCCTCGCGCTCGAGCTCGCGGGGATCGCGGAGATCGACGAAGACGGTCCGCCCGCCGTCGCATCCCCCGGAATGGTGCGCGATCGCCGCTTCCGCCGGCACGGTCTCGATCTCGGCGTTCGCCTCCTCGAGGAGCGCCTTGTAGCCCTTCTTCATCCGATCCTCCCGCCGGTCGGCCCGGGCCGGAGCCTACCGGCCACGGGCTCGCGCGGGAAGGGCCGCCTCCGGCGCGCTGCGGCGACCCGGCGCGGGAACCGGGCCCGCCCCGGCCGGTTCAGCCTTCGCGTCCAGGGAGCGACACGATGGCGAAGACCGTTGCCGATTTCATGCTGGAGCGGCTGAGCGCCTGGAACGTGCGCCGGATCTACGGCTATCCGGGCGACGGCATCAACGGCCTCGTCTCGGCCCTCGGCCGCGCCGGCGACCGGTTCGAGTTCGTGCAGGCGCGGCACGAGGAGGCGGCCGCCTTCATGGCCTGCGGGCACGCGAAATATACCGGTGAGCCGGGCGTCTGCCTGGCCACCTCCGGTCCGGGCGCCATCCACCTGCTCAACGGCCTCTACGACGCGAAGCTCGACCGCCAGCCGGTTGTCGCGATCGTCGGGCAGCAGGTGCGCGCCGCGCTCGGCGGCGACTATCAGCAGGAGGTGGATCTCCATTCCCTCTTCAAGGACGTGGCGGCCGAGTACGTCCATACCTGCATGACGCCGGAGCAGGCGCGCCATCTCGTCGACCGCGCCCTCCGCATCGCCGTCTCGCTCAGGACCGTCACCTGCATCATCGTGCCGAACGACGTGCAGGAACTCGATGCCGCCGATCCGCCGCGCGCCCACGGCACCGTCCATTCCGGAATCGGCTACAGCGCCCCGGTCGTCGTGCCGGCGGAGGCGGATCTGCGCCGCGCGGCCGAGGTCCTGAATGCCGGCGAGAAGGTGGCGATCCTCGCCGGTGCCGGCGCGCTGCACGCCACCGACGAGGTGATCGAGGTGGCGGAGGTGCTCGGCGCCGGCATCGCCAAGGCGCTTCTCGGCAAGGCGGCGGTGCCGGACGATCTGCCCTTCGTGACGGGGCAGATGGGGCTCCTCGGCTCCGAGCCGTCAGACTGGATGATGCGCCATTGCGACACGCTGCTGATGGTGGGCTCGCGCTTCCCCTATTCGGAATTCCTGCCGAAGGAAGGACAGGCCCGCGGCGTGCAGGTCGACATCGATCCGAAGATGCTGTCGATCCGCTATCCGATGGAGGTGAACCTCGTCGGGGACAGCGCGGCGACCTTGCGCGCGCTGCGCCCGCTCCTGAAGCCGAGGCGCGACCGGAGCTGGCGGACGGCCATCGAGGACCGGGTCGCGAACTGGTGGGACGTGGTGGAGCGCGGAAGCAGGCTCGATGCGGATCCGATCAACCCGCAGCTCGTCTTCTGGGAGCTGTCGAAGCGGCTGCCGGAGAACGTCATCATCAGCGCCGATTCCGGCTCCGCGGCGAACTGGTTCGCCCGCGCGCTGCGGCTCCGGCGCGGCATGCTCGCCTCGCTGTCCGGCACGCTTGCGACAATGTGCCCGGGCGTGCCCTACGCCACGGCGGCGAAGTTCGCCTTCCCCGACCGGGTCTCCGTCGCGCTCGTCGGCGACGGCGCGATGCAGATGCTCGGAATCAACGGTCTCGTCACCATCGCCAAGTACTGGCGGACCTGGTCGGATCCGCGCCTGGTCGTCGCCGTCCTGAACAACCGCGACCTCAACCAGGTGACGTGGGAGCTGCGCGCCCTCGGCGGCTCGCCGAAGGTGGAGGAGACGCAGGAGCTCCCGGCCTTTCCCTTCGCCCGCTACGCCGAGATGCTGGGCCTCAAGGGCATCCGCGTCGAAGATCCAGAGGCGGTCGGCCCGGCCTGGGATGCGGCGCTCGCCGCCGATCGGCCCTGCGTCATCGATGCGGTCACCGACCCGGACGTGCCGACGCTCCCGCCGCACATCACCCTGCGGCAGGCCACCAACTACGCGAAGGCGCTTGCCAGTGGCGACCCCGACGCGGCCGCCATCGTCTGGCAGACCTTCAAGCACGCAATCCTCTAGGCGTCCCCGGCGTCGGCGTCCGCCGCCGGGCGGAGCCGCTCAGTGCAGCGCCCGCTCCAGCTCGGCCTTCGACATCTTGGAGCGTCCGGGAATGTCCTTCCGCCTCGCCTCGGCATAGAGGTCGGCCTTGCTCCTTCCGTCGGGCCCGCTCGCCTTCCGGCCCTCGGCCGCGTCTCGCGCGGTCTTGCCCTTGCGCTCCTTGGCCTTGGTCTTCTTCAGGTTCTCGCGGTTCTTCCGGGGGCTCTCCTCGTTGGAGGCGCCGGCCTCGTGGAGGGCGATCGCGATCGCCTGCTTCGGGTTCTTCACCTTGCCGCCCTGGCCGCGCTCGAGCTCGCCGTGCTTGAACTCGTGCATCACGCGCTCGACGGTTTGCTTCTGCGCCTTCGATTGCTTCGCCATCGTCCTCTCCCTTTGGCGGATGCGAGGGAACGCGCGGGCGCGGATTGCGTTCGCCGCCGCCGGTTGAAGTTCCGGCGCCCGCGCGCCATCTTGACAGCGAAGGTCCCGATGGGGCTTATGTGCCCGCTCGGCGCGGTCCCCTGGTCCGCGCCCCTATTCGTTTGGGCGGACCCATCCCACGGGACGCCTGCCGGTTCGACTGGAAGAAGCCCGCCGGCCGATGGCCAGGCGGCGCGACGAACAAGAGGAAGAACATGTTCGCAGTCATCAAGACCGGCGGCAAGCAGTATCGCGTTGCCGCCGAGGAGACATTGACGGTCGAGAAGCTCCCCGGCGAGGCCGGCGACGAGCTGACCTTCGACGAAGTGCTGCTGGTCGGCGGCGACGGCGAGCCGAAGGTCGGCGCTCCGCTGGTTGCGGGCGCATCCGTGAAGGCGACGATCGTCGAGCACACGCGCGGGCGCAAGATCATCGTCTTCAAGAAGCGGCGCCGGCAGAATTCGCGCCGCAAGAACGGTCACCGCCAGGACTACACCGTGGTCCGCATCACCGAGATCGCGGCGAACGCGTAATCCCGGGCGAGGAGAGAGAGCATGGCACACAAGAAGGCAGGCGGCTCGTCGCGCAACGGCCGCGATTCCGCGGGCCGGCGCCTCGGCGTCAAGAAGTTCGGCGGCGAGCATGTCGTCCCGGGCAACATCATCGTCCGCCAGCGCGGCACCAAGTGGCACCCGGGCGCCAATGTCGGCCTCGGCAAGGATCACACCATCTTCGCCCTCGTGGAGGGCAAGGTGAGCTTCGCCGCGAAGGCCGGCGGCCGGACCTTCATCTCGGTCGAGCCGGTTCAGGAAGCGGCCGAATAGCGCCACCGCGCGTCAGGCCGCATCGAACGAGGGGGAGCGCGAGCGCTTCCCCTTTTTCTTTTGGTTCGCATGCTCCGGAGGAATCACGTGGTCATCGAGACGGCCCGGCTGCGCCTCGTCCCGCTCGTCCCCGGGCATGCGGGCGCGCTCCATGCGCTCGCGGCCGACTGGGAGATCGTCCGGATGCTCGCACGCATGCCCTGGCCGCTCGCCCTCTCGGACGTGGAGGCCTATGCGGCCGGACACGAGCGGCCGGAGCGGGAGAGCGACGAGTTCGTCCTTCTTGCGGGCGGCGAGGCGGTGGGCGTCGCGGGGGTGAAGCGGCCTGGCTCCGGCGCGCCGCCGCGCATCATGCCGCGGCTCGGCTACTGGATCGGGCGGGCGCACCAGGGCAGGGGCTACGCCACCGAGGCGGTCGCCGCAATCACCCTCTGGGCGTTCGGGCGCTTCCGCGCGGAGCGCGTCGGGGCCGGCGTCTTCCACGACAACGCCGCCTCGCTGCGCGTTCTGGAGAAGCTGGGCTTCCGCGAGGTCCGGCGCTATGAGACGGCCTCGCTCGCCCGCGGCGGCCCGGTGTCCACCATCGACATGAATTTCACGCGGGCGGCGTTCGAAGAAGCACGGCGATGAAGTTCCTCGACCAGGCCAAGGTCTATATCCGCTCCGGCGACGGCGGCGCCGGCGCGGTCTCGTTCCGCCGCGAGAAGTTCATCGAGTTCGGCGGCCCGGACGGCGGCGACGGCGGGCGCGGCGGCGACGTCTGGGCGGAGGCGGTGGACGGCCTCAACACGCTCATCGACTATCGCTACCAGCAGCATTTCAAGGCCAGGACCGGCGGCCACGGCATGGGCCGCAACATGGCGGGCGCGAACGCGCCCGACCTGGTCCTGAAGGTGCCGGCCGGCACCGAGATCCTCGAGGACGACAACGAGACCGTCCTCGCCGATCTCGAGAAGGTCGGCGACCGCGTGCTGCTCGCCCGCGGCGGCAATGGCGGCTTCGGCAACACCCATTTCAAGTCCTCCGTCAACCAGGCGCCGCGCCGGGCCAATCCGGGCCAGGAGGGCGTCGAGAAGTGGATCTGGCTGCGCCTGAAGCTCATCGCCGATATCGGCCTGGTCGGGCTGCCCAATGCCGGCAAGTCGACCTTCCTCGCCCGCGTCACGGCCGCGAAGCCGAAGATCGCCGACTATCCGTTCACGACGCTTCATCCCAATCTCGGCGTCGTCCGGCACAAGGGCCGCGAATTCGTCCTCGCCGACATTCCCGGCCTCATCGAGGGCGCGCATGAGGGCGTCGGAATCGGCGACCGCTTCCTCGGCCATGTCGAGCGCTGCCGGGCGCTCGTCCATCTCGTCCCCGCCGCCGGCGAGACGGCGCCGGCCGAGGCCTACCGGATCGTCCGCGCCGAGCTCGAAGCCTACGGGGCCGGCCTCGAGGAGAAGCCGGAGCTTCTCGTGCTCTCCAAGGCGGACATTGCCGACGCCGAGGCGATCGCCGCGGCGAAGCGCAGCCTGCGGGCGGAGGCCGGGCGCATGCCGCTCGTCGCCTCGGCCGCCACCGGCCAGGGCATCGAGGCCGCGCTCGATGCGTGCCTCGGGCTTCTGGACAATCGGGACGAGGACGAGGGGGCGGAGGGCTCCGGCCGATGGGAGCCGGAGCTATGAGCGCCCGCACGCTCCGCGACCACCGGCGCATCGTCGTCAAGGTCGGCTCCGCGCTTCTCGTCGACCGGCAGCACGGCCTGAAGCGGGACTGGCTTTCCGGGCTCTGCGACGACCTCGCCGCGCTCGCCTCCGGCGGCAAGGACGTCCTCGTCGTCTCCTCCGGCGCGATCGCGCTCGGCCGCGGCGTGCTCGGCCTGCCGAACGGCGCCCTGAAGCTCGACGAGGCGCAGGCGGCGGCGGCGGTCGGCCAGGTGGCGCTCGCCGGCGCCTGGGCGGGCGCCCTCGCGGAG
>NZ_SPKJ01000061.1 GCF_009866965.1 Propylenella binzhouense | reverse complement strand
CATCGGGCGGGCGCGGCAAGGCCGCGGGAGACGGCGCCGGCGCGGCGGTCGCGCTCGCGGAGGGCGAGGCGGACGGGGCGGCGGCCGAGCCGGCGGACTACACCCAGATCCCCGAGGCGGAGGCGCTCGCCGCGCTGAAGCCGCTGCTGGAGGATCCGGCGGTCCTCAAGATCGGCCAGAACATGAAGTTCGACTGGCTCGTCTTCAAGGAACGCGGGATCGAGGTCGCGCCCTTCGACGACACGATGCTCGTCTCCTACGCCCTCGATTCCGGGCGGCGGCCCGGCCACGGCATGGACGGGCTCTGCAAGGAGCTGCTGGAGCACGATCCGATCACCTACAAGTCGGTTGCCGGCAGCGGCAAGGCCGGGATCACCTTCGACCGCGTGGCGATCGACCGCGCGACCTGCTATGCCGCCGAGGATGCCGACGTCACGCTGCGGCTCTGGCGGGTGCTGAAGCCGAGGCTGCCGGCCGAGGGCGTCACGCGCGTCTACGAGCGGCTGGAACGGCCGATGGTGCCCGTGCTCGCGCGCATGGAGCGGCGCGGCATCAAGGTCGACCGCCAGATCCTCTCCCGCCTGTCCGGCACCTTCGCGCAGAAGGCGGCGGCGGTCGAGGCGGAGATTCACGAGCTCGCCGGCGAGACCTTCAACATCGGCTCGACCAAGCAGCTCTCGGACATCCTGTTCGGCAGGATGGGCCTGCCGGGCGGCCGCAAGACCAAGACCGGCGCCTGGTCGACGGACGTCAAGGTGCTCGACGACCTCGCCGCCGAGGGCATCCCGATCGCCAAGAAGATCGTGGAATGGCGCCAGCTCACCAAGCTCAAGTCGACCTACACCGACACGCTGCCCCAGCACATGGACGCGGCCGGCCGCATCCATACGAGCTTCTCGCTCGCCTCCACCACGACGGGGCGCCTCTCCTCCTCGGAGCCGAACCTCCAGAACATCCCGATCCGCACCGAGGAAGGCCGCGCGATCCGCACCGCCTTCATCGCCGAGGACGGCTGGAAGCTCGTCTCGGCGGATTACAGCCAGATCGAGCTCCGTGTCCTCGCCCATATCGCCGACATCCCGCAGCTCCGCCGCGCCTTCGCCGACGGGCTGGACATCCACGCCATGACGGCCTCGGAGATGTTCGGCGTGCCGATCGAGGGCATGGACCCGATGGTCCGCCGGCGGGCGAAGGCGATCAATTTCGGCATCATCTACGGCATCTCGGCCTTCGGCCTCGCCCAGCAGCTCGGCATCGGCCGCACCGAGGCGGGGGATTACATCAAGCGCTATTTCGAGCGGTTCCCCGGCATCCGCGACTACATGGAGGAGACCAAGCGCGTCTGCCGCGAGCGGCTCTATGTCGAGACGCTGTTCGGCCGGCGGGCCCATTATCCCGACATCCGGGCCTCGCAGCCGTCGCTGCGCGCGTTCCAGGAGCGCGCCGCGATCAACGCGCCGATCCAGGGCTCGGCCGCCGACATCATCCGCCGCGCCATGATCCGCATGGAGGATGCGCTCGAGGTGGCGGGCCTCCGCGCCCGCATGCTGCTCCAGGTCCACGACGAACTGATCTTCGAGGTGCCGGACGAGGAGGTCGAGGCGACGCTTCCGGTCGTCACGAAGGTCATGGAGCACGCCCCGGAGCCTGCCGTGAAGCTCGCCGTGCCGCTCAAGGTGGACGCCCGCGCGGCGCGGAACTGGGACGAGGCGCACTGAGCACGGGCCGTCCGGCCGCATTCGGAAGCGGCTTCCGCGGGCATCCGCGCCGCCCGCATCCGGCCAGCCCCGCGCGGGCGGAGCGCGAGGCGAATGCGCGGCCGCTGCATGTGCATGTCACATTTCGGTTTGGCCGGCGCCGCCGGTCGCGCTATGGAGCGCGGAAACGCTATCTCCCGCCATGCTCAAAGCTCGCGTCATACCCTGCCTCGACGTCAAGGACGGCCGCGTCGTCAAGGGCGTCAACTTCGTCGACCTGGTCGATGCCGGCGATCCCGTCGAGGCCGCGAAGGCCTACGACGCCGCGGGGGCGGACGAGCTCTGCTTCCTCGACATCACGGCGAGCCACGAGGAGCGCGCCACGCTCTTCGACGTGGTGGCGCGGACCGCCGAGCAGTGCTTCGTGCCGCTCACGGTCGGCGGCGGGGTCAGGACGGTCGACGACATCCGCAGGCTCCTCCTCGCCGGGGCGGACAAGGTCTCGATCAACACGGCCGCGGTCGCCGACCGCTCCTTCGTCGCCCGCGGCGCCGAGAAGTTCGGCGACCAGTGCATCGTCGTCGCGATCGACGCCAAGCGCGTCTCGGGCGAGGGCGAGCCGGCGCGCTGGGAGATCTTCACCCATGGCGGGCGGCGCCCCACCGGCATCGATGCGGTCGGCTACGCCCGCGAGGTGGTGGCGCTCGGGGCGGGCGAGATCCTGCTCACCTCGATGGACCGCGACGGCACCAGGGCCGGCTTCGACATCGCGCTGACCCGGGCGGTCGCCGACGCGGTGCACGTGCCGGTGATCGCCTCGGGCGGCGCCGGAAGCCTCGACGACTTCGTCGCAGGCGTGCGCGACGGCCATGCCGCCGCGGTGCTCGCCGCCTCGCTCTTCCATTTCGGCACCTGCACGATCGCCGACGTGAAGGAGCGGATGCGGGCCGCCGGGCTACCAGTGCGGCGGGTTAGGGCGTAAGAAGTCCCCGGAAAGGCGGCTGGATGGCAGCGTTCACGATCGAGGACCTGGCGGAGATCGTCGCGCGCCGCGCGGCGTCCGGCGACCCGCAGTCCTACACGGCAAGCCTGGCGCGCCGCGGCGTGCAGCAATGCGCCAAGAAGCTCGGCGAGGAGGGGGTCGAGACCGCGCTCGCGGCCGTTTCCGGCGAGAAGGGCCATCTCGTCTCCGAATCCGCCGATCTCCTCTACCATCTCCTGGTGCTTCTCCACGTGGCGGGCGTGCCGCTCGCAGACGTCACGGAGGAGCTCGGACGGCGCACCGCCCAGACCGGCCTTCAGGAGAAGGCGTCCCGGAGGTCCGAAGCGTAATGGACCAGCTCGCCCGCTCCAACCTCTCCCCCTACCGGGTCTTCCGGGTGGAGGACTGGGCGAAGCTCCGCGCCGACACGCCGATGACCCTCTCGGAGGAGGAGGTCGCGAGCCTCAAGTCGCTCAACGACCCGATCTCGCTCGAGGAGGTCGAGGAGGTCTACCTCCCGATCTCGCGGCTCCTCGCCTTCTATGTCGAGGCGACGCAGGGGCTCTTCGACGCCACCCAGCGCTTCCTCGGCATCCGCGACGGCAAGACCCCCTTCATCATCGGCATCGCCGGCTCCGTCGCGGTGGGCAAGTCGACCACGGCACGCATCCTCCGCGAGCTCTTGAAGCGCTGGCCGTCGCGGCCGCGCGTGGAGCTGGTGACGACCGACGGCTTCCTCTACCCGAACGCCGTGCTCGAGGCCGAGGGCCTGATGGAGCGCAAGGGCTTTCCCGAAAGCTACGACGTCTCCGCGCTGCTCGCCTTCCTCGCCGCCATCAAGGCCGGCACGCCGCGCGTCTCGGCGCCGGTCTACTCCCATCTCGTCTACGACATCGTGCCCGGCGCGATGATCACCATCGAGAAGCCGGACATCCTGATCCTCGAGGGCCTCAACGTGCTCCAGACGAGCGATCCGCCGCCCGACGGGAAGGCCGTTCCGTTCGTCTCCGACTTCTTCGACTTCTCGATCTATATCGACGCCGACGAACGGGCGATCGAGCGCTGGTACATGGAACGCTTCATGCGGCTCCGCGAAACCCGCTTCCGCGACCCGCGCTCCTACTTCCACCGCTATGCCAGCCTCGGCGAGGAGGAGGTGACAAGCGTCGCGCAGGGGCTGTGGGAACGCATCAACCTGGTGAACCTGCGCGAGAACATCCTGCCGACGCGGCCGCGCGCCGAGCTGATCCTTCGCAAGAACGACGACCACTTCATCGTCGAAGTGGCGCTCCGGAAGATCTGAAGATGGGGGAACGCTTCCGCCCGAGGACGCCACGGGACCGCCTCATCGTCGCGCTCGATGTCCCGACCTCCGGCGGTGCCGCGGACCTCGTCCGCGTCCTCGGCGAGGAGGTCGGCTTCTACAAGATCGGCATGCAGCTCGCCTTTGCGGGCGGGCTGGCGCTCGTCCCGGACCTGGTGAAAGCGGGCAAGCGCGTCTTTCTCGACATGAAGCTGCTCGACATCGACAACACGGTGGCGAGCGGCGTTAAGAGCATCGCCGGGCTGGGCGTGACGCTCACCACGATCCACGCCTACCCGCAGGCGATGCGCGCGGCCGTCTCCGCCCGGCCGGCGGACGGTTCGCTCGGCCTGCTCGCGGTCACGGTGCTGACCTCGTTCGACGATGCCGATCTCGCGGCGGCCGGCTATGCCGCGGGGGCGGCCGAACTGGTGCTCCGGCGCGCAAAGGACGCCCGCGCCGCGGGCATGGACGGAATCGTCTGTTCCGCCCGGGAGGCGGCGAAGGTGCGGGCGGCCGTGGGTCCCGACATGCTCCTGGTCACCCCCGGCATCCGCCCGGCCGGCGCGGCCGCGGACGACCAGAAGCGCGTCATGACGGCCGCGCAGGCAATCGGGGCCGGCGCGGACTGCCTTGTCGTCGGCCGGCCGATCGTGGCGGCCGGCGATCCGCTCGCCGCCGCCCGTGCCATGCTCGACGAGATCGCGGCGGCAGAAACCTGGAGGTGAGAATGGCGAAGGGATACTGGATCGCGCGCGTGGACGTTCGCGATCCCGAAGCCTACAAGGCCTATGTCGAGGGCGCCGCGGAAGCGTTCGCCCGGCACGGCGGGAAGTTCCTGGCGCGCGGCGGCCGCTGCCGCGCCATGGAGGGGCAGGGCCGGGCCCGCAACGTCGTCATCGAGTTCCCGAGCTACGATGCGGCCGTCGCCTGCTACGAGGACGCGGTCTACCAGCGGGCGCGGAGCTTCCGCCTTCCGGCGAGCGAAGGCGAGATCGTCATCGTGGAAGGCGGCGGGCCCTGACGGTCCGCGCCGCCTGAAGCGGGGAGACCGGGAATGGCGAAAGGTTATTGGATCGCCCGGGTCGATGTTCACGATCCGGAGGCCTACAAGGCCTATATGGCCGCCAACGGCGAGCCGATCGCCCGGTTCGGCGGCCGCTTCATCATCCGCGGCGGCCGGCACGAGGTGGCCGAAGGCGCCGCCCGCGCCCGCAACGTCGTGGTCGAGTTCCCGAGCTACCAGGCCGCCGTCGCATGCTTCCACGATTCGGGCTACCAGGACGCGCGTGCCCTGCGCATCCCGGTGAGCGAGGCGGACCTCATCATCATCGAGGGCCATGACGGATAACGCCGGCGGACCGGGCGCGCTCTCCGCGGAGGAGATTGCCCGCTACGCGCGCCATATCGTCCTGCCGGAGGTCGGCGGCGCCGGGCAACAGGCGTTCCGGCGCGCCCGCGTCCTGATCGTCGGCGCCGGCGGGCTCGGGGCCCCCGTCGCGCTCTATCTCGCCGCGGCCGGGATCGGCACGATCGGCCTCGTCGACGACGACCTTGTCTCGCTCTCCAACCTGCAGCGGCAGATCATCCACGCGACCGCATCGATCGGGGTGCCGAAGGTCGAGAGCGCCGCCGCCGCGCTCCATGCCCTCAACCCGCATGTCGCGGTCGAGACGCATCCCGTTCGCCTCGATGCGGCGAACGCGGACGCGATCCTCGGCCGCTACGATTTCGTCGCCGACGGCTCGGACAATTTCGAGACGCGGTTCCTCGTGGCGGATCGCTGCGCCGCGCTCGAAAGGCCGCTCGTCACGGCCGCCGTCGGCCGCTTCGACGGCTCGGTCACGACGCTCCTGCCTTTCCGCGGCGACAATCCCTCCTATCGCGACCTCTTTCCGGAGCCGCCGCCGCCGGGGCTCGTGCCGAGCTGCGCCGAGGCGGGAATCCTCGGCGCCCTCACCGGCGTGCTCGGCTCGATCCAGGCGATGGAGGTGCTGAAGCTCGTCGCCGGCATCGGCGATCCGCTCGTCGGCCGGCTCCTCCTCTACGACGCGCTCGCGCAGCGCTTCGAGGAGATCCGCTACCGGCGCAGGAGCCGCTAGGCGCGGACCTGCGACGGCAGCACCCGGTCGGGCGGCCGGTGTCCGTCCATCAGGGTGCGGATGTTGATGATCACCTTCTCGCCCATCTCGATGCGGCCGTCGATCGTGGCCGAGCCCATGTGCGGCAGCAGGATCACCTTGCCGTGGCGGGCGAGCTTCAGGAGGCGCGGGTTGACGGCGGGCTCGTGCTCGAAGACGTCGAGGCCCGCGCCCGCGATCCCGTTCTCCTCCAGGATCTCGATGAGGGCCGCCTCGTCCACCACCTCGCCGCGCGCCGTGTTCACCAGGATCGCGTCGGGCCGCAGCAGCTTCAGCCGGCGCCGCGACAAGAGGTGATAGGTCGCCGGCGTGTGCGGGCAGTTAACGGAGACGAAGTCCATGCGGGCGAGCATCTGGTCGAGGCTGTCCCAGTAGGTGGCCTCGAGCTCCTCCTCGGTGGCGGCGTCGACCGGGCGTCGGTTGTGATAGTGGATCGAAAGGCCGAAGGCGCGGGCGCGGCGCGCGACGGCCGTGCCGATCCGCCCCATGCCCACGATGCCGAGCCGCTTGCCCCAGATGCGGCGCCCGAGCATCCAGGTCGGCGACCAGCCCTTCCATTCCCGGCCCTCCACCAGGATGCGCGCCCCTTCCACGAGCCGGCGCGGCACCGCGAGGATGAGCGCCATCGTCATGTCGGCCGTGTCCTCGGTGAGGACGCGGGGCGTGTTGGTGACGGTGACGCCGCGGGCGGCCGCCGCATCGATGTCGATATTGTCGACCCCCGTCCCGAAATGAGCGATGAGCCTGAGCCGTTCGCCGGCCTGGGCGAGCATCGAGGCGTCGATGCGGTCCGTGACGGTCGGGACGAGCACGTCGGCGCTCCGCATCGCCTCCACCAGCTCCGCCTGGCTGAGCGGATGGTCGTCGATGTTGAGGCGGGTCTGGAAGAGCTCGCGCATGCGCGTTTCGACCGGCTCGGGCAGCCTGCGCGTCACGATGACGAGCGGCTTCGTCCTAGTCATTGACGGCATACCTCCCGCGCGTCCCCCCATCCTGCCGGATGTCTATCAAACGGCATGCCAAACGCAAGGAAAGGCCCGCGCCGAGGCGCCCGCCGGGCCCTTGCGGGGACCGAACCGGCCGGTCGCAAGGCGGAACAAATCCGACTAATCTCCGCTCGATGATTCGGCGTTCAGCTCTCACCCTCGCCGCGCTTGCCGCCCTCCTCGCGCCGTCGCTCCCGAGCGCGCCGCGGCTCGTCGCATCGCCCGCCTTCGCGCAGACGACGAAAGGGCCCAGCGGGCTGCCGCTGCCGCGATTCGTCAGCCTCAAATCGAGCCGGATCAACGTGCGCAGGGGCCCGGGCCAGGAATACGACATCGCGTTCATCTTCGTCCGCGCCGGGCTGCCGGTGGAGATCATCCAGGAATACGACAACTGGCGGAAGGTGCGCGACTCGGCGGGCGACGAGGGCTGGATCTGGCACAGCCTGCTGTCCGGCCGGCGCACCGCGATGGTGGCGCCGTGGGAGAAGGAGGGCCAGTTCGCGCTCCGCGCCGCGCCGGATCCGGGCGCGGCCGTCGTCGCCTATCTCGAGCCCGGCGTCATGGCCGACGTCGAATCGTGCAACGGCTCGTGGTGCCGGCTGACCGGAGAGAACTATGCCGGCTGGATCGAGCAGGACCGCCTCTGGGGCGTCTACCCGGCCGAAATCGTAAAGGGTTGAGCGCTCAGTCCGAGAGCGGCTTCACGCGAACGACCACCTCGACCGCGGTGATCTCCATGCCGCTGGGCGGCTCCGGCAGGCGCCTGATGTCGATCTCGCCGCCGAAATCGATCAGCCGGTTCTCGCCTTCCACGAAGAAATGGTGATGTTCGCCGACATTGGTATCGAAATAGGTGCGGCTGGCATCGATCGTCACCTGGCGGAGCAGGCCCGCCTCGGTGAACTGGTGCAGCGTGTTGTAGATCGTCGCGAGCGATACGCGCACGCCCCGCGCCTCGGCCTCCGCGTGCAGTTCCTCGGCGGAAACATGGCGATGTCCCCGGGCGAACAGAAGCTGCCCGAGCGCGACGCGCTGCCGTGTCGGGCGGAGCCCCGCCACGCGAAGACGCTCCGGCATGGCCTCGCCCTCCTCGGTGCTCGCGGATGAAACAAGATGCGCCATGCGGTGTGCGATCACTCGGAACGGAAAATCGTCCCCTTATATGCGAAATGGATGACGGTCGACAACCGCGGCTCTTCCGCGCCCCGCGCGGCGTTTCGCCCTGCAGGGGCATGTGTTAGGAACTGCCGTCGAAAGCCGCCGTTTGCGCGCGAGAGAGGGAGAGCCGGAACAAGCCATGACGGATCGCCAAACACGTTTCGAATACGAGGATCTGCTGGCTTGCGGACGTGGTGAGCTGTTCGGTGTGGGCAACGCGCAGCTACCGCTACCGCCCATGCTGATGTTCGACAGGATCTCGGAGATCGCTGAATCCGGGGGCGAGTACGGCAAGGGGCTGGTGCGCGCGGAAATGGCGGTGCGGCCGGACCAGTGGTTCTTCGCCTGCCATTTCAAGGGCGATCCCGTGATGCCGGGCTGCCTGGGCCTCGATGCGCTCTGGCAGATGCTCGGCTTCTTCCTGGGCTGGCTCGGCGGCGCCGGGCGGGGCAGGGCGCTCTCCGTCGGCGAGGTGAAGTTCTCCGGCATGGTGCTGCCGTCGGTCAAGCTCGTCGAATACGGCGTCGACCTCAAGCGTGTCGTCCGCTCCAAGCTCACGCTCGGCATCGCAGACGGGTGGCTCAAGGCGGATGGCACCACCATCTACAGCGCCAAGGACCTTCGCGTCGGTCTGTTCAAGACCGAGACCGGTTGACGTCGACCGCAGCGAAACGCCATTGCGTCCGGCGGGTCCGCCACACAGCGCGTAAGGAGAGCGCCATGAGACGGGTGGTCGTCACCGGCATGGGGATCGTATCCTCGATCGGGAACAACACGCAGGAAGTGCTTGCGAGTTTGCGCGAGGCCCGCTCGGGCATCTCCTTCGCGCAATCCTATGCCGACCACGGCTTCCGGTGTCGGGTGCATGGCGCGCCCAGTCCCGACCCCGCCGAATCGCTCGACCGCAGGGTGACGCGCTTCATGGGCCGGGGCGCGCAATGGAACTATATCGCCATGCAGCAGGCGATCACCGATGCCGGGCTGGAGAAGGGCGACGTCTCCAACGAGCGCACCGGAATCATCATGGGATCGGGCGGCCCCTCCACCCGCGCGATCGTGGAGGCCGCGGACGTGACGCGCGAAAAGGGCGGGCCGAAGCGGATCGGTCCCTTCGCCGTCCCGAAGGCGATGTCGTCGACGAATTCGGCGACGCTCGCCACGCCGTTCGAGATCAAGGGGGTGAACTACTCGATCTCGTCGGCCTGCGCGACCTCCAACCACTGCATCGGGAACGCCTACGAGATCATCCAGCTCGGCAAGCAGGACATCATCTTCGCCGGCGGCGGCGAGGAGCTGGAATGGACGCTCTCCAACCTTTTCGACGCGATGGGCGCGATGTCGTCCCGCTTCAACGATACGCCCGCCAAGGCCTCGCGCGCCTATGACGCCGCGCGCGACGGCTTCGTCATCGCGGGCGGTGCCGGCGTGGTGGTGCTCGAGGAACTCGAGCACGCCCGGGCGCGCGGCGCGAAGATCTACGGCGAGATTGTCGGCTACGGCGCCACCTCGGACGGCTACGACATGGTCCAGCCTTCCGGGGAGGGCGCGCTGCGCTGCATGAAGATGGCGCTTTCGACCGTCCGCGAGCGCATCGACTACATCAACCCGCATGCCACCTCGACCCCGATCGGCGACCTCAAGGAGATGGACGCCATCCGGGCCGTGTTCGGCTCCGGCGACGACTGCCCGCCGATCGCGGCCACCAAGTCGCTCACCGGCCACTCGCTCGGCGCGACCGGCGTGCAGGAGGCGATCTACTCGCTCCTCATGATGAAGAACGGCTTCATCTGCGAGAGCGCCAATATCGAGGAGCTCGATCCCCAGTTCGAGGACATGCCGATCGTGCGCCGCCGGCGCGACGATCTCGAGATCAATTGCGTGCTCTCGAACTCGTTCGGATTCGGCGGCACCAACGCCACGCTGGTGTTCCAGCGCTACGACGGCTGAAAGGCGGCAGATGACGGGACTCCTCGAGGGCAAGCGCGGGCTCGTGATGGGCGTGGCGAACGATCATTCAATCGCCTGGGGCATCGCCAAGACCGCCGCCGCCGAGGGTGCCGAGATCGCCTTCACGCATCAGGGCGAGGCCTTCGGCCGGCGGGTCGCCCCGCTCGCCGCCTCGATCGGATCGGACTTCCTGCTTCCCTGCGACGTCGAGGACCGCGCCTCCCTCGATGCCGTGTTCGGCGCGATCGCGGAGCGATGGGGCACGCTCGATTTCCTCGTCCACGCCATCGCCTATTCCAACAAGGCGGAGCTGAAGGGCCGCTACGCCGACACCTCGCGCGAGAACTTCGCGCGGACGATGCTGATCTCCTGCTACTCCTTCACCGAGGTCGCCCGGCTCGCGGCCCCGCTGATGCCGGCGGGCGGATCGATGCTCACCCTGACCTATGCCGGCTCGGTCCGCGTCATGCCGAACTACAACGTCATGGGCGTGGCGAAGGCGGCGCTCGAGGCCTCCGTCCGGTACCTCGCGGTCGATTACGGCGAGGCCGGCATCCGCGTGAACGCGATCTCGGCCGGCCCGGTGCGGACGCTGGCCGGCGCGGGCATCTCCGACGCCCGGCTGATGTTCAACTACCAGCGGCGGAATTCACCGCTGCGGCGGTCGGTCACCATCGAGGATGTCGGCGGCGCCGCCGCCTACCTGATGAGCGATCTCTCGCGCGCGGTGACCGGCGAGATCCATTACGTCGATGCCGGCTACAACATCGTCTCGATGCCCCGGCTCGATACGCTCAAGGTCCAGGACGAGAAGCTCGGCAGCGAGGCGGCCGAGTAGACGGCGGGCGTAACTCGCCGCCAGCTAAGACAAATTTTACTGCGCTCGGCGATCTTGGACCGAACTCGTCCGGACAGGGTCGCCATGACACCGAAGTCGCGCTCGCTTGCCATCGCCGTGCTCGCCGGGATCGCGCTCCTGCTGGCGCACCGTTCGGGCAACACCCCCCTGTTCTGGCTGACCGTGGCGATCGCCGCGATCGGGGCGATCGCCGTCCTGGTGCGCGCCTCCGGCAAGACCGTCGTGACGATGATGGGGCCGAAATCGTCCGACGCCCTCACGGGCGCGCTCGACCGGCAGGGCTTTCTCGACGTCCTGAAGGCCGCCGTCGCGCGCGCCGGGGCGGCGGAGGGACAGGTCGGCCTGATGCTGGTCGACCTCCACCGCTTCCACGAGATCAACGACACCTGGGGACACGGCACCGGCGATGCCGTCCTCAGGGAGGCCGCGGCGCGCATGGGCAAGGCCGCCGGACCGGGCACGGAGGTCGGCCGCATCTCCGGCGACGAATTCGGCGTGATCCTCTGCGGCGACGTGAACGCCCGCTCCCTCAGGGATGCGGCGGGGCGCGTCGTCGACGCGCTGGCGGAGCCGTTCCAGGTCGGCGAGGTGTCGATCCGGACGGGTGCTTCGGCCGGCCTGGCGCTCTATCCGGTCAACGCGGAGGATTCCGAGTTCCTCTTTCGCGGCGCCGACCTCGCGCTCCATCGCGCGAAGCAGGAAGGCCGCCGCGGCATCCGGGTGTTCGACACCGAGCTCCAGTCCGAGGTGCGCCGCGGCGCAGCACTCGAGCAGGAGCTCAGGGAGGCACTGCGGAAGGACGAGTTCGTCGTCTTCTATCAGCCGCAGATGGACCTCGCGTCCGGCAAGATCCGGGGCTACGAGGCGCTCGTGCGGTGGGAGCGGCCGGACGCCGGAATCGTGCAGCCGATGGAGTTCATTCCCGTCGCCGAGAGCACCGGGCTCATCCACGAAGTCGGCGAGCGCGTGCTGCAGCGCGCCTGCCAGGATGCCGCGACCTGGCTCGACGGCGGCACCGTCGCCGTCAACCTGTCGCCGGCTCAGATCAGGGCCGAGGGCGTGGTCGAGCGCATCGCGCGCATTCTCGGCGAAACCGGCCTGCCGCCGGAGCGGCTGGAGATCGAGGTGCCGGAGAGCGTGCTGCTGGGCCAGGCCCCGGATGCGCTCGCAAATCTTGACGCGCTCAAGGCGCTCGGCGTGCGCATCGCGATGGACGATTTCGGCACCGGCTATTCGAGCCTCGCCTACCTGACGCGCTTTCCCTTCGACAAGATCAAGATCGACCGGAGCTTCGTCGCCCAGCTCTCCGAGGATGCCGGCGTGGCGACGATCATCGCCTCCATCATCGGCCTCGGACGCAGCCTCAGCGTCGACATCACGGCCGAGGGCGTCGAGACCCAGGAGCAGATGACGATGCTGCGGGCGGCCGGCTGCCGGACGGTCCAAGGCTTCCTGTTCGGCGCGCCGAGCCGCGAGATCAAGGAGCCGGTCGCCGGTTCGGAAGAGCCCGTGATCCAGGAAGGCTGATCACGTCTCCTTAACCGCGTTCCAAGTTCTTCCAGAGCATAAGATTCGTTTCAAGCAAGTCTAAGTTCCTTGCTGCTAAAGGATACTGGCCGGCAAAACGGTTGTCGGCCGGGACGAGGGGCACGGGCGTGAAACGAGCAATTGTCGGGCGTGCGCTGTTCTTCATGGGGGTAGGCGGGGCATCGGTCCTGATCGTGGTCGCGATCTCCGCCATCGGCTTCAGCTTCCTGGAACGTCTGCTCGCCAAGGATGCACTGCGTACCGCCGAACTCTGGCGCCAGAGCATCGAGGCACGCCTCGACGGCGCCGCGCCCGACCCGGCATCGGTCGCGGACCTCTTCGCGGACCTGCCGCAGGCCGCAAATGTCGATGCCGCGCTCCTGCTTTCGCCGGGCGGAAGCGTCGTCCCCCTGGGCGACACCTCCGCGCGCGCCGGCGAGGACCTTCGCGCTGCGCTCGGAACGCAGGCGGACGCCGCCGGCCTGCCGCCGGAGGCGCAGGAGGAGCGGGCCTATTCGGACAGCAGCATCGGCTGGCTCGACGGATTCCCGTACCGGAGCTGGGTCGTGCTGCCGGCCTCCTCCGGCGGCACGCGGGTCGCGCTGCGCTTCGACCAGCGCGGCGAGGCCATGGCGCTCCGCCAGGCGTTCATGCGCGAGCTTCTCTACAGCGGCAGCGTCGCCGCCATCACCTTCTTCTCGTTCATGGCGGGCTTCACCTATCGGGCGCGCCAGCTGGTGCAGGAGAACGAGGCGATCCGCTTCCTCGCGCTTCACGACGAGCTGACCGGCCTCGCCAACCGCAAGCGCTTCGAGGAGTTCCTGACCGAGGCGATGCCGCGCGACCAGGCCGCCGGGCGCAAGACGGCGCTCTTCATGATCGACCTCGACGGCTTCAAGAACATCAACGACACGCTCGGCCACCAGGTCGGCGACAGCGTGCTGCAGGCGGCCGCCAAGCGGCTGAAGGGCTCGGTGCGCGGCGACGACCTCGTCGTGCGGATCTCCGGAGACGAGTTCGCCCTCGTCGTTCCCGGCATCTCGCAGTCGAGCCTGCTCGCGGTGATCGCGGAGCGCGTCCTCGCGCTTCTCTGCGCGCCATTCCGGGTCGACGGGCAGGAGGTGCTGATCGGCTGCTCGATCGGGGTGGCCGTCGCGCCCGAGAACGGCACCGATATCGAGACGCTGAGCCGGAACGCCGATTTCGCGCTCTACCGCGCGAAGAGCGACGGGAAACGGACCTGGCGCTTCTTCGACCCGAAGATGGCCGAGGATCTCGCCGCGCGCAGGATGCTCGAGAGGGGGCTGCGCGAGGCGCTCGTCCAGGGCAGCTTCGATCTCGTCTACCAGCCGCAGGTCGAGCTCGCCACCGGCGCGGTGACCGGCTACGAGGCGATGATCCGCTGGCGCCTGCCGGACGGCCGGCTCGTCCCGGCTGCGGAATTCGTGCCGATCGCGGAGGAGACCGGCCTCGTCATCCCGATCGGCGAATGGGTGATCCGCCAGGCGGCGGAGGATTGCGGCCGCATGCCGCTCGGCCGGCGCATCTCCCTCAACCTCTCGGCCGCGCAACTGAAGCGCGAGGGAATCGACGCCTTCATCCGCGACACCTTCCAGGAGGCGGGCTTCGATCCGGCGCGGATCGAGATCGAGGTCAACGAAGGCATACTCGGGCGCAACGAGGCGATCGCCTTCGACCGGCTGCGCCGGATGCGCGGCTACGGCATGAAGGTGGTGATGGAATCCTTCGGCGTCGGCACGCTGAGCCTCGGGCTGCTGTCGCGCTACCCGTTCGACAAGGTGAAGCTCGACAAGATGTTCCTGTCGAACGTACGCGAAGACCGCCAGAGCGATGCCGTGCTCGGCGCCATCTGCAGCCTCTGCCGGTCGCTCGGCATGGAGGTCGCGGGCTCGGGCGTGGAGACCAAGGAGCAGGTCGGCATTCTGCGCGCCGCCGGCTGTTCGGAAGCCCAGGGCTACTATTTCGCCCGCCCGATGAGCCTCGACGAGCTGGTGGAGGCGGAGGAGGCGGAGATCGAGGCCGACGCGCAGCGGCACGGCCGCGCGATCGCCTGAGACGCCCCGCCCGCCCGCGCCGACGCGCCGAAGCCGAAGAGGCGGATCGCGCGGCGCCTGTAAGCTGTGCTAGGTGCCCGGCTGTCCGACGGAATCGGAGGCAGGAATGGCGCGCATCTGGGACAGCTTTCTGACGGAGCGGGACAAGGCGGTGATCGCGGCCGCGGGCTATGGCGCCCGCAACGGCTTCGGGCAGCGTCCGGCCCTGCTCGTGATCGACGTGACCTACGGCTTCACCGGAGACCGGCCCGAGCCCATCCTCGAATCCATCAGGCGCTTCAGCAATTCCTCCGGGGCGGAGAGCTGGGATGCGATCGGCGTCATCGGCCGCCTCGCCGAGGCATGCCGCGCGAAGCGCATCCCCGTGATCTATTCGGCCGGGGAGGTGCGGCCCGACAATTGGGACGCCTGCAGCTGGTCGTGGAAGAACCGGCGGAGCGAGGAGGCCGTCGCGCCGGCGCCGCAGGCCTTCGGCCACAACGACATCGTCGCCGAGATCGCGCCGGCCGAGCAGGACATCGTGATCCGGAAGCAGAAGCCGAGCGCGTTCTTCGGGACGCAGCTTGCGAGCTATCTCGTCTATCTCGGCTGCGACAGCGTCATCGTGACGGGGACCACGACGAGCGGCTGCGTGCGGGCGACCGTGGTCGACGCGTTCAGCTTCAACTTCCGCTCCATCGTGGTCGAGGACGGCTGCTTCGACCGCAGCCAGGCAAGCCACGCCGTGAGCCTCTTCGATCTCGACGCGAAATATGCCGACGTGCTCGGCTCCCAGGAGGTGCTCGACTATGTCGGCACGCTCTCCGATTCGCTCTT
Organism: Propylenella binzhouense; assembly: GCF_009866965.1. Classification (GTDB taxonomy): domain Bacteria; phylum Pseudomonadota; class Alphaproteobacteria; order Rhizobiales; family Afifellaceae; genus Propylenella; species Propylenella binzhouense. The sequence continues at coordinate 10,591 of NZ_SPKJ01000061.1, read as the reverse complement.
CCCGAACCTGCCGTCAGCGCGCTGAGCTGCGGCCGGCGGCGCCGTGCCCGGGCCGCCCGCGGCCGAGGCGGACGCCCGACCTCTGATGTAGTCAGCCGCCTTCTCGGCCAGCATGATCACCGGCCCGTTGATGTTGCCGCCGACGAGATCGGGCATCGCCGAGGCGTCGACGACCCTCAGGCCGCGCACGCCGCGGACCCGGAACTCCGGATCGAGCACCGCGTCCGGGTCGCCGTCCGCGCCCATCCGGCACGTGCCGAGCGGGTGGTGGGCAGTGGCGGCGTGGTGCCGGATGTGGTCCGCGAGCCCGGTCTCGGTCCAGCCTTCGGGGCCCGGCGCGATCTCGCGCGCGATGAAGGGGCGCATCGCGGCCTGGTTCGCCACCTCGCGGACGAGGTGGAGCGCCTCGCGGATGATGGCGCGATCCGCGGTCGCGGCGAGCAGGTTCTGGTGGATGCGGACCGGATCCGCGGGATCGGACGAACGGAGCGCGATCCGGCCCCGGCTTTCCGGCCGCAGCAGAACCGCGCGGATCGCGAAGCCGTCCCGGAACGGCGCGCGCAGGCCGGGGAACCACGGGCCGGCGGTCATCGGCACGGCCCGGAAGATGAGCTGGATGTTCGGCAGGCCCCTTGCCGAAGGCGTGCGAAGGAAGGCCGTCCAGCCGGAGGGCAGATTGGTCGCGAAGCCGCGGCCGAGAAGATAGCCCTCGGCGAGGCTCGTCGCGAGCCGGTCCGCGCGCATGTGCTCGACGAAGGGGCCGGCGCCGTTCCGCTCGAACTCGAGCGCGACCGTGAGGTGGTCCTGGTGGTTCCGCCCGACCCCCGGCAGGGCGACCCGCGTCCGGATCCCCGCCCGCCCGAGCGCCTCGGGATCGCCGATCCCGGAGAGCATGAGGATCTGCGGCGTGTTGATCGTCCCGCCGCAGAGGACGGTCTCGCTCGCCGCGGAGACGTCCCGCTCCTCTCCCCGCCAGGCGTAGCGGACGGCGGCGAGCCGGTCGCCGTCCAGCGCGAGGCCGGTGACGAAGGCGCCGGTGCGGACCGTCAGGTTCTTCCGTGCGAGGGCGGGACGGAGATAGGCGTCGGCCGCGCTCCACCGCCGGCCGGACCGGATCGTCTGCTGCAGGACGGCGAAGCCTTCCTGCTCCTCGCCGTTATAGTCCGCCGTGAAGGGGAAGCCCGCGCCGCGCCCCGCCTCGATGCCGGCATCGGCGAGCGGGTCGCGGTAGGTCGACCGGGTCGTGAAGAGCGGACCGGAGCCGCCGCGATAGCGCGTCTCCCCCTCCTCCCAGGTCTCCTGCCGCTTGAAGTAGAGCAGCACGCGCTCATAGCCGAGATCCGGCAGTCCGTAGCCCGCCCAGCGGTCGTAGTCGCCGCGATTGCCGCGGACATAGGCCATGGCGTTGATCGAGGACGAGCCGCCGATCACCTTGCCGCGGGTGCATTCCATGGTGCGGCCGCCGAGCTGCTCGTCCGGCTCCGTGTCGTATGCCCAGTCGTGGAGGCGCCGCTGCATGATGCGGCCCCAGCCGATCGGGATGCGGATCCAGGGATCGCGGTCCCACCCGCCGGCTTCGAGCAGCAGCACCGAGCAGGCCGGGTCTTCCGTCAGCCGGTTGGCCAGAACGCACCCGGCCGAGCCGGCGCCGACCACGACATAGTCGAACCTCTCGACAGGGCTCATCGGCGATCCTCTCCGGCGCGCATCCTAGCTAGCTGGGCCGGGCGCCGCGGCCGGTCGCGGCATCCTCCGGAGACCGCGAACCAATTTGTGCACAATCTCCGCGACAATGGAAAGCGGGGAATTACCGGTACATTTCAGCAGCATATGCGCTAATTTTCGGCATGGCAGGCGGATGTGTACGAAAAAATTGACGACGTTCCAAAACACGGGATAGCCTCCGTGGAAGGTCGCCACGCGGCCGGTTGAAGGAGGGAATGATGAGATTGATCCGGTCGCTTGCCCTGGCGGTCTCCGCGGCGCTCTTCGCGCTGCCCGCATCCGCCCCTGCATCCGCCAAGGAATATCGGCTTCTGTCGAGCTGGGACCAGAACTACGCCTACAATCCCTACATTCTCGACCCGTTCGTCGAGGCCGTGAAGAAGGCGACGGACGGCCGGGTCTCGATCTCGATCAGCGGTCCGGAGGCGGTGCCGCCCTTCGAGCAGGTCGAGCCGGTCGGGGCCGGCGTGTTCGATTTCCTCTTCACGCACGGCGCCTACCATTTCGGCACCAGCCCGATCATGACGGTCGCCGACGCGCTCGAGGGCGACCTCGCCAAGGTGCGCGAATCCGGCCTGTTCGACGTCCTCGACAAGCACTACCAGCAGTTCGGCCTGAAGCTCGTGGTCCTGCCGGTGACCCCGGAGGGAGCCTATCACATCATCCTGCGCCAGCCGGTCTCGCCGGAGGGCGACCTCAGGGGCCGCAAGATCCGCGGCAGCCTCACCTACAAGGGCGTCATCGAGATGCTGGGCGGCGTGCTCGTCGTGCTGCCGCCGAGCGAGATCTATACCGGCCTCGAGAAGGGCCTCGTGGACGGCGCCGCCTGGCCCATCATCGGCGCGCTCGACTACAACTGGTACGAGGTCGCCAAGTACCTCCTCCGCCCCGCCTTCGGCGTCAATTACGAGCCGATCTTCATGAACCTCAACGCCTGGAACGCGCTCGACAAGGCGGACCAGGACGCGATCACGAAGGTCGGCCACGACATCGAGGATTCCTGGTACGCGGAATCGCCCGCGGTCTGGAAGAAGGAAGAGGATGCGCTGCTCGCCAAGGGCATGACCATCACCGAGATGGGCGATGCGCAGAAGGCGAAGCTCCGCGAGGCCTGGTCGACCAGCCTGTGGGCGATGGCGGCCGAGAAGAACCCGACGGCCACCAAGGAGCTGCTCGAGTTCGCGCGCAGCAAGGGCATGGCGCAGTGACAGGCGCTGCGGTGCGGCCGACCCTCCCCGGCCGCGCCGCGGCCCTGCATGACGGGCTGACGCGGCTCGGCTTCGTCCTCTCCGGCGTCTGCCTTCTCGTGATCGTGGTGTCCTACTGCTACGAGGTGGTGGCCCGCTACTTCCTGGCCTCGCCCACGACTTGGGCGTCCTCGCTCGTCTCCTACATGCTCTGCTACATGGTCTTCCTCGCCATGCCCGAGCTCTCGCGCCAGCGGGTCCACATCTTCATCAGCATCTTCCTCGACACGCTGAAGATCCGCGACGCCACGCTCATCCAGCGCGGCACCTATGTCGTCGCCGCCGTGGCCTGCCTGCTCGGTGCCGCGTTCTGCATGAAGGCCACCTACGCCCAGTTCACGACCGGGATCGAGACGGTGAACGAGTGGCGCATCCAGAAATGGATGCTGTCGATCGCCATCCCCTACGGGCTGTTCTCGGCGGGCATCCACTACATCCGCCATTTCGCGCGGGGCGAGCCGTACCAGACCGCGGAGATCGTGCAGTCGTGACTTGGTGGGTCATGCTCTCGGGAGGGCTCGCTCTGCTGCTCTCCCTGATGGTGGTCGGCGTCCCGATCTTCGTCGCCTTCCTCATCCTCAACGTGGCGGGCGTGCTGGTGCTGATCGGGCCGGCCGGGTTCGGCATGTTCGCCAACAGCATCTTCACCACGACGACGCTCGCCGAGCTTGCCGCGATCCCGCTCTTCATCCTGATGGGCGAGCTGCTCTTCCGCTCCGGCACGATGAACGTCCTGCTCGATTCGCTCGACCGGCTGGTCGGCGGCATACGCGGCCGGCAATACGTGCTCTGCATCCTGCTCTCGGCCATATGCGGCGCGCTCGCGGGCGCGGCCATGGCGGTCGCGGGCCTGCTCGGGCGCTCGCTGTTCCCGACCATGCAGGCGCGCGGCTACGACCGCAATCTCGCCGCCGGCACCATTCTCGGCGGCGCCAGCCTCGATCCGATCATCCCGCCGAGCGTGCTCGCCATCATCATCGCCTCGCTCGCCAAGATCTCGACCGGCAAGCTGCTGATCGCCGGCATCGTGCCGGGCCTGCTCCTGATGGTGCTCTTCCTCGCCTACGTGCTCATCCGCGTCCGGCTCAACCCCGCGCTCGCGCCGGACGTGGCGGGCGAGCTGCGCGATCCGGCGACGCGCGGCAGCGCCTTCATGGCGGTGCTGCGCATGATGCCGGTCTCGCTCATCTTCTTCCTGGTGGTCGGCCTCATCATGCTCGGCATCGCCACCCCGACGGAGGCGGCCGCGACGGGCGTCGCCGGGGCCGCGTTGCTCGCCCTCTGCTATGGCGGCCTGAACGTGCGGATGGTGAAGGAATCCGTCGTCTCCGGCATCACGGTCGCCGGCATCATGCTGGCGATCATGGCCTGCGCCACGATGTTCAGCCAGCTCATGATCATGACCGGCGCCATGCGCGCGCTCGGCGACTTCGTGATCCATCTCGACCTCTCCTACGCCGCCATGCTGTTCGTGCTCCTGGCGGTGCCCTTCGTCCTCTTCATGTTTCTGGATTCGGTGTCGGTGCTGATGGTGCTCACGCCGATCTACCAGCCGGTCGTGCAGCTCTATCACTACGACCCGATCTGGTTCTGGTCGCTCATCCTGATCGTCGCGACGGTCGGCGGCATCACGCCGCCCTTCGGCTACACGCTCTACGCCTTCAAGAGCGCGGTGCCGGAAATGCCGACGCGCGAGCTCTTCCGGGCGGCCTGGCCCTTCGCATGGATCATCGTGCTCGGGATGGTCATCATGTCGATCTTCCCGGGCATCATCACCTTCCTGCCGGAGCTCGCGCGCTCATGACGGCGGATCGCGCGGCGCCGGTCGGCGGAGTCTCCCGGCATGGATGACGTGAAGTTCGTCGACACGACCGTGCGCGACGGCCAGCAGAGCCTGTGGGCGACCGGCATGCGCACCGGCGAGATGCTGCCGGCGCTTCCCTACCTCGACCGCGCCGGCTTCGAGGCGATCGAGATCCACGCCAACAGCTTCGAGAAGAAGATGGTGCGCGAGCTGCTCGAGGATCCGTTCGAGCGGCTGCGCCTCGCCCGCCAGACCGTTCCGGCCACGCCGCTCCGCATCATCCGGGGACGCTATCTGAGCTCGTTCCAGATCGCGCCGCGGGCGGTCGAGGAGATGTGGTACGAGCGGATCGGCGCCTACGGGATCCAGGAGGTGCGGACCTCCGATTCCTCCAACAACCCGGCCGGCTGGCGCGACCATGTCGAGATGGCCCGGAAGGAGGGGATCAGGACCGTCCTCAACCTGATCTTCTCGATCTCGCCCCGCCACACCGACGACTATTACGCCCGCAAGGCGCGCGAGGCGGCGGCGCTGCGGCCCTACCGCATCTGCCTCAAGGATCCGGGGGCGCTGCTCACGCCCGACCGGCTGCAGACCCTCGTCCCCGCGATCCTGGCGAATGTCGGCGGCATCACCGTCGAGTTCCACACCCATTGCAACACCGGCCTCGGCGGGCTCTGCACGCTCGAGGCGATCCGGCTCGGCATCCGGACGGTGAACACCGCCGTGCCCCCGCTCGCTGAGGGCTCGTCGAACCCGTCGACCTTCGCCGTGGCGCGGAACGCCCGCGTCCTCGGCTACCGGACGGACCTCGACGAATCCGTGCTGCCGCCGGTCGAGGCGCATTTCCTCGCGGTCGCCGCGCGCGAGAAGCGGCCGGTCGGCGTGCCGCTTCCCTATGACGCCGCGCATTACATCCACCAGGTGCCGGGCGGGATGATCTCCAATCTCCGGTTCCAGCTCCAGATGGCCGGGATCGGCGACAGGCTCGGCGACGTGCTCGACGAGATCGGCCGCGTCCGCGCGGATTTCGGCTATCCGATCATGGTCACGCCCTACTCCCAGTTCATGGGCGCGCAGGCGGTGATGAACGTCCTTTCGGGCGAGCGCTACAAGACCGTCTCCGACGAGATCGTCCAGTACGCGCTCGGCTATTGGGGCGAGGACGAGGCGGAATCGATCGATCCGGACATCCGCGACCGGGTCCTGGCGCGCCCGCGCGCGGCCGAGCTTGCGAAGGCGCCGCCGGTCCAGGCCACCCGGGCCGAGCTCCGGCGCATCTATGGCGGACCGGGGCTCTCCGAGGAGGACCTGCTTCTCCGCTTCTTCACGGATGCCGATCAGGTTGCGACCATGCGCGCGGCGCAGCGCACGGGCCGCGGCATGCCCCGCGCGGCAGGCGGGATCGAGGGCCTGCTGGAGGCGCTCGCCGGACGCGGCATCCGCTATCTGGCGCTCGAGAAGGGCGATGCCTCGGTCCGGCTGCAGATCGGCGGCGAGCCGCCGGCGCGCCGCGCGGAGACGCGTGCCGCGCCGGCGCAGGGTCCGGCGAAGAGCCTTTCCGACGTGCTCGACGACGACGAGATCGAGAAGATCGCACGGCTGGTACAGGCGCTCGACGGGTCGAGCCTCGATTTCCTGACGCTCGAGGTCGGGGCGGTCAGCCTGACGCTCGGCAAAGGGGAGAGGTGCTGATGCGGTTCAGGCCGCGGCTCGCCGCCTGAACCGGAGGCCGGGCATGACCATCTTCCGCGCGCCGATGCGGCCGCAGACCGGAGGAACGGGATGAGCAGCCGCCAGGGCTCGCAGACAGTGCTCGTCACCGGGGCCGCGAGCGGCATCGGCAGGGCCTGCGTGCGCCACCTGCTCGCGACCGGGGAGAGGGTGCTCGCCATGGACCTGCGCCTGGCCGACCTCGAAGCCGCCTTTCCGGAGCGGCCTGAGATGCTGGCGCTCCGGGAGGGCGACGTCCGCTCGGCGGAGGATTGCGCGGCGGCCGTCGATGCCGCCGTCGCCGCCTTCGGCCGGCTCGACGCGCTCATGCACTGGGCCGGACGGCACTCCATCAAGCCGTGGGAGGATCTCACGGCCGCCGATCTCAACGCGATCCTGGAGGTGAACGTGACCGGCTCCTTCCTGATCGCGCAGGCCGCGGCCCGCCACATGCGGCGGAACCGCTCGGGCGCGATCGTGCTGACGGGCTCGACCGCGGTGATCCATGCGCCGATCGGCGGCGCGGCCGGCAATGGCGGGCCGGCCTATGTCGCCTCGAAGGCGGCGATCACGGGCCTCGTGCGCAGCCTCGCCCGCGCGCTCGGGCCCGACAACATCCGCGTCAATGCCGTCGCCCCGGGCGTGACGGAGACGCCGATGATCGGAAACTATTCCGCCGAGACGCGGGAGGCCCAGACGAGGCAGTCGCCGATGGGGCGGATCGGAACGGCGGAGGAGGTGGCGGAGGCCGGCTGCATGCTGATCTCGCAGGCCGCCCGCTACGTCTCGGGCGAAGTCCTCATCGTGAACGGCGCGACGAGCTTCGGATGAGCGGATGATCGGTGGGCGGCGCGATCCTGCCCGCCGCCGGAACGAGCAGGAGGAAGGCATGAACAGTCAGAACGGGGCGTTCACGGCGATTTCCACGTCGGACGCGCATTCGATCACCGTGCGCGGGATGGATCTCTGCTCCGAGCTGATCGGGAAGGTCGGCTTCACGGAATATTTCTTCCTGCTCCTGACCGGCGCCCGGCCGAGCGCCGACCAGCTCATGCTTCTCGACGCCCTCCTCGTCTCGATCGCCGAGCACGGCCTCGTCCCGAGCAACCAGGCGGCGCGCATGACGCTCGCCGCCGCGCCGGACGCCCTGCAGGGCGCGGTCGCGGCCGGCATTCTCGGCTGCGGTTCCGTCGTGCTCGGGAGTTCGGAGGCCTGCGGGCGGTTCCTCGCCGGCCTCGTCGCCCGGGCGGAGGCGGAGGGACGCCCGGCCCGGGAGGTCGCGCTGGAAGCCCTGCGCGAGCTCCGGGCGGCGAAGCGCCCGGTCCCGGGCTACGGGCACCCGCAGCATTCCGGCGGAGACCCGCGGGCCGAGCGCCTTCTCGCGCTCGCGCGCGAGCGCGGCGTCGCGGGCGCGCATGTCGCCATGCTCGAGGCGGTGGCCGGCCTCATTCCGGAGGTCTATGGGCGGAGCCTGCCGATCAACGTCTCCGGCGCCATCCCCGCGGTCGCGCTCGACATCGGCTTCCCGCTCGACGCCCTGAAGGGCATCCCCATCCTCGCCCGGACGGCGAGCCTCATCGCCCATCTCCACGAGGAAATGGCGCGGCCGATCGGCTTCAAGCTCTCCGGCCGCGCCGCCGAGGCGGTCAGCTATGACGGGCCGCCTTCGCCGCCCGCCGCGCAGTCGAACTGACCGGAGAGACGAGATGGGCGTGTTGGACGGCGTGCGCGTCATCGAGCAGGGCACCTTCATCACCGGGCCGGCGGCGGGCATGCTGCTCGCCGATCTCGGCGCCGACGTGATCAAGGTCGAGCAGCCGGGCACCGGCGATCCCTTCCGCGCCTTCAAGGGCGGCCTCTACAGTCCCCATTACCAGGCCTACAACCGGAACAAGCGCAGCATCGCGCTCGACATCCGCACCGATGCCGACCGCGCCGTCTTCGACGATCTGATCCGCGGCGCCGACGTCTACATCCAGAACTTCCGGCCGGGCGCCGCGGAGAAGATGGGCGCCGGCGAGGAGCGCCTGCGCGCGCTCAATCCGGGGCTCGTCTATTGCGCGATCAGCGGCTTCGGCGAATCCGGCCCCTCGAAGCTCCGGCCGAGCTACGACACCGTCGCGCAGGCCGCGAGCGGCTATCTCCACCTTCTCGTCAATCCGGAGAACCCGCGCGTGGTCGGTCCCGCGATCGCCGATGCGATGACCGGCTTCTACGCCGCCTACGGCATTCTCGGCGCTCTCTACGAGCGGAGCCGGACCGGCCGGGGCCGGAAGGTGCACGTCTCGATGCTGGAATCGATGTGCCATTTCAACATCGACGCCTTCACGCACTGGTTCTCGGCGGGCGTGGTGATGGGGCCCTACAGCCGGCCGAGCGCGTCGCAATCCTGCGTGCTCGCATGTTCCGACGGCCGCTGGATCGCGCTCCACATGTCCTCGCCGGAGAAGTTCTGGCAGGGCCTCGCCGAGGTCATCGAGCGGCCGACGCTCTTCGACGATCCGCGCTTCGCCGATCGCTTCGCCCGGATCGAGAACCACGAGGCGCTCATCGCCGAGCTCGCGGCGATCTTCCGGACGCGGCGGAGCGAGGAATGGTGCGCGCGGCTGGAGGCGAGGGACGTGCCGCACGCGCGCGTCTACAAGGCCGACGAGGCGCTCGAGGACCCGCAGGCGAAGCACCTTCAGATCGAGGTTGCGACCGAGCACCCGACGATGGGCCCGTTCCGCACCGTCCGCACGCCGGTCAGCTATGACGGCGCGCGCGCGCTCGCGGTCAAGGCGCCGCCGGTGCTCGACGAGCACCGCGAGGAGATCCTGCGCGAGCTCGGGCGGCGCGCGGCCGAGTAGACCAGCTATCCCGGCCCGAAGTTTCAAGCTTATGCCCGCCATGAGCGCGCATGGTACGACAGCCACGGCGCGGAGCAGACATACTGGTATCGAGTGCGGAAGGCTGTCAGGCGGCCGCTGGAGGGGCGCTGAGAACGTCCTTCGATGGTCCTCATCTGTCTATGGCACCAAGACTCCTATTCAGCGGCGAATCGAAGTATGTTCTTGATATGTTCAAATCTTGGAGATAACCCGATGAGCAAGGACCGAGACAGGACGATCTACCAGCGGGGCGACGGCAAGTGGGTGAATAAGCGCAACGATGCCGACCGTGCTTCCAGCCTCCACGACACTCAGGGTGACGCCGCACGTGCAGGAAGAGACATGCTCGGTCGGCAGGGTGGCGGAGAGCTCACCATTAAGGGCTTGGATGGCCGTTTCCGCAGCAAAGACACCGTCGCGCCGGGCAACGACCCCAATCCGCCGCGTGACAGGGAGCACTGATCTATGTCAGTCACTCGCAGCGATTTAACGCCGTGGATTTTGACAGCGCTGAACGACCTTGGCGGTGAAGCGAAGATAGTCACGATTGCCAAGCATATATGGGATAAACACGAGAATGACTTGCGATCAGCCGGCGACCTGTTTTACACATGGCAGTACGACATGCGTTGGGCGGCAATGAAGCTCAGGCAATCGGGTAAACTGGCCGCGTCGGACGATACCGAACGGGGCCGCTGGGCGATCAAGAAATAGAAGAAGTGCTTTTCCTTGGCTTGGAAGTGGTGCCGCTTGCGTGACTCGAACACGCGACATCCACACTCCGCATGTGGCGCTCTACGGCTAAGCTAATCCGGCCTGAAGGGACCCCATACTAGGTGGGGCGCGGCGGCCAGTCGCTCCGCGCGGGCATTTACGCGCATCGGGCGAAGGACGCTGACGGAGGAGGAATGGTGCCGCATGCCGGACTCGAACCAGCGACCCTCGCATTACGAATGCGATGCTCTACCGACTGAGCTAATGCGGCCTCGCGGGACCTCATACTAGGTGGGGCGCGGCGGGGCAAGTGCAACAGGCCGCGCCCGGGGCCGGGGGGCGCCGCCCTAGAACACGCGGAAGCGCTGGCGCGGCGCCTCCTCCTCGTCGTCCGTCACGCCGGGATCGTCCGGCGGGCGCGTGCCGAGCGCGGGTTCCTTGTCGGCGGCCGGCGCGCCGCCACCGTTCACCGCCGCCGGAACCGGCTCGGTCGCGGCAGGCGCGGCCCCGGCCCGTCA
>NZ_SPKJ01000060.1 GCF_009866965.1 Propylenella binzhouense | reverse complement strand
CCGCCGGCCTCCAATCCGGCAGACAGCTTGAATCATCTCAGCGCTGATTTGGGAATCCCGATTCAATTAGGTCGGGTAACGCTCTAGGGCCTCGACATATCCCTCCGGCGCCTCGCCATCCTCGACATAAGGCCAGTCCGGGCCCAGGAAGTCGGGGATGCCGCCGACCTTGGGCGACACGATCGGCAAGCCCGCCGACCCCATGTCGAGAAGGATCAGCGGCATGCCGTCGAAGCGCGGGGTGTAGAGGAACCCGAGATACCGCCGGCACATCAGATCCTTCTGCGAAGTGAAGCCGCCGTGGAAGATCACGTTCGGCGGCAGGTCGTTCTCGTTGAACTCGACATCCTTCATCACCCTGCGCCCGTAGACGTGGAAGGTCAGTTCGGGCATCTGCGCGGCCACCGCCAGGATCATGGCCGGGTTCTTCTGGTAATCGAGACGCGACGCCCAGAGCACGTCGCGCGACGACGGATCCCCGAAGTGCTCGCCACCCAGTTCGGACGCGCGCGTCGGGTCGGGCGGATAGAGCAGCGTTGCCACCCGCTGCGGTTCAAGCCCGTACATCTCGATGATCTCGCGCGCGAACGGCGTATTGTCGGGCACATACTGATCGACATGCCGGTCGAATTCCGGAATCATCGTCTGATAGCCGGAAATCTTGCCGTTCCCGTCCACATGGGAGCAGAACATCGCGTACTGCACCACGTCGCCGAAGCGTTGGCGGGTCAGAAGCAATGTGCCGATGTAACTCTGCACGTAGAGCACGTGGCGCGGCCTGGCGTGGCGGAAGAACTCGGCCAGAAAGCCTTGCCTCTCCTCCAGCCCCAAGCTCCCGTACGGCCGGCCGGTAATCTCTTCGACGAGCTCAGGCAGGTTGATCGTGTGCTCGCGCAGTTCCTCATGCTTCGGCACGATCGTACTGCGGTCGGTCAGGACGAACCGGCAGTTCCGGACGCCGGCCGCCTGCCAGGCGCGGAAATGCATCGTGCCGACCAGTTCGGCGCCGCCGGCCTCAAGCCAGGGCATCACCACGAAACTGCCGCCGGCGGCGGCGCGGCCGAGTTCGGCCAACCGCTCCATCAGCCGGGCGCGGTGCGTGTTCTGCGCTCCGCCCCAATTCAGCCGCAGGTCGGCGGGCGGCACAGGCACATTGGCGGTGCGGCTCAGGATGTTGAGGAAGTCCTGCAACGTCGTTGGCAGGAACGAAGCCTGGCGAGCCGCCGCCGTAAGCGATTCCACTTCGACGCGTTCGGCTACATGCGGCAAGACCGAAAACCGTGTCGTCGGAAGCCACATGTCGCTCTGCCAGTCGGCAATCGGCGGACGGTCGTGGCTGGCGGCGAGCGTCTCGGACAGCCAAGGCTTCGCTCCATCGACCATGGCTTCCCGACGCGGCTGCCAGTGCGACAGATAGGCCTCGACCTGGGCCACGTTCCGGGCGCTGCGCAACGCGCTCAGATAGTCGCTTCCGGTCAGCGCCACGCCGAACTTTCCAAGCAGCGCGGCGGCGGGACTGGGAGCGTCCCGGCTCTCCGCCTCGAAATCCGACACGATCTCGCCGAGGCCGCTCATGTCGACCATTGCAAGGCGGCTGTCCGACGGGTCTGTCGTACGCACGAGGTGCGCCTCGCCGCTGGCGCAGAGATCGTCAAACAGCTTCAGGAGAGAGCCGGCCTTCCGAAAGCGGTCGATCATCTCGACGCCCGCCAGATGGGCGACGAGGCCGAGCTTGAAGCCGCGGAAATCGCGGTCGATCAACTCACGCAGCACCTGCTCGGGATTCGAAAAGTTGTACCAGGTGACGGTCGGCTGCCCGTCGGGCCGCAGGTGCTGCATGGTCTGCGGCAGCACCACAAGAGGCTGGCCGTAGAACTCGACCACCCTCCGGGCGCTGGGCACGAAGAACTCGGAGACGCCGCCGCCGGCCCGCACCAGAAGTTCAGTGACGCCATCAGGCACCGGGGCGTCGGGCCGGGGGCGGCGCGCGCGCCGGCGCTCGAGCACGAAGCCCGCCGGGCTCGGCAGGGCCGGCGCGCGTTTCATCAGGCATGCCAGCAGGAAGGCTTCCGCGCTGTCGTCATCGAAGCGGATGGAAAGGCCCGTCTCGTCAGCGCAGCCGCCCCCGCCGCAGAGCCCGAACAGATCGACCTGGTGAACGCGCCACGGGCGGTAGAGCTTGGAGCCCGACAGCAGCCGGCGCACGCGCGCGCGCCGCTGCGGCAGGCCGAGCAGCGGGTCGGCCGTCATCTCCGCCTGCGCCAGCAGGATCCGCTTCGTCTGCGAGACAACCAGCTTGAAGAACGCCTCACAAAGTCCGGCGAACAGATCGGTACCGGTGTCGATGATCGTGCCGCCGGCATGCTGCACGATCGGCCGCACCAGAAACCGGTTGAAGAACCAGTTCGGCACCGCGAACTCCTGCAGCATTCTACGGCGGCTGAGATAGATGCTGCCGAAGGGATCGCCGATCTCGAGATCGGCGTAGAGGTCGTCGTCGGACTCGTGGAAGATCACCAGTTGGTGCGTTTCGGGCGAGAACAGCGGCTGCATCTCGGCAAACCGGTCGATCAGCACCGGCAGCAGCCGGGTGTAGCGCTCCGACAGGAACAGGAACACCTTCTTGCGATCGTCGAGCTTCGACAGCAGCATTCGGGCGCCATCGGCGGCGCGGTGGTGCAGCGAGCGCACGGAGGAGGTCAGCGCCCAGCGGTTCCGGCTGAGGTTGCCGCTGATCAGCGGTTCGAACTTCACCTGCTCGATCATCGCCTCGTAGACCGGCACCGACAGCTGCTCCTGCGTGGCGAACAGCGACGTGTCGGGCTGCCGCGGCCGCGATCGCCGGCCGGCCCCGGAAAGCAGATAGTCGGCGCTGTAGAGCGGCGAGGCTCGCTGCGTCATCGACGGCGTCGCCCCGAGGCTCAGATGCGCGCTCTTGACCCGGTAGAAGCACACTGTCTGCGGCAGAACCGAATGCAATACGCCGTTGGCAATCGTGTCGCCGGCCCAAGACCAGTCCTCGTTGCCAAGTCCCGACGCCTTGTCGTTGTGCGGCATCGGGAAGCGCTCCAGGAGCTCGCGGTCGACGACGCACTTGTTCGAGAAGAACCAGTCGAACGTCAGCAGCATCGGATCGAAATCCGGGTGGTCCGACGGTATGATCCGGCGGATTCCGTTCTCGCCGCCAAAGGAAATGAAGAATTCCGTATGATAGACGGCCATGTCCTGGATCAGGCCGGCGCGGCGATATTCAAAGAACGTCCGGTATAGATTCGACGAAAACAGATCGTCCGCGTCATGCATGAAGACATGCCGCTGGCTCGACATCTTGATGCCGAAGTCCCGCGACCGGCCGAGATCGGCGAAGCCGACCTCGTGGATCGAATCGGCATCCTTCCAGTTCCGGCACAAGTCCAGCGTCTTTTGGTCGGGATTGTCGGCGACGACCACGAACTCGACCCGGTAGCCGGCTCTTGCGGCCTCGCGTTTGGCCGCGGACAGCGAGTTCAGGGTGGGAGCGAGAAGAACGCCCTCGCGGTGCACGTTGATTACGGCGGAGCAGTCGAATGAAGAAAACACGTCGACCGAATTTCCTTTGCGTTGCCGCCGTTAAAGCAGGTTTGGCCAAGGACGACAAGCAACGATGGCCACATCTGAGAACTGCCGGAGGCTCCGCCGTCCGTTGGGCGGCTGAAGGATCGGGCGGAACCGTCTACCGCTGCGCGTGCGGCATCGGGGCCCGTCCGACGACCTCGAACTGGCGGGGCGTTACACCGGCTTTCGTCCAGCCGGGACCGGTACCGAGGGCTATTCTTAATCGCGCGGCTGCACTGGTGCGGCAACCGGCTGCGGACGGCAGGCTCGGTTTGTGAGTCCAAGCTGAGGATTGGTAGGGGAGGTAGGGTTCTGTTTGGGCGGACAGGCAGGATGTCGTCCCAAGCTTGTACAGAGAGGGTAGCCGGTTGACAGTGCCGCTCCTGTGAGCGGGGCTGAGGCGGCCTGCCGGTTCGTTTTTCTGCTCGCTTGTCCTCCTTCTGCCGTGGCGGGCTCGGCAGGCTGTCGATGAAGGCGACGGCCGGGGTCCTGCCGTCCATGCTCGGCTTTCGGCGGTCGCCCGCGAGGCGCTGAGAGACCAGCGTGCCGGCTGCATCCGGCGCGCGGCCCTAAGGCTGCCAATCCGTCATCTGGAGGACGTTTCCGCCGAGCTTCTGGAAGGCGCGCTGGCGGCAGGAGAACACGATGATCTGCTGGTCCCTGGACTGCCGGTGGAGCGCGTCGAACATCTTCTCGATGCGGTCGTCGTCGGAATAGACGAGCGCGTCGTCGAGGATCACCGGCGCCGGCCGCCCGTCGCGGGCGAGCAGCCTCGCAAAGGCGAGGCGCGTCAGCACCGAGAGCTGCTCGCGCATGCCGCCGCTGAGCCGGTCGACCTCCTCCTCCTGGCCGCTGCGCCGGATCGTCTGGGGGAGCAGCGTCCGTTCGTCGAAGGTGATCGAGACGTCGTCGAACAGCAGTCCGATGAGCGGCCTCAGCTCGGCCATGACGGGCCCGAGATAGAGCTCGCGGGCCTCGGAGCGGGCGGCCTCGAGCGCCGAAGCGAGCCTCTGCAGGACGGCGACCTCCTTCGCGAACGCCGCGACGCGGGCCGTCGCGGCGGAGAGCGCCTCGGCCGTCTCGCGCCATGTCTCTTCGACCGCCTCCTCGGAGCGGGTGCGGATCTCGGCGTTGAGGCCGGCGATGGTCTCGCGAAGCGCGTTGATCTCCTGCTCGGCCGCCGCCTCGACCGAGCGCGCGCGCTTCAGAGCGGCTTCGGCGGAGTGCGGATCGACCGCCGCGGTCCGGAGCGCTTCCGCATGCGCTTCGGCCGCGGCGAGCGCCCGGCCGCGCTCGTCGAGCGCGTCCGCCATCGCCTGCGCGCGTCGATCCCGTGCCTCTTCCGGGCCGAGAAGCGCGGCCACCTGCGTCCGCTCGGCGTCGAGCGACGCGAGCGCCGTCTCGGCCCTCACAAAGGCGTCGTCGGCGCTCCCCCGGAGCGGTTCCGCCTCACGCAAGGCGAGCTTCGCCTTCCTTCGGCTCTCTTCGGCGGCCGCCAGCGCTGCGCGGACCTGTGACGGGTCCTCCTTGAGCTCCAGGAGCTCGGCACCCGCCGGATCGAGGGCCGCGACGCTTTCCCGGAGCCGCGCCAGGCCCTCGGGCGCGAGCAAAGAGAGCCGGCCCCGCAGCTCGCGCAGTTCGGCCTCGATCCGCTCAGCGCGGACCTGCCGCTCCCGCGCCGCGGCGAGATCGTCGACCCCCATCGAGGCGAGCAGCGTCCGGCGCTTCGCCTCGGCCCGCTCGATCCGATCGTCGCTCCGGGCCGGCCGGTTCGACCGCAAGGTGAGCGTACCGATGCCCGGCACCGAGAGCTCGGCCTGCCCGTCATAGCCGCGCTCCTCGCCGTCCGCGAGCGGGATGCCGTCCATCGTCACCGGACCGGCGGCGCCGCCCTGATAGGAGATCGCGACCGAAGGGCGCGCCGCCTCTTCGACGGCGCGCAGCTTCGCGATCTCGACTTCGAGGGCCTGAAGCTCGTCGACGGCATGCGCCGGAATCCTGACGAGCGCGAGCCTGGCCTCGCCCTCCTCGAGCGCCCGGCGGGCGGCCTCCGCCGCGCTCAGGCGCTCCTTCAGCCCGGCAAGGCGCTCCGCGGCCTCGCGCGCCTTCAGCGCCGCATCGAGGCGGGCGAGGAGGCCGCGCATCGCCTGCTCCCCGGCCTCCGCGGCCTCGGCATCCGCATGCGCCTTCTCGATCGCCGCGGCGGCGTCGCGGCGCCGGCCGGACGCCTCGGCGCGGCGCCGCTCGGCTTCCCGGAGCCTCTCCTGCAGCTCCTTCGCCTTCGCCAAAGCGGTGCGGAACGCGCCGAGATCCCGATCGGCGGCATCCTTGCGCTCGCGCGCGAGCTTCAGCTCGGCTTCGGCCGTCTTCAGCTTCCCGTCATGCGCCCTGGCGGCGTCGAATCCCGCCTCGGCCGTCTCGACCGCCTGTCGCCGCTCCCGCCTGTCCTCCGCCCCGTCGAGCTCGGCGAGCCGCCTGGCCGCCGCGGCCCGCCTGTCGAGCGCCGCGCGCAAAGCGTCGACTTCGCCCGCAAGCCTTCCCTCCTCGGCCTCAAGCCTGTCGCGCTCCTCGATGGCGGCCGCGTAGCGCCCGCCGGTCCTGGGCCTGCCGGTGGGGGTGACGAGCTCCGAAAGGGCCTCCTGCGCGGCGGCCATGATCTCGGCCATGCGCCGCCCGCCGGTGACGGCTTCGACCTCGCCCTGGACGGATTCGAGCAGGCTCCGGCGGACCTCCTTTTCGCCGTCCTCCTCCGAGCGGCTGCGCTTCTCGAGACCGGTCACGCCCTGGCGCACCCAGAGCAGGCCGGCCGGCCCGGCCGTGCCGCCCCTGATCAGGCCGGCGATGAAGTTCTCCGCCTCGTCGGCCTGGGCCACCAGCCGTCCCGTCGCGAGATCGGTCACCCGCGCGGAGCGGCCGCCATAATATTGCTTCGTGAGCCGGAAGCGGCCTTCGGCGGTCTGGATGTCGGCTTCGACCAGCGGGCTGCCGCCGCTATAGGGCCGCAGCTTCTGAATCTCGCCCGGCGTTCCCGAATGCGGCTGGAAGAACAGCGCGTGCAGCGCCTCGAAGCTCGTCGACTTGCCGAACTCGTTGACGGCACACAGCACGTTGACGCCGTCGCCGATCCCCTCGATGGCAATGCCACGTCCCGCGAAGCGCTTCACGTTGAAGAGGCGCAGAGCCGAGATCTTCATGGCGCGACCGCCTGAGCGTAGAAGAAGAGGCGCGCGAGCGCCGCACGCGCGATCTCGCGCTCGCCGGCGGAGCGGCTCTCGTCCCCGGCCTCCGCAAGCAGCGCGTTCGCGGCTTCGCGCAGCGCCCCGGCGCGGTCGATCCCGTCGAGGTCCCCCGCCTCGCACGCCGTCGCGAGACCGGTGTCGTCGAGTTCCAGGAATGCGAAATCAGGTTTTGCGCGCTCGATCGCTGCCGTCAGCGCCGCGCGTCCCGCCAGATTGCTGCGGCCGGCCGCCGCGACCCGGGCGAGCGTCTGCCGGCGGTGCCTCGCTTCCGGCAACAGCCCTTCGAGCGCCGGCGCGGGATCGTCGCCGTCGAGCAGATGGAGGTCGAGCCTGCGCCAGGCGAAGCTCGCCATCGGAAGCGGCGTCACCTCGGGCAAGGCGGAAGGGCCGGCGATGCTCACCAGCAGGGCCTCGCCGGGGCGCTCATGCTTGAACCGGTCGGGTTCCGGCGTGCCGCTGTAGCGGGTGCGCGGCTCGACTTCGAGCGCACCGTGCCAGTCGCCGAGCGCGAGATAGGCGAGGCCCGCGCGCCGCGCCCGGTCCGGCGCGATGACGTCGGACGCGACGCCATCCTCGGAGAAGCTCCGTATCGCGCCATGGGCGAGCCCGATGCGGATGGCGCCTTCGGGGGTCGCCGCGCCCTCCATCCACTCGGTCAGGTCGCGGCCGGGGCGGCGCGTCGTGCACGGCGCGGGCAGAAGCGCCGCGCCCGCGGCCAGCTCGACCGGCCGGGGCTCGGCCGCGAGCGCCACATTTTCGGGAGCCTCCGCCTTCAGCGTGGCCCAGAGCTGCGTCGCCTGCAGGGAATCGTGATTGCCGGGCAGGAGCACCCATCGGATCGGCGCATGATGCGCCATCTCGGCGAGCGCCTGCCGGCGCACATCGGCCGCCGGCGTCTCGGTGTCGAAGGTGTCGCCGGCCAGCAGGATCGTGGCTGCGCCCTGCTCCTGCGCGTGCTGCGCCAGCCGCGCGATGGCCGCATGCCGTGCCTCGCGCAGCCGGCTCGGCAGGTCGCCGGAGAAATTGCCGAAACGCTTGCCGAGATGAAGGTCGCTCGAATGGATGAAACGAAGCATGCCGGCCCGGACTGTTGACCGATCGGGATCGGCCCGGAAGCCGGACGGATCGGAGACGCGATATCGCCGCTCGTCCGTGGGCGCGTCAACCTCCACGGCCGCTCCCGACCGGCATGGCTCAGGCCGGCCGGAACAGGCGCCCGACCGCGACGAGAATGTCGCCCAGGTCGAGAAGCCGGGCGACGTAGAGATCGTAGGTGACGAAGCCGGCCTCGCGCCGCCCGGGCCGGAAATTGCTCTCAAGATTGTCGATCAGCGCGGTGAGCCGGCGCTCGTGCAGCCCGAGCGCCCGCTGCACCGGATCCGATATGATCCCGGCGAAGGCGGTGGCGATCGCCGCAACGCCCATGGTGCCGGCCGTCGTTCCGGCGGCGAGAAGGGGCGAGACATGGGCGGGGAAGAGCCCGTACCAGAAGCCGCCCATCGCGGAGCCGAGCGGAAAGCTCGCGATCGCGCCGCCCTGGGCGAGGCTGCCCGCGATCGCCGGGCCGAGCGCGAAGGCGCCGGGCGTGGCCTGCTGAAAGGCGAGCGCCCCGGTGCCGAGCGCGACGAGCCCGGTGGTGATCTCGGCCGCGGCGGCGCGGGTGCCCGCATATTCGGTGAGCGCCGCCTCGAGCCGCTGCCGGAAGACCGGATCCTGCTCGTGGCCCGCCGTCGCCTCCGCCGCGCGGGCAAGGAGCGCCCGGACCTCGGGATGGGCGAGGATCGCCTCCGCCAGCCCGTCCTCCCGGGCCTCCCGGCTTCCGTCGCGGCAGGGCTGGCGGAGAAGCTCGGTCGTGATGCGCCAGCGCAGTTCCCGCGCCACGGCGGTTTCCAGAAAGAGGTTCCGGTCGAGCCATCCGGCGAGCCGATTCCGGCCGAGCGCCCGGGCTGCGCCACTGCCGACTTTCAGCCCGACCTGCGGAACCGACAGTGCGACATTGGCCGGCGCGCGGAGGAGGTCCCAGCCGAGCGCGTGCCGGTGCAGCCGGGCCGAGCCCGGCAACGAGAAGGTGCGGTCCACGAAAGGCCGGACGCGCGACCGGCATTCCTCGAAATAGGCCGCTGCGGCCTCCGCGACGATCGCCTCCGCGCTCGTCGGCGCGAGTGTCCGGTTCTCGGTCGGGGGAAGGGTGGTCTCCATGGCCGAAGAGATGGGGCCGCGGCGCGGCGGCGAGAAGAGGCCGGCGGAAAGGATGGCCGCTTGGGGAGGCCGCCCCGGCGGCGAGCGCCGCCGCACGGCCGGAAAGGGCCTGCGGCCGCACCTAGCGAGGCGCCGTTTCGGCCTGTTCCATGACGGCGGCGAGCCGGTCGAAGCCCTCGTCCGTCCCGGCCCGCCGCGCGTCGGGCCCGCTGCCGTCGAGGAAGGCGGCCTGCTCGGTGAAGGTCATCCTCGTCGCTGCGCCCTCCGGCGCGAATTCCGCGGTGGCGAGCGACACGGAGAGACACCGGCCGTCGCGGACCATCTCATAGGCGTAGACGATCCGGACCGCCGGCTCGATCTCGAAATAATGCGCGCGGACCTCGAGGATCCCGCCTTCCGGCATGCGCCAGCGCGTCGCCTCGGACCCGGCCTTGCGGAAATCGAAACGGCTCTCGAGCGTCTCCCATTCCGGGTGGCACGAGTTCCAGAGCCTCTTGAGCGCCGGCTCGGACCAGAAGCGGAACGCATGGGCGGGGCGGCCCGGCAGGGCGCGTTCGATGACGAAGGTCGCGTGTCCGGCTTTCCCGTTCATCGGTCGTCGCACTCTTCCGGGAAAGCGGCCATGGCCTCGGCCAGGCGATCGAACGCCGCATTCAACGCGGCTTCCCGCTGCCTCACCCAGTCCGCGACCGGATCCAGCCCGTGCGGCCGCATGCCGTAGGTGCGCACCCTCCCGGTTTTCGTGGAGCGCACGATTCCGCCTTCCTCCAGCACCTTGAGGTGCTTGACCGCCGAGGGCAAAGCGAGGCGCATCGGCGCGGCGATCTCCTTCACGGATGCGGGGCCGCGGCTCAGCCGCTCGACCATCGCCCTGCGGCAGGGGTCGGAGAGCGCATGGAACACCTTGTCGAGCTCTTGCGTCTGCATGGGCGCTATCCGGTCCGGTCCGCCAGATAGCCGGCGGGCATCGCGTCCCGATAGGGGAACAGATCGAAATAGGGGCGCGCCTCGGCGAGGACCCGGCCGAAGGAGGGGCGGTCCAGCAGGCGTTCGACATAGGCCCGCAGGTTCCGCTGCTCCGCAGCCGCCGGGTGCACGATGGTGGCGAAGAAGAGCGCCGGCGCGGCGGCACAATCCGCCAGGCTGAAGCCGCCGCCCGCGGCCCAGGAGCGGCCGGCAAGCCTCGCCTCCAGCATCCCGTAGGCGGCATCGAGCATGGCATGCGCCTCGCCGACGCCGGTGGCGTCCCTGCCGCCCTCCGGCCGGAGGCGGTCGCCGACGATCTTCTGCATCGGCGCTGCGACATAGAGATCGAAGAAGCGGTCCCACAGCCGGACCTCCAGCCGCGCCTCGGCATCGTCGGGCAGCATCGGCGCCGGTCCGGGATGGTGCGCCTGCAGGTACTCGATGATGATGCTCGTCTCGGGGATGGTCCGGTCGCCCCGGCTGTCGTGCAGCACAGGTATCTTGCCCACCGGCCAGCGCCCGAAATGGGCCGCCGCGGCACCCGGATCGGCGAAGTCGACGGTCACGGCGCGGAAGGGCGTCCGGTTCTCGTAGAGCGCGATGAGCACCTTGTGGCAGAACGAAGCCAGCGGATGCTGGTAGAGGGTCAGTGTCACGGCCGCCCCGATCGTTTCCGAGTCCGGAAACTATCCGAACCCGACACGGGTCCGAAGTCAAAGGGAAAGTTTCCGCGCGAGGAAACGATCGACCTGTCCGCTGAAGACGCTATTGGCGCGCGAGCCGCTGGTCGAGCCTCGGCCGCGGGCGCAGCGCGCGCCGTGCATGCTCCGGCGCAGCCGCCGTGCCGGGCGCCGTCTCGATGCCGAGGCGCGGCAGCGCGAGAACGCGCCGCCCGGCGGCGTCGACATGGCAGACGAGGTCGCCGCGCTCCTCCAGATGGGCGAGCACGCGCTTCAGCCGGCCGGGCGAGCGGGTGCCGTAGTGGTCGCCGAGATCGCCGTCTCCGGGCGCGGGCGCGGCCTCCAGCGCGAGCCGCGCGACATAGAGGAACAGTCCCTGCAGGTCCTCGGAGAGACCCGCGGCGTGCGCGAGGGCCGCCTCCCATTCCGGCCGGCCGCGGGTCTCGGCCGAAGCCCCGGCCCGGGCGATCGCGAAGCGGCGGCGGAACTCGGAAAGCGGCGGCACCGCCCGACCGAGGCCCCGCTTCCGGCAGCGGCCGGAGAAATCCTGGAAGAGGAGCGGAAGATCGCGGCCGGCGAGCTCCGGCTCCGCCGCCATGGCGGCGAGGATCTCCTCGACGGCGGCCGCGGCTTCGGCCGGGTCGATTTCCGGCTCGCGTTCGCAGGCCGCCTCGGGACGCTGCGCCGCCAGTCGGGCGAGGACGTCGCCGGTCGCCGGCCGCGGCCGCTGCGGGACCGGATTGCGCTCGCTTTCGGCCTCGTCGGGGCTCGCGGTGAAGATGAGCTCGGTCGCGGCCTCGCCCGGCGGTTCGGGCAGCGGTATCAGGACCGGGCTTCCGGACCGGCCGGAGGTCTCCACCGGGCCGATCCGGATCGGCAGCGGCTTGCGGGAAAGCGCCGGCCCCAGCCCGACGAACTGGCCGCGCTCGAGGTCGCGGAACATCTCGGCCTGCCGCCGCTCCATGCCGAGGAGATCGGCCGCGCGCGCCATGTCGATGTCGAGGAAGGTGCGCCCCATCAGGAAGTTGGAGGCCTCGGCCGCGACGTTCTTCGCAAGCTTCGCCAGCCGCTGGGTCGCGACGATGCCGGCAAGGCCGCGCTTGCGGCCGCGGCACATCAGGTTGGTCATGGCGCCGAGCGAGAGGCGGCGCGCCTCGTCGGTGCCCTCGCCGGAGAGTGCGGGCGCGAAGAGCTGCGCCTCGTCGACCACGACAAGCGCGGGATACCAGTGCTCCCGGTCGGCGTCGAAGAGGCCGGTCAGGAACGCCGCGGCGGCGCGGAGCTGGCCCTCGACCTCCAGCTCGTCGAGCGCGAGCACCGCCGAGACGCGGTGCTGCCTGATGCGGCGCGCGATCCGCTGCAGATCGCTTTGCACCGCGGCGGCGTCGATCGCGACATGGTCGAAGCGCTCGGCGAGGGTGACGAAGTCGCCCTCGGGGTCGATCACGATCTGCTGCACCGAGCCGGCGCTCTGCTCCAGCAGCCGGCGCAGCAGGTGCGACTTGCCCGAGCCGGAATTGCCCTGCACCAGGAGGCGCGTCGCGAGCAGCTCTTCGAGATCGATGAGCGCGGGCGCACCGCCCGCTGCTCCCATTTCGACGGTACTCTTCATCGGCCATGCATCGGGTAGCGGCCCCTTCTAGCATGGCGGCGCCGCCGGGCGAGGCTCCGCCTGCCGCGGTCCACAGCCTGAAGGGCGCGGCCGCGGCTCAAGCGGGGCGTACCCTTCAGAGCGAGTCCAGCATCATGTCCGGGGTCAGCCGGCGCGGATCGACCGGGAGGTCGAGGATGGCGGGCCGGCCCGCCGCCAGCGCGCGCTCGAAGGCGGCGGGGAAGTCCGCATCCGCGGTCACCCGCTCGCCATAGCCGCCGCAGGCTTCCGCGAAGGCGACGAAATCCGGGTTCTCGAGCGAGGTGCCGCTCGGCCGGCCCGGATAATGCCGCTCCTGGTGCATGCGGATCGAGCCGTAGAGCCCGTTGTTCATGATGATCACCACGATCGGCAGGCGGTAGCGCGCGGCCGTGATGAAGTCGGGCGAGGCCATCTGGAAGTCGCCGTCGCCGGCGAAGCAGATGACCGGCCGCCCGGGGTGGCGAAGCTTCGCCGCGATCGCCGCCGGCAGGCCGTAGCCCATCGCGCCCGACCGCGGGGCAAGCTGCGTCCCGCGCACGCGGTAGCCGAGGTAGCGGTGGAGCCAGATCGCGTAATTGCCGGCGCCGTTCGCGAACATCGTATCGTCCGGCATCGTCGCCCGCACATGGCCGATGATCTTCGCGAAATCGAGCGCGGCATTGACGCCGGCCGGGCTGGAAAAGGCGACGTAGTCCTGTCGCGCGCCCTTCCGCCATTCGCCCCAGGGCACCTCCGCCTTGGTCCGCATCTCGCCGAGGGCGCGCACGAAATTGCCGACGCTCGCATGGACCGCCAGGCGCGCCTGGTAGACGCGGCCGAGCTCCTCCGCCCCGGGATAGACGTGGACGAGCGCGGGACCCGGCACCGGCGGCTTGAGGAGCGTGTAGCCGCGCGTGGTGACGTCGCCGAGCCGGTCGCCGATCACGACGAGGAGATCCGCCTCGCCGACCCTGCGCGCCAGTCCCGGGCCGGGTCCGAAGCTCAGATCGCCGACATAGTGCTCGGACCGGTTGTCGAGAACGTCCTGGCAGCGGAATGCCGCCGCCACCGGCAGGTCGTACGAGCGGGCGAAGCGGGCGAGACCGGCGCAGGCCGCCTCGTCCCAGCCGCTCCCGCCGACGATGACGAGCGGACGCTCGGCGGCGGCGAGGAGGCGCGCGAATTCCGTCATGGCCGCCGGCGAGGGCGCGGGCTCGGCCGCCTGGTAGCGGGCGACGTCGGCGACCCGCGCCGTCGCGCTCAGCACGTCCTCCGGGATCGAGAGCACGACCGGGCCGCGCCGCCCGGCCATCGCGGTGTGGAAGGCGCGGCTCACCATCTCGGGGATGCGCGCCGGATCGGTGATCTCGGCCGCCCATTTCGTGGTGTCGGCGAAGACCCGCGTATAGTCCATCTCCTGGAAGGCTTCGCGCCCGCGATGCGCCCTCGGCACCTGGCCGACGATGAGGACGAGCGGCGTCGAATCCTGGAAGGCGGTGTGGACCGCGATCGCCGCGTGCATGGCGCCCGGCCCGCGGCTGACCAGGCACACGCCCGGCTCGTTGCGCAGCTTGGAATCGGCCTCCGCCATGTTGGCGGCGTTCGCCTCGTGCCGGCAGACGACGAAGCGGATCCCCGCCTGGTCGCCGTGCAGAGCGTCGAAGACGGGAAGCGCGCTCTCGCCGGGGACGCCGAAGATCGTGTCGACGCCCTGGATGCGGAGCGTGTCGACCAGGATCTGACCGCCGCTGCGCGCCGGAGCCTCGGCTGCGTCTCTTTCCTCGTTCACGCTTCGAATCTCCCTGATCACTTCAGGCGGCCGGCCAAGCGGACGCTATTCCTGGAACACTTCTTCCCGGCGCCGGCGGATCGCCGGCATCGCAACCGTGATCAGGAGCGCGAGGCTCATCACCAGCAGCACCAGGCTGATCGGCCGCTGCAGGAAGACGAGCGGATCGCCGCGCGAGATGATCAGGCTGCGCCGGAAATTCTCCTCCATCATCGGCCCCAGCACGAACCCCATCAGGAGCGGGGCGGGTTCCGCGTCGAGCTTGCGCAGGAGATAGCCCAGAATCCCGAACCCGATGGTGAGATAGAGATCGAACGGCGAGTTGTTCACCGAATAGATCCCGATCGAGCTGATCACCAGAATGAGGAGGAAAAGAAGGCGGTAGGGCACGAGCAGGAGGCGCACCCAGATCCCGATCATCGGCAGGTTGATGATGATGAGCATGACGTTTCCGACGAACATGCTCGCGATGAGGCCCCAGAACAGGTCCGGCTGCCGCGTGATGACGGTCGGGCCGGGCGTGATGCCGTGGAGGATCAGCGCGCCCACCATCAGCGCCATGGTGGCGCTGGTCGGGATGCCGAGCGTGAGGAGCGGCACGAACGAGGTCTGGGCCGCGGCATTGTTGGCCGATTCCGGCGCCGCCACGCCCTCCGGCGCGCCGCGCCCGAAGCGGGTGGAATCCTTCGCCACGCGCTTCTCGAGCGCATAGGCGGAGAACGAGGCGACGGTGGCGCCGCCGCCGGGCAGGATGCCGAAGGCGGTTCCGAGCAGCGTGCCGCGGACGACCGCCCAGCGCACCGCCCTCATGACCGCCCGGCTCGGCATCAGCGAGCCGATCCTGCCGGCATTGAGGCCGCGCTGGATCCCGTCCTCCAGGTTGCAGATCACCTCGGCGACGCCGAACAGGCCCATCGCGGCGGCGACGAAGCTGACGCCGTCATAGAGCTCCGGCATGCCGAAGGTGAGCCGCGACTGGCCGGAATTGACGTCGATGCCGACCATGCCGATGAGGAGGCCGAGCAGGATCATCGCGATCGCGCGGATGACGGAGCCGTTCGCGAGCACGATCGCCGAGATGAGGCCGAGCACCATCAGCGAGAAATATTCCGGCGAGGCGAAGCGCTGGGCGAAGCCGGCGAGCGGCGGGCCGGCCACGGCGACGACGACGGTGCCGAAGCAGCCGGCCAGGAAGGAGCCGATGGCCGCGATCGCGAGCGCTTCGCCGGCGCGCCCCTGTTGTGCCATCTTGTAGCCGTCGAGCGCGGTGACGACCGAGGTCGATTCGCCCGGGATGTTGACGAGGATGGCGGTGGTCGAGCCGCCATATTGCGCGCCGTAATAGATGCCGGCGAGCATGATGATGGCGGTCGTCGGCTCCAGCGCGAAGGTCGCCGGCAGGAGCAGCGAGATCGTCGCGACCGGCCCGAGCCCCGGCAGCACGCCGATCAGGGTTCCGAGCACCGCCCCGACCAGGCAGAAGAAGAGGTTGGTCGGCGTCAGGACGACCAGGAAGCCGTGGCCGAGGAGCGAGAAGACGTCGATCATGGGAAAAGCCGCATCGGAACCCCGAGGAGCCGGACGAAGATCACGCTCGAAGCGGCGGCGAGCGCGATGCCGAACAGGAGGCTCTGGAGAAAGGAGCGTTCGGAGGAGCCGAGCGTGGCGATCGCCACCTGCGCCACGATCGCGATAGGCAGCCCGGCGCGATCGACGAGGAGCGCGAAGGCGAGCAGCGACAGGCTGACGAAGAGGATCGGCCGCCAGTTCATGCCGCTCACCTGCGGCCCGTCGAGAACGAGGCCGCGTCCGATGAGGAACACGCCGACGGCGAGGAGCACGATCGAGATCGCGACCGGGAAGTAGCCCGGCCCCATGTCGGAGGCGGTTCCGATCTCCAGATCGCGCAGAAGGAAGATCGCCGCGACGGCGAGGACCGCGAGGAGCAGGCCGGAATAGAAGTCGACGGCGCCCCGCACCGAGTTGGATCGCATATGCGTCCCCGTGCTCGAAACGTCTGTCCGGGGACGGCCGGCCGCGCCCGGAAGCGGCGGGGGCGCCGCAGCGGCGCCCCCGGATGGACTACTTCTTGGCCTCGATTTCCTTCAGGACGCCGGTCCAGGTCTCGACCTCGCCGGCGATCCGGGCCTTGAACTCGTCGGGCGTGGTGGCGACGAGCGTGGCGCCCATCTTGGCCATGCCGGCCTTCACGTCGGCGTCCTTGGCCATCTCGGCGAGCGTGCCCGCCAGCTTGTCGACGATCGGCTGCGGCGTGCCGGCGGGCGCCATGACGCCGTTCCACGAGATCGCCTCGAAGCCGGGCGCGACGTCGGCGGCCGGCGGCAGGTCCGGCAGGTACTCGCTGCGCTCCTTCGAGGTGACGGCGAGACCCTTCACCGTCTTCGCCTCGATCTGCGGAATCGCGTCGGACATGTTGGTGAAGGAGAGCTGCACCTCGCCCGCCACGACCGCGGCCGTCGCCGGCGCGCCGCCCTTGAACGGGACGTGGACGAACTTCGCCCCGGTCATCGACTGGAACAGCTCGACCGAATAGTTCATCAGGCCGCCGATCCCGGAGGAGCCGTAGTTCAGCTCGCCGGGATGGTCCTTGCCGTACTGGACGAGCTCGGCCATGTTGGAGACCGGCACCGAGGGATTGGCGATCACGACCTGCGGCGTTGTGCTCACGATGCTGACGGGCGCGAAGTCCTTCAGCGGATCGTAGCCGACCTTCTGCGCGACCGGCGCGATGGAGACCGCGCCCGAGCTGCACATGCAGAAGGTGTAGCCGTCGGGCGCCGCATCGGCGGTGATCTCGGTGCCGAGGATGCCGCCGGCACCGCCCCGGTTGTCGACCACGACCGCATGGCCGAGCTTTCCCTCCAGGTACTTCGCCGTGATGCGGGTGACGCCGTCGGTATAGCCGCCGGGCGCATAGGGCACGATGATGGTGATGGGCTTCGTCGGCCAGGCGTCCTGTGCGAACGCCGCACCGGACAGAAGGATGCCTGCCGCCGCGAGGACGGCCGTCAGACTGGATTTCATCTCGAATTCTCCCCTGTTGATCGCGGAGCGCCGTATCCCCCCGGACGGCGCGGCTGGTTCACCGGTCAGATCAATCCGAGCGCCTTCTCGGCCGTCTCCGGATCCGTCGTGAATTCCGTCCGGTCGACCTCGATCGGCTCGAAGGCGACCCGCGTGAAGCGGGCCCGCTCCTCGAACGGAACGGTGGCGTCGATGCCGAGCTTGGCGCGCACGCCGTTCCGGCTCACCCGGACATATTCGTGTCCGCGCGCCTCGGGGACGACGATGATGTCGCGCGAGGCCTCCATGCGCGTGGCGAGCGCATATTCGACGTCGAGCGGATCGCGGATGTCGATGTCGTCGTCGACCACGATCACCATGTCGAGGTCCTTCAGCGCGCCGAAGCTCGCAAGGATCGCGTTGCGCTGAAGCCCCTCGTGGTGCGGGCCTTCCTTCTTCACCTGCACGATGGCGTGGAAGCGGTGCAGGCCGCCCGCCGTCATCTCGGCGTCGACGACGATCGGAACGGCGGGCCCGAGCACCTTGAGGAGGCTCGCCTCGAGCACGTATTTGCGCAGCATCACGGTCTCGCGGCCGTAGCCGTTGATGGCGTGATAGATCGGGTTCCGCCGGTGCGTCAGCGCCGTGAGCTGGAACACCGGGCCGGGAGAAGCCGGCGCCGAGAAGCCGACGAACTCGCCGAACGGACCCTCGACGGCGCTTTCGCGGCAGGTCAGCCGGCCTTCGAGCACGATCTCGGTGTCCGCTGGGACGGGCAGGTCCTGCGTCGCCGCCTTCAGCACCCGGAGCGGCCGGCCGGCGAGGCCGCCGGCGACCGCGAGCTCGTCGGCATGTTCGGGCATTTGCGACCCCATGGTCGCGGCGGTGTACTGGAGCGCGAGGTCGGCGCCGATGCAGACGACGACGGGAAGGTCCTCGCCGCGCGCGGCGGCGCGTTCGTAGGCGTTGCGGAGGTGCCGGTTGAAATCGAGCCGGATGCCGGTCCGGTCGGGGCCGAGAAGCTGGAGCCGGTGATAGGAGGCGTTGAGCACGCCGGTTTCCGGATCGCGGGCGATCACCACGCCGGCGGTGATGAAGCGGCCGCCGTCGGACGGCGCGTGGTGGAGGACGGGCAGCGTGCCGCCGAGATCGATTCCGCTCGTCACGACGACCTCCTGCGCGGGGCCCGAGCGGACCAGCTCCGGTTCGACCGGCGCCCCGAGCGCCCGGGCGACGAACTCGCGGATCCCGCGGAAATCGGTGCCGAAGGCGGCCTCGCAATTCTCCTTCGAGCCGAGCACGTTGCCGATGACGGGAATGCCGAAGCCGTCGACCGCCGGGAACAGCACGGCCGGGCCGCCGTCCATGACCTTCATGAGCGAGGCGACCTCGAGATGCGCGCTCGCCGGCCGGTTGCAGGTCTCGATGCGTCCCGCCTCCGCCATCCGCATCAGGGCCGAGCGGAAGCGCGTGTCGATGACGGTGGAATTCGGCACGGCGTTCACGCGGACCTCGCTGGCTGGTCGGGAGCCGGCCGCCCTTTGTCATGCGGCTGGCACCAACTGTGATATTTCACAAGCATCATAGCGATGCGCTTTTCGCGCGGTCAAGCCGCTATCGCGACTCTCCGGCCCGGACGGGGGCATCCGCGTGGTCGCGGCCGGATTCCGGCCCGGCGCCCGCATCCGCATAGTCGAGGAAGAGCAGCGCCGCGTCGACGCCGTCCACGAGCTGGCCCGTAATGCGGTGGAGCGCCAGGAAATCCGCATGGTCGAGGCTGCCGAAGATGAGGTCGTTCGCTGCCACCTGCCGCGGCTTCAGCTGCGCGAGGCGTTGGCGTCCGGCCGGCGTCAGGGTGAGGAGCACGCGTCGGCGATCCTCGGGATTGACGGCCTTGCCGAGGAGCCCGCGCGAGACGAGCCTGTTCACCTCGATGGTGACGAAGGCGCCGCTCAGATGCAGGTGGCGCGCCACCGCGTTGACGCCGACGCCCTGCCGGCCCTGCAGATGGGCGATGGAGATCAGGATCGAATATTGCGGCCCGCTCAGCCCGATCGAGCGGCCGAACCGGTTGCGGACCTCCTGCAGGCGAGCGGAGAAGGCCAGCATGCGCTGCACCAGTTCGCGGAACATGCGGTCCGAGCCGTCGACGAGGAGCGCGGGCGCCGAGGCGGTGCGCTCCGGCAGCCCGTCCTCCTCGTGATCCGCATTGCTGCGCCCGGCATCGCCAGCCATTCCGATCGCCTTCGCCCGTGCCGGACGGTTGCCGGCATTCCTGTTGACGTGTTTGCCAGATAGCTTTATCACAAAGCTACCCGGAGGCAAGACCGGGAGAGACGATGAGCCCCGACCCAAAACAACTCCGCACCGCGCTCGGGCAGTTCGCCACCGGCGTCGCCGTGATCACGGCGCAGGACCGCCGCGGCGGGCTGATCGGGCTGACCATGAGCTCGTTCAACTCGGTCTCGCTCGACCCGCCGCTGATCCTCTTCAGCGTCGACCGGCGGGCAAACAGCCTGAACGCGCTCCTTGAGGCGCAGGGCTACGCCGTGAACATTCTGAGCCGGCAGCAGGAGGAGCTTTCCAACCGGTTCGCAAGGGCGCTCAGCGACAAGTGGGCCGACGTGGCGCACAGCCTCGGCCATGCCCAGGCGCCGCTCCTGCACGGCGCGATCGCGCATTTCGAATGCGCGCCCTACGCCCAGTATGACGGCGGCGACCATGTCATCGTGGTCGGCCGCGTCCTGCGGTTCAGCGCCAATCCCGAGGCGGAGCCGCTGGTCTTCTTCCGGGGCAAGTACCACAGCCTCAAGAGCGGCGACGAGCGGACCCCCGAATGGCCGCTGCCGATCCACTACTGACAAAGACCTTCCGAGGAAGGGGAGCGCGACAGGAGCGAGAATGATGAAATCCGGAAAGCAGCATATCGAAGGCCTGCGCGACGGCCGCGCCGTCTACCTGCACGGCAAGCGCGTCGACGACGTCACCACCCATCCGGCATACCGGAACGCCGTCGCCTCCGTGGGCCGTCTCTTCGATTTCGCCTCCGCGCCCGAGAACCGCGCGCTGATGACCTACGAGCCGAAGGACGGCGGGCCCCGCGCCAACAGGATCTGGGAGCTGCCCGGCTCCTATGCCGAGCTCGTCGAGCGGCGGAAGGGGCTCGAGGCTTGGACCGCGCTCCATGCCGGCTTCATGGGCCGGGCGCCGGACCATGTCGCCTCCTGCATCGCCGGCATGTATATGGGCCTCGACGTCTTCGAGGCCTATGACGCGAACCGGGCCAGGGCGCTCGCCGACTATTACCGCCATGCCCGCGACAACGACCTCTATCTCACCTACGTGATCATCAACCCCCAGGCCGACCGCTCGAAGAGCGCGAGCCAGCAGAAGGACGAGTTCCTGACGGCCGGCGTGGTCGATCGCGACGCCGAGGGCATCACCGTGCGCGGCGCCAAGATGCTGGCGACCGGCGGGATCATGGCGGACGAGGTCTTCGTCACCTCGATCCAGCCGCTGCAGCCCGGCGACGAGCGCTACGCGATCTCCTTCGCGATCCCCATGAACGCCAAGGGCCTCAAGGTTCTGTCGCGGAAGTCCTACGAGGAGGGGGCGCAGTCGGTCTTCGACAATCCGCTCTCCAGCCGGTTCGACGAGAACGACGCCGTCCTCTATTTCGACGACGTGAAGGTGCCCTGGGAGCGGGTCTTCGTCGTGGACAGCCTGGACATGTGCCAGAAGCAGTTCCATGCGACGCCGGCGCATGTCTACCAGAACTACCAGGCGATGGTCCGCCTCTCCGTGAAGATGCGCTTCCTGCTCGGCCTCGCCCGACGGATCGGCGACGTGAACGGGATCGTCGCCTTCCCGCAGGTGCGCGAGATCCTGGGCCAGCTCGCCGCGGAAGCTGGCATGGTCGATGCGCTCGTCGCCGCGATGGAGGCGAAGGGCACGCAGCGCGGCCCCTATTTCGTGCCGGACCGGCACACGCTCTATTCGGCCCAGACGCTGACGCAGCAGCTCTATCCGAAGGTCATGACGACGCTGCGCGAGCTCGCCGGCGGCGGCATGATCATGCTGCCCTCCTCGGTGGAGGACTTCGCCAATCCCGAGCTCGCCGCGCTGATCGGCAAGACCCAGCAGTCGCCGGCGGCGAGCTCGCTCGAGCGCGTCAAGTTCTACAAGCTCGCCTGGGATGCGGTCGGCTCCGAGTTCGCCTCGCGCCATACCCAGTACGAGATGTTCTATGCGGGAGCGACCTTCGTGACGAAGGGCCATTCCTTCCGCACCTACGATTGGGAACGCTCGGCGAAGCTGGTCGACGGCATTCTCGACAGCTACAGCCTCGAGGATGAGGTCCAGCCGGCCCAGGCCGCGGAATAAGAGGGAAGACATGCCGGTCAACAAGCAGCACGACGAGTTCTACACCATCGACATGGAGAGCGGCTGGGAGGTCCCGCCCGGCTACCCGCAGGGCATCGAGCAGAAGATCCTCTCCGGCGGCCTCGACGAGGCGAACAAGCGCGGAACGCGCAGCCGCCTGCTCCGCTTCCACCCAGGCGTCTACACGACCAAGCCGTTCGTCCACGACTATTGGGAAGAGGTCTACCTCGTCTCCGGAGACCTCACCGTCGGCAACGACGAGAAGGGCGAGGGCGGCACCTCGTTCCAGCCGAACACCTATGCCTGCCGCCCGCCCGGCGCCTATCACGGCCCCTTCAAGTCCGAGAAGGGCTGCGTGCTGTTCGAGCTGCACTATTACGATCCGGTCTGACCCGGACCGATGCAGCCGACGCTACAGGAGCTTGCGGCCGGGCTCGAAGCCGGTCGCCTCACCAGCCGCGGCCTCGTCGAGGCCTGCTTCGCGCGGATCGCGGACGAGGACGGCGAAGGCGCCCGCGTCTTCACCCGGACCCACCGTGCGGCGGCGCTCGCCGCCGCCGACGCGATGGACGGGCTTCGCCGGGCGGGCCTCGCCCCCTCGGCCTATGCGGGCATCCCGATCTCGGTGAAGGATCTCTTCGACCTCGCGGGAGAGCCCACGCCGGCGGGCTCCAAGATCCTCGCCGACGCCGCGCCGGCCGAGGCCGACGCGCCGGCAATCGCGCGGCTCCGCCGCGCCGGCTTCGTCGTGGTCGGCCGCACCAACATGACCGAGTTCGCCTTTTCCGGGCTCGGGCTCAACCCCCATTACGGCACGCCGCTCAATCCGTATGACCGCGCGGTCGGGCGGATCCCGGGCGGCTCCACCTCGGGCGGCGCCGTCTCCGTGACCGACGGCATGGCGCACGGCGCGATCGGGACGGATACCGGCGGGTCCTGCCGCATCCCCGCCGCGATGACGGGGCTCGTCGGCTTCAAGCCGACCGCGGCGCGGGTGCCGCTCGCCGGCGCCTTCCCGCTCTCCCCGTCGCTCGATTCGGTCGGCCCGCTCACCCGCACCGTCGCCTGCGCGGCCGCGCTCGACGCGGTGATGGCCGGCGCCGAGCCTGATTTCGCGCCGCGCGAGGACCTGGCCGGCCTGCGCCTGGCCGTGCCGCAGACGCTCGTGCTCCAGGGCATGGACCAGAAGGTCGCCGACGATTTCGACCGCGCGCTCTCGAAGCTTGCGCGCGCCGGGGCGCGCGTCGTCGAGATCGATCTCGCGGCGGTCGCCGACATGCTCGAGATCAACGCCAAGGGCGGCTTTCCGGCAGCGGAGGCGTTCGCCGCGCATCGGAGCCTCATCGCGGAGAAGGCCGACGGCTACGATCCGCGCGTGCTCCTCCGGATCCGGCGCGGCGAGGCGCAGACCGCGGCCGACTATATCGACCTCCTGGCGGCGCGGCGGCGCTACCGCGAGAAGGTGCTCGCCGGCTTCGCCGCGTTCGACGCCCTCGTTTTCCCGACGGTTCCGATCGTCGCGCCCACAATCGCCGAACTCGAGGACGACCAGGCCTTCACGGCGGTCAATCTCCTCGTCCTGCGGAACCCGACGGTGGTGAACATGATCGACGCCTGCGCGGTGTCGGTGCCGATGCACGAGGCGGGAACCGCCCCGACCGGACTGATGCTGGTCGGCCGGCCGTCCGAGGACGGCGCGCTGCTTGCGCAGGCGGCAGCCGCGGAAGCCGTTCTTTCGCCCCGGATCTGAGCGGGACCGGGCGCGGCACGGCGGCTTCCCCGCCGGCGCGCCCGGCCGCCGGGCCCGGCATCGCCCCGCATTCTCCTGATTTCGTTTACCTTTATTTCACGAACGGCGCGACGGCGCGGCGCGGATCGGCGACAAGGCTGCTCGGCCGCAAAGTCGGGGAGCCGCGCCATGAAGTCTCGTGTCGATTGGGTCGATGTCGCCAAGGGCTTCTGCATCATCTTCGTCGTCATGATGCATTCCACGCTCGGGGTGGAGAAGGCGGCCGGCGCCGACGGCTGGATGAACTATGTCGTCGAGTTCGCGCGGCCGTTCCGGATGCCGGACTTCTTCCTGATCGCCGGCCTCTTCATCGGCCTCAGGATCGACGCGCCCTGGCGGCTCTATCTCGACCGGAAGGTCGTCCACTTCGCCTATTTCTACGCCCTCTGGCTGACCATCCAGTTCGCCATCAAGGCACCCGGCTTCGCGGCCGAGATCGGCTGGGGCGGCGTGCTGCGGGACTATCTCACCGCCTTCGTCGAGCCGTGGGGAACGCTCTGGTTCATCTACCACCTCGCGCTCTTCTGCGTGATCGTGCGCCTCCTGAAGCGCGTGCCCTGGCCGATCGTCTGGGTGGCCGCCGCCAGCCTCGAGATTCTCCACATCGAGACCGGCTCGGTGCTGATCGACGAGACCGCCTCGCGCTTCGTCTACTTCTATTCGGGCTACGTCTTCTCCGCGCATGTCCTCCGCTTCGCGGAAAAGGTGGCGGAGGACCGGGTCTCGGCGCTTCTCGGGCTCGGCCTCTGGGGCGTGCTCAACGCCACGATCGTCTTCGCCGGCTATTCCACCATGCCGTTCGTGAGCCTCGTCCTGGGTTTCGCCGGCGCCGTCGCCGTCGTCTCGACCTCGGTCCTCCTTGCCGGCACGCGCGCCGCCGTCCCGCTCCGCTGGCTGGGCGAGCATTCGATCGTGGTCTATCTCGCCTTCTTCTTCCCGATGGCGGTCTCGCGGGCGGTGTTGCTGAAGACCGGCATCATCACCGATATCGGCACCATCTCGGTGCTGGTGACGGCGGCCGGCGTGCTCGGACCGGTCGTCTTCTACGGCCTCGTCCAGTGGACCGGCTGGGGGCGGTTCCTGTTCGAGCGCCCGGCCTGGGCGCGGATCGACGGCCCCTACCGGCGCCGCGACCGCGCCGCGCTGCAGCCTGCGGAATAAGGCTGGCTGTTAGGCGCTGGTTGACAGATGTCAGCCGGTGCCTAACATATCACGGTGATCCGAAGCTTCCGCAGCCGTGCCCTCCGGCGCTTCTGGGAACGAAGCGATGAGAGGCGGCTTCCCGCTGAGCAGGCGGCCCGCATCGCCATGATTCTCGATCGGCTGGACGCCTCGACGCAGCCAGGGATGATGAACGTACCTGGCTTACGGTTCCATAGCCTGACCGGCGACATGAAGGGCCGGTACGCCGTCGCGGTGACGGGCAACTGGCGAATCACGTTCGCCTGGGACGGCGAAGATGCCGTTGCGGTCGACTTGGAGGACTACCACTGATGACAGGACCAACGCGCGATCCCGAGCGGCCGCCGACCCATCCTGGCGCCTTCTTCCGCGAGATCGTACTCCCGGCGCTCGGCCTCTCGAAGTCGGAAGTCGCAAGGGCGCTCGGCATCTCCAGGTACACGCTCTATCAGCTCCTGGAGGAAAGGACCCGCGTCACGCCCGAAATGGCCGTCCGTCTCGGGAAACTTTGCGGCGACGGGCCGGAAGCCTGGCTCGCCATGCAGACGAAGCGGGATCTCTGGGAAGCCCTCCGCACCGTGGACACGTCGGGCATTCCGACGCTCGCGGCCTGACGCGGTCGCTTGAATTCCGGCGGCTCCCGCGCGACATGTCGGGCATGCCAGCCGCCGCGCCGAAGCCCCGTTCCGCCGCTCCCATGAAGGAGGGCGACCGCCTCATCCTGGTCGACGGATCGGCCTTCATATTCCGCGCCTTCCATGCGCTGCCGCCGCTGACGCGGAAGTCGGACGGCCTGCCGGTCGGCGCCGTCTCCGGCTTCTGCAACATGATCTGGAAGCTCCTGCAGGAGGGGCCGACGGCGGAGAAGGGCGACGAGCCGACCCATTTCGCCGTCGTGTTCGACTATTCGGCGAAGACCTTCCGCAACGACATCTACCCCGACTACAAGGCGCACCGGCCCGAGCCGCCTGCCGACCTCATCCCGCAATTCGGCCTCATCCGCGAGGCGACGCGCGCCTTCAACCTCGCCTGCGTCGAGCAGAAGGGCTGGGAGGCGGACGACATCATCGCGACCTATGCCCGGATCGCCTGCGAGCGCGGAGCGACGACGACCATCGTCTCCTCCGACAAGGACCTGATGCAGCTGATCGGCCCGACCGTCACCATGGTCGACACGATGCGCGACCAGGTGATCGACGCCGCCTTCGTGAAGGAGAAGTTCGGCGTTGGCCCGGAGAAGATGATCGAGCTCCAGGCGCTCTGCGGCGATTCCACCGACAATGTCCCGGGGGTGCCGGGCATCGGGCCGAAGACGGCGGCGCAGCTCCTCGACGAATATGGCGACCTGGAGACGCTCCTCGCCCGCGCCGGCGAGATCAGGCAGACGAAGCGCCGCGAGAACCTGATCGCGTTCGCCGACCAGGCGCGCGTCTCGCGCCGGCTCGTCGAGCTCTGCAACGACGTGCCGCTCGAGACCTCGATCGACGACCTTGCCGTGGAGCCGGTCGACGGCGTGCGCGCCGTCTCGTTCTGCAAGGCGGTCGAGTTCACGACGCTCACCCGCCGCATCGCCGAGAAGACCGGAGCGGTGATCGACGCCGTCGAGGCGATGGCGCTGACGATCCAGGGCTGGCCTCCGGGCGGCGGCTCGGCGGCCGCGCACGGGCCGGACCTCGCGGAAGCGCCGCCGGCCTCCTCGCCTCAAGGCGCGGCGGCAGCGGCGCCCGCGCG
>NZ_SPKJ01000006.1 GCF_009866965.1 Propylenella binzhouense | reverse complement strand
CAGAGCCCGCGGATCCAGGCGCCGGCTGCAGCCCCGCTGCCGGCGCCGCGCCAGGGCCGGATCGTGCCGCAGCCGGCGGCCGCCGCGGAGACCGCGCTGCCGCCGATCGACCTGCTCGCCCGGCCGGATCTCACGCGCCGGGCCCAGATCGACCATGCGGGGCTGGAGCAGGACGCGCATCTCCTCGAAGGCGTGCTGGAGGATTTCGGCGTCCGCGGCGAGATCATCAATGTGCGCCCGGGCCCGGTCGTGACCCTCTACGAGCTCGAACCGGCTCCGGGCATCAAGTCCTCGCGCGTCATCGGCCTCGCCGACGACATCGCCCGCTCGATGAGCGCGATCGCCGCCCGCGTCGCCGTCATTCCCGGCAAGAACGCGATCGGCATCGAGCTGCCGAATGCCGTGCGCGAGACCGTGTATCTCCGCGAGCTCCTCGATTCGAAGGACTTTTCGGGCTCGAAGGCGAAGCTCGCGCTCGCGCTCGGCAAGAATATCGGCGGCGAGGCGGTGATCGCAGATCTCGCCCGGATGCCGCACCTGCTCGTCGCCGGCACCACCGGTTCCGGCAAGTCGGTCTCGATCAACACGATGATCCTGTCGATCGTCTACCGGCTGACGCCGGAGCAGTGCCGGCTCATCATGATCGACCCGAAGATGCTCGAGCTCTCCGTCTATGACGGCATCCCGCATCTCCTGACACCCGTCGTCACCGATCCCAAGAAGGCGGTGGTCGCGCTGAAGTGGACGGTCCGCGAGATGGAGGACCGCTACAAGAAGATGGCCAAGCTTGGCGTCAGGAACATCGACGGCTTCAACCAGCGGGTCCAGCTCGCCGCCAAGAAGGGCGAGGTCATCACCCGCACGGTCCAGACCGGCTTCGACCAGCAGACCGGCGAACCGATCTTCGAGACCGAGGAGCTGGACCTCGAGCCGATGCCCTACATCGTGGTCATCATCGACGAGATGGCCGACCTCATGATGGTCGCCGGGAAGGAGATCGAGGGCGCCGTCCAGCGCCTCGCCCAGATGGCCCGCGCCGCCGGCATCCACGTCGTCATGGCGACGCAGCGCCCGTCCGTCGACGTCATCACCGGCACCATCAAGGCGAATTTCCCGACCCGCATCTCCTTCCAGGTCACATCGAAGATCGACAGCCGGACGATCCTCGGCGAGCAGGGCGCGGAGCAGCTGCTCGGGCAGGGCGACATGCTCTACATGGCCGGCGGCGGCCGCATCCAGCGCGTCCACGGTCCGTTCGTCTCCGACGAGGAGGTCGAGGACATCGTCGCGTTCCTGAAGAGCCAGGGCGCGCCGGACTATCTCGATTCGATCACCGACGAGGACGAGGACGGCGAGGGGGCCGGCGACGTCTTCGCCGGCGGGCTGGAGGATTCGAACGACCTCTACGACAAGGCGGTGGCGGTCGTCCTGCGCGACCGGAAAGCGTCGACGAGCTACATCCAGAGGCGGCTCTCGATCGGCTACAACCGCGCCGCCTCGCTGATCGAGCGGATGGAGAAGGAGGGCCTCGTCGGTCCCGCCAACCATGCCGGGAAGCGCGAGATCCTCATGGGGCAGGACGGGGCGGCCTGAGCGACGCCCTTGTTTGTGCGTATTCGGTTCCTACCTCGCACGGAGACAGCACACGGACGATGCCATGAAGACAGCAGGGATCGCACGCCGGCTCGCGCTCGCGGCCGCGCTCTTCCTTTCGGCGCTGCCCTCCGCGCAGGCCTTCGGCGAACGGGAGACGCAGGCGCTCAAGGAGATTTCGGAGAAGTTCCAGTCCGTTCAGACCATGAGCGGCGACTTCGTCCAGTTCGGCCCCTCCGGCGAGAAGAGCGGCGGCGAGTTCTATCTGGCGCGGCCCGGCAGGATCAACTTCACCTACGACCCGCCCTCCGCGGTAAGCGTGATCTCCGACGGGGATTCCGTGCTGGTCTTCGACAAGAAGCTGCAGACCTACGACATCTGGCCGCTGTCGAAGACGCCGCTCAAATATCTGCTCCAGTCGAACCTCGACCTCTCCAGTTTCGAGAAGGTGAGCGCCGTCAACATCGAGCCGGATCTGGTCAACGTCACGATCGTGGACGATTCGCGGTTCGGCGGCGGCACGCTGACGCTCATCTTCGACCGGGTGACCAAGGAGCTTCGGCAATGGTCGGTGATCGACGACCAGGGCCTGCAGACCTCGGTCTCGATCTACAATGTCGACACCGACAAGAAGCTCGCGAGCAGCCTCTTCAAGATCGACTATGCCGCGGCGACCAACGCCGCGCGCGAGAGGAACCGCTGATCGGGTCCCTGGCACTCCGCCGGCCCCGGCGGTCGCACGGCCCAAGCTCTGGATAAGTGCAGACCGGCCGCCGCGAAGCCGGCCGGCCCTCTCGACACCGGCCCCGTTCGGCCCGAAAAGCGGACATGCCTCTCACCATCGCCACCTGGAACATCAACTCGGTCCGCCTCCGCATCGATCTCGTCCGCCGGTTCCTCCAGGAGCGACGGCCGGACGTGATCTGTCTGCAGGAAACGAAATGCGTCGACGGCAGTTTTCCGCTC
Source organism: Propylenella binzhouense (assembly GCF_009866965.1). Taxonomy (GTDB): domain Bacteria; phylum Pseudomonadota; class Alphaproteobacteria; order Rhizobiales; family Afifellaceae; genus Propylenella; species Propylenella binzhouense. The sequence continues at coordinate 97,707 of NZ_SPKJ01000006.1, read as the reverse complement.
GCCGCCTTCAATGAGGCGGGCTACCGCCATGCGGCGATCCACGGCCAGAAGGGCTATCACGGCGTCGCCATCCTGTCGCGGCTGCCGCTCGTCGAGACCGACCGGCGCCTGTTCTGCGGGCGCGACGACGCCCGGCACGTCTCGGCGGTCGTCGACTATTCCGGACGGGCGATCACGATCCACAATTTCTACGTCCCCGCCGGCGGCGACGAGCCCGATCCGGAGATCAACTGGAAGTTCGCCCACAAGCTTTCCTTCGTGGACGAAATGCTGGCGCTCAACCCGGAGCTCGCGCGGGAGCGCGCCATCATCGTCGGCGACCTCAACATTGCGCCGCTCGAAGCCGACGTCTGGTCGCACAAGCAGCTCCTGAGGGTGGTGAGCCACACGCCGGTCGAGACGGAGGGGCTTATCCGGGTGCAGCAGGACGGCAAGTGGGTCGACGTGATGCGCCAGTTCGTGCCTCCCGACGAGAAGCTCTTCACCTGGTGGAGCTACCGCTCTCCCGACTGGACGAAGAACGACCGCGGCAGGCGCCTCGACCATGTCTGGGCGACCGCCGACCTGGCGCTCGACGCCGTCGGGATGGAGGTGCTGAAGGAGGCTCGCAGCTGGGAGCGCCCCTCCGACCACGTCCCCGTGCTTGCGACCTTCGAGTAGATCAGACCTCGATCTGATCGAGACGGTCTGCGATCCCTCGGAGCTGGCGCGCCGTGCCGACGAGCCTCCTCGCCAGCCTCGATCGAAGGATCTGGGCGAATTCCGGATATTCCTCGAGGAGCCGAAGCATCGTGGCGCGCCGGATCTGGACAACGTCGCCGGCTTCGACCGTGACGATCGTCTCGTGCGCCTGGGCCCGGACGAGGAGCGCCATCTCCCCGATCAGCGCACCTGCCTTGAGCCTGCGGTTGCCGCCTTTCGCGGGCCGCGCTTCGAGACCGGCCGTCGCGACGACATAGGCGGCGTCGAGTTCGTCGCCTTCCGTGCAGAGGATCTCCTCCGCCGCCATGCTTCGGGTCTCCGCGGAAAAGGCGAGGAGGCGCAGCTGGTCCTCCGCGAAGCCTTCGAAGAACGGCGCTCGCCTGAGAAGGTCGATGCTGACGCGCAGCGAGATCGTCATCACTGTACCAGCTTGTAGCCGCCCGCTTCCGTGACCAGGATCTCGGCGCTCGACGGATCGCGCTCGATCTTCTGGCGGAGCCGGTAGATGTGCGTCTCCAGCGTGTGGGTGGTCACGCCCGAATTGTAGCCCCAGACTTCCGAGAGCAGAACGTCGCGGGTGATCGTCCTTTCGCCGGCCCGGTAGAGGTATTTCAGGATCGCGGTCTCCTTCTCCGTCAGGCGGATCTTCCCGCCCTTCTGATCGAGGAGAAGCTTCGCGGCCGGCCGGAAGGTGTACGGCCCGATCACGAAGGTGGCGTCCTCGCTCTGCTCGTGCTGGCGCAGATGGGCGCGGATCCGGGCGAGGAGGACGGCGAAGCGGAACGGCTTCGCGACGTAATCGTTGGCGCCGGCCTCCAGCCCGAGGATCGTGTCGGACTCCGTATCGTGGCCCGTTAGCATGATGACGGGCGTCCGGATGCCGGCCTTCCGCAGCAGCTTCACCGCCTCCCGTCCATCCATGTCGGGCAGGCCCACATCCATGATGATGAGGTCGACATGGCCGTCCCGGGCGGCCTTGACGCCGGCAGCCGCGGTTTCCGCCCGGGAGAGCTCGAACTCGTCGTAGAGCGCAAGCTGCTCCACGAGCGCATCGCTCAGCTCTTTGTCGTCGTCGACGATCAGGATCTTGCGTGACGTCATTCAGCCAACGTTCGTTTCCGGCGGAGAATATGCCAAAGGGACCCGCTGAGGCCAGTGCCCGGCAAACCGCTGCACGGATCGGATCATGAGGCGGCGCAATACTCGCTCGCAACCCCGGAGGCCATCTCTGATTCGCGTGATTCCGCGTCCGGGATGCAAGTCTCAAGGGATGTTGATCATCGGTGACCGGCACATCCCCTGCGCGCTCGGCCGATCGGGCGTGACCCGCTTCAAGCGGGAAGGCGACGGCGCGACGCCGGCGGGTCCTCTTCGCCTCCTCGCGCTCATGGTGCGCCGGGATCGGTTGCCCGGTCCCCGCGCGCCAGTGCGGCTCAGGCCGATCCGTCCCGGCGACGGCTGGTGCGACGATCCTTCCAGCGGCGTCTACAACCGCCCCGTCCACCTGCCGTGCCGCGCCTCGCACGAACTGCTCTGGCGCGACGACCGGCTCTACGACGTCGTGGGCATCCTCGACTGGAACATCCGTCCGCGGACGTCGCGGCGCGGCAGCGCCATATTCCTGCACCTTGCCCGGGCCGGCCTCGCCCCGACCGAGGGCTGCATAGCCCTGCGCCGGGAGGACCTATTCCGCCTCCTCGCCGCCCTCGGACCCCGGCCCGCGTTCCTGGTCGCCGCCGCTCCGCGCCCGCGGCGCCGGTGACGCACGCCCGCCGAAGAGGGCGCTGCCGACCCGGACATGGGTCGCTCCGAAGGCGATCGCCGTCTCGAAATCCGCGCTCATCCCCATCGAGAGGCCGCTGGTGCCGGCCTCCCTGCCGATCTTCCCAAGGAGCGCGAAATGGGGTCCGGGCAGATCGTCGACGGGCGGGATGCACATGAGCCCGTCGATCGCCAGGCCGTGAACCTCCCGGCAGCGGCGGACGAAGCCCGCCGCCTCGCGCGGCGACACGCCGGCCTTCTGCGGCTCCTCGCCGGTGTTCACCTGGACGAAGAGCTCGGGCGTCCTCGCGCCCGCCGCAATCTCCCTGGCGATCGCGACGGCGAGACGATCGCGGTCGAGCGAATGGATGGCGTGGAAGAGCGCAAGCGCGTCCTTCGTCTTGTTCGTCTGCAGCGGCCCGATCAGGTGAAGCCGGAGATCGGTGTGCCGGGCGAGCAGAAGCGGCCATTTGCGGGCGGCCTCCTGGACTCTGTTCTCGCCGAACACCATCTGACCGGCATCGATCAGCGGAGTGACGGCTTCGGCCGGAAAGGTCTTGGAGACTGCCACGAGCGTGACCATCGCGGGATCGCGACCCGCGCGGCCGGCGGCCGCCTCGATGCGTGCGCGGACATCCGAAAGTCGCTCGGCAGCCGTCATCCGAAATCCTTCCTGCACGGGGCCTGCCCGGCTCTGCCTGGTTGACCGGCTCAACCAATTTTGCTGAAGCTCTGCCCCCGTCCGACGAAACCGATAGCAATGTCCTCCGAACGCTACAATCCGCGCGCCGTGGAGGCGCATTGGCAGGCCGTCTGGGCCGAGAAGGCGCTCTTCGCGTGCCCGAACGACGATCCGCGCCCGAAATATTACGTGCTCGAGATGTTCCCGTACCCGTCCGGACGGATCCACATGGGCCACGTCCGCAACTATGCGATGGGCGATGTGATCGCGCGGTACAAGCGGGCGCGCGGCTACAACGTCCTGCATCCGATGGGGTGGGATGCCTTCGGCATGCCGGCGGAAAACGCCGCCATGCAGAACAAGGTCCACCCCAAGGGCTGGACCTACGACAACATCGCGGCCATGCGCGAGCAGCTGAAGTCGATGGGCCTCTCGATCGACTGGTCGCGCGAGTTCGCGACCTGCGACGTCGATTATTACGCGCAGCAGCAGCGCCTGTTCCTGGATTTCCTCGCCGCCGGGCTGGTGAGCCGCAAGACCTCGAAGGTGAACTGGGACCCCGTCGACCAGACGGTGCTCGCCAACGAGCAGGTGATCGACGGCAAGGGCTGGCGCTCGGGCGCGATCGTCGAGCAGCGCGAGCTCACGCAGTGGTTCTTCAACATCACCGCGTTCTCCGAGGATCTGCTCGAGGCCCTGGAGGGGCTCGAGCGCTGGCCCGACAAGGTCCGCCTGATGCAGCGGAACTGGATCGGCCGGTCGGAGGGTTTGCGGATCCGCTTCGAGATCGCCGAAGGCGAGGGCACCGGAAGCTCGCTCGAGATCTTCACGACCCGGCCGGACACCATCTTCGGTGCCTCCTTCATGGCGCTCTCGCCCGACCACCCGCTCGCAAAGGCTTGCGCGGCGCGCGATCCCGAGCTCGCGGGCTTCATCGACGAGTGCCACCGGATGGGGACCGCCGCGGAGGCGATCGAGACCGCTGAGAAGCGGGGCTACGACACCGGGATCAGGGTCCGCCACCCGTTCGTCGAGGATCGTCTTCTGCCGGTCTACGTCGCCAATTTCGTGCTCATGGAATACGGCACCGGCGCGATCTTCGGCTGCCCGGCCCACGACCAGCGCGACCTCGATTTCGCCAATGCCTACGGCCTGCCGGTGCGCCCGGTCGTGCTGCCGGAGGGCGCCGATCCCGCGACGTTCGCGATCGGAACGGAAGCCTTCACCGGCGAGGGACGCATCTTCCACTCGGACTTCCTCGACGGGATGATCGTGGAGGCAGCCAAGCAGGCCGTCGCCACGCGGCTGGAGCAGCGCCAGTTGGGCGGCGTTCCGCAGGCGGTCCGCGAGGTCAATTACCGCCTGCGCGACTGGGGCATCTCGCGCCAGCGCTACTGGGGCTGCCCGATCCCGATCATCCATTGCGAGGCCTGCGGCGCCGTGCCGGTCCCCGTCGCCGACCTTCCGGTCGTGCTGCCGGACGATGTCGAGTTCGACCGGCCGGGGAACCCGCTCGACCGCCACTCGACCTGGAAGCACGTCGCGTGTCCGCAATGCGGCGGCGAGGCGAGGCGCGAGACGGACACGATGGATACGTTCGTCGATTCGTCCTGGTATTTCGCGCGCTTCACCGCGCCCGACGCCGACACGCCGACCGTCGCGAGCGCCGTCGACTACTGGCTGCCTGTCGACCAGTATATCGGCGGCATCGAGCATGCCATTCTGCACCTGCTCTATTCGCGCTTCTTCACCCGCGCGATGCGGGAGACGGGCCATATCGGGATCAAGGAGCCGTTCGCCGGCCTCTTCACGCAGGGCATGGTGGTCCACGAGACCTATCGCGGCGCCGACGGCCGCTGGCTCGCGCCGAGCGAGGTGCGCGTCGAAGGCGAGGGCTCCGAGCGCCGCGCCGTCCTCGCGGCGACGGGGGAGGTCGTGACGATCGGCTCCATCGAGAAGATGTCGAAGTCGAAGCGGAACACCGTCGACCCGTCCGACATCATCGCCACCTACGGCGCCGACACGGCGCGCTGGTTCATGCTCTCCGACTCGCCGCCGGACCGCGACGTCATCTGGACGGAGGCGGGCGTGGAGGGCGCGCACCGCTTCGTCCAGCGGATCTGGCGGATGGTGGCGCGCATCGCCGAGGTGCTTCCCCCGCCCGGCCTGCCGGCGCCGAACCGCTTCTCCGACGAGGCGCTCGCGACCCGGCGTGCGGCGCATCGCGCGCTTCGGGAAGTCACCGGCGACATCGAGCGGCTGCGCTTCAACCGCGCCGTCGCGCAGCTCTACGAACTCGCCAATGCGCTCGCCGCCGCGCAGCCGGGCGGCGCGGATCAGCTCTGGGCGCTCCGGGAGGGCTACGACATGCTCGCGCTGATGGTGGCGCCGATGATGCCGCATCTCGCCGAGGCGCTCTGGCGCGAACTCGGCCATGATACGCTCGTCGCGGAAACCCCCTGGCCGGTGCTCGACGAATCCCTCCTCGTCGAGAGCACGATCCTTCTTCCGGTTCAGGTGAACGGAAAGAAGCGCGGCGAGGTGAGCGTCGCGGCCGCCGCCTCGCAGAGCGAGATCGAGGACGCGGCGCTGGCGCTCGAGCCGGTGCAGCGTATCCTCGAAGGCCGTCCGCCGAAGAAGGTGATCGTCGTGCCGAACAGGATCGTCAATGTCGTGGCTTAGGCCGCTCGCCGCGCTCGCCGTGACGCTCGCGCTCGCCGGCTGTCAGGTCCGGCCGCTCTACGCCACGCCGCCCGACGGCGTCGGCGCGGCGCAGGCACTGCCGGCGATCGCCGTCGACCCGCCTCTCAACCGGCCGGAACAGGTGTTCCGCAACAGGTTGCTGTTCGGGCTGCGCGGCGGCGGCGAAGGTGCCGCAAACGCTTACAGCCTGGGCTATCGGCTGATACTCGGCGAAGCTGCGCTGGGCGTCGAGCCGGTGACCGGCACGCCGGCCTCGTACCAGATCATCGGCAATCTCTCCTTCATCCTGAAGGATGCCAGGACCGGCGCTGCCCTCGTCCAGGATCGGGTGACCTCCATGGCCTCCTTCAACCGCTCGACGCAGGACTTCGCGAACATCCGGGCGCGGCGCGATGCCGAGGACCGGGTATCGGAGACCCTCGCCGAACTCGTCGAGGTGAGGCTGGCCGCCTTTTTCGCCGAGCGCTGATCGGATGGTGGCGGTCCCGGCGAAGGGCGTGGAGGCATTCCTGGCCGATCCGCCGGCCGCGATCCGCCTCTTCCTGTTCTATGGCAGCGATGCCGGCACGGTGACCGAACGCGCCCGCAAGGTCGAGGCGCTGGCCCGGCTGCGGGGTGCCGACGCCCCGCTCCGGCTCGGCTCCGACGAGATCGGCTCCGATCCCGGGCGCATCGCCGACGAAGCCTTCGCCGCGAGCCTCTTCGGCGGTACGCCGCTCGTGACGCTTCGGGTGCTCGACGGCCGCCACAACGTCATGGCGGCACTGGAGCCGGTGCTCGCCCGGGTGCCGGACGAGGCCGTCGTGATCGTCGAGGCCGGCGACCTCCGCGCCGACAATGCGCTCCGGAAGGCCTTCGAACAGGCGCCGCATGCCGCGGCCATCGCCTGCCGCGAGGCGGAGAGCGCCGATATCGCGGCTCTCGTCCGCGAGGTCGCCGCGGAATCGGAGGTAACGGTCGACGCGGCGGCCCTCGACTATCTCGTCGGCCATCTCGGCTCGGACCGGATGGCGGCGCGGGGAGAGGTCGAGAAGCTCGTGCTCTTTGCCGGGCCGGGCGGCAGGATCGGGCTGGAGGAGGTCGAGGCGCTTACCGGCGACAATGCGATGCTCCGCGCGGAGCGGATCATCGATGCCGCGCTCCTCGGAGCAGCCGAGATCGTCGAGGTGGATCTCAACAGGCTGCGTGCCGAGGGCCAGTCGGCCGCCACCGTCGCCGCCCAGATGCTGCGGCACCTCCTCGCCATGCAGGAATACCGTGCCGACGTGGAGGCAGGCCGTGCGGCGCGCACCGTGCTCGAGCGCGCGCGTCCGCCGATCTTCTTCAAGCGGCTCGACCAGGTCGAGGCGGCGCTCAGGCGCTGGCCCTCGTCCGAAATCGCCCGGGCCCGCCGGATTCTTTCCGACGCCGTGCTCGCCACGCGTCGGCAGCCCGCGCTCGAATTCGCGGTCGTTTCGGATGCGCTGCAGCGGATCGCAGGAAATGCGCGCCGGCTCTCCGCGCGCCGGGGTTGATCCCTAGCCGGCCCAGAAAATCTCTTTATTCTTAATGGTTTATGGTCTGGCTCCGGCGACCCGAGCGTTCCGCCCATACCTCAAGGCGGTTGTGATAAGTCGCCGAGTTCAATGGATCGGCGAAGCCGCCTCCGGTACGGCCCGCCGGCTTCCCGAGGCGCCGGCGGCTGCCGATCACGGCGCCTGCAGCTTTCTGCAGAGCAGGTCGAGCTGCTCGAGCGTGCGGTAGGCAATCCGGATCTCGCCGCTCCCGTCGGAGCGGTGGCGAAGGTCGACCGTCACGCCAAGCCGTTCGGCGAGTTCCCGTTCCAGCGCCCGCGTGTCGGCGTCCTTGTCCGGCCTTCGCCCGACACTCGCCGGTTCCGATCCCTTCTGCGCCAGCCGCTCGACCTCGCGGACCGAGAGGCCCTTGTCGGACGCGAGCTTGGCGAGCCGTTCCGGATCCGACGCGGTGATGAGGGCGCGGCCGTGGCCCGCCGTCAGCTCACCCGTCTCGAGCCGGCGGAGCACCGATGGCGGCAGGCGCAGGAGCCTCAGCGTATTCGTGATGTGGACGCGGCTCTTGCCGATCGCAGTACCGAGGTCGGCCTGGGTGTACCCGAACTCGTCGATCAGCGCCTCGTAGCCCCGCGCCTCCTCCACGGGATTGAGGTCGGAGCGCTGGACGTTCTCCACGATCGCGAGCTCGAGAGCCTGCCTGTCGGAGACGTCGAGGATGACGACCGGCACGTCATGAAGGCCGGCCATCTGCGCGGCGCGCCACCGCCGCTCTCCCGCGATGATCTCGTAGGTCTCCGCCTCGTGGCGGCGCTGCCGCACCACGATCGGCTGCACGATTCCGTGCGCCCGGATCGAAGCGGCAAGATCTTCGAGCTCCGCGGCCGGGAAGTCGCGGCGCGGGTTTCTCGGGTTCCGGTGGATCAGCGCGAGCGGCACCGTCTGGACGGCGCTGTGCGACGGTTCCGCCGGACCGCGCTCCTGAAGCCCGACATAGTCGCCGAGAAGCGCATCGAGACCGCGCCCGAGCCGCCGCTTCTGTTCCGTCGCCATCGTCGCTCCCTTCGCTTCGCTCGTGTCAGGCGGCACGGAGCGTGCGCTCCCGCTGGATGATCTCGCTCGCCAGCCGCAGATAGGCCTGGCTGCCCGCGCATTTGAGATCGTAGAGGATCGCCGGCTTCCCGTGCGACGGCGCCTCCGAGATGCGCACGTTGCGGGGGATGACCGTCTTGTAGACCTTGTCGCCCATATGGGCGCGCACGTCGTCGACGACCTGGCCGGAAAGCTTGTTCCGCCCGTCGAACATCGTGAGGACGATGCCCTGGATCGAGAGATCGGGATTGAGCCCGGTCCGGACGCGCTCGACCGTGCTGAGGATCTGGCTGAGGCCTTCGAGCGCGAAGAATTCGCACTGCATCGGGACGAGCACGGCGTGGCTCGCAGCCATCGCGTTGATGGTCAGAAGGTTGAGCGAGGGCGGGCAGTCGACCAGAATATAGCTGAAGGCCGGCCCGTGCTCGGCGCGCGGCAGCGCCGAAACGGCATTGCGGAGGCGATAGGCCTTGTCGCCGCTGCCGGCGATCTCGAGCTCGACCCCAAGAAGATCGAGCGTCGAAGGCGCGAGAAAGAGGCGGGGTACCGCCGTTTCCTGCGCCGCCTCCGCAAGGGTCAACGCGCCCATCAGCACGTCGTAGGTGGACGCATCGCGGCCGTGCCTGTCCACGCCGAGGCCCGTCGACGCGTTTCCCTGCGGGTCTATGTCGACGATCAGCACGGTCTCGCCGATCGCCGCGAGGGCCGTGCCGAGATTGATGGCCGTCGTCGTCTTTCCGACGCCGCCTTTCTGGTTGGCGATCGAGAGAACACGCGGCTTGTCCGAGATGCGGCTGATCTGGAGGTTCATGCGCCTGTCCTCGGTCTGAGATGCCGGACGGTGACGAGCCGGCCCTGCGGATCGGTCAGGCTCGGCACCGCCGAGAGGTCGTATTGCCAGTGCAGGGCGGCCTCCCTGTCCTCGCGTTCGAAATCCTGGCCCTTCGGCATCAGGAATACGCTGCGGTCGTGCAGATAGGGGAATGCGAGGGCGGCCAGCTCCGAAAAGGGGGCAAGCGCACGGGCCGAGACCACGTCTGCCTCTCTTTTGTGGAGGATCGAATGCTGTTCGATCCGCTCCGAAGCGACTTCCGCATGGGCTCCCGTCTCGCGAACGGCCGCACGCAAAAAGGCGGCCTTCTTCTGATTCGCCTCCACGAGTGTAAACCTTCGGTTACCATCATGGGCAAGAAGGATGGCGATGATCAGCCCGGGGAACCCCGCCCCGCTGCCAAGGTCGAACCACGACCTGAAGGAAGGGGCGAGCGGGAGCAGCTGGACGCTGTCGGCGATGTGCCGGGTCCAGAGATCGCCCAGCCCGGAACGCGAGACCAGGTTGTGGGTCGCCTGCCAGCGGGCAAGCAGGCCGGCAAAGCGGATGAGCCGTGCCCGGGCCTCCGACGTCACGAACGGGAAGCGGTCGAGTGAGGCCGGTCCGTCCGCCTCGCCGGCGCTCCTCATGCCGTTCTCTGTTCCGCGGCGGGAGACTTCTTCTTCGCCACGGAAAGAAGCCGGGTGAGCGCCGCCGGCGTCACCCCGTCGACACGCGCGGCCTGCCCGATCGTGGTCGGCCGGGCAAGCGAGAGCTTCTGACGGATTTCCGCAGAAAGTCCGCCGAGCGCGGCATAATCGAGGTCCGCTGGCAGTGCGAGCGCTTCGTCGCGGCGGAGCGCCTCGATATCGGCCCGCTGCCGATCGAGATAGACGGCGTATTTGGCGTCGACCTCGATCTGACCCGCCACCGGCTCCGCCACCTCGGCGAGCTCCGGCCAGATCCGCGCCAGCCTTTCGACCGTCATTTCGGGCAGCGAGAGGAGCTCGAAGCCGTCCCGCCTGCGTCCGTCCTGGTTGACGGCGATGCCATGCCGCTGTGCCGCCTGCGGGGTCAACGTACGGCCACGCAATAGGGCCTCGGCCCTTTCGAGCGACGCCTTCTTCTCGGTGAAGTGGTGGCCGCGCTCGGTACCCACGCAACCGGCCGCGATTCCGAGCGGGGTGAGCCGCTGATCGGCATTGTCGGCCCGCAGCGAGAGCCGGTATTCGGCCCTCGACGTGAACATGCGATAGGGCTCGGTGATGCCGCGGGTGACGAGATCGTCGATCATGACGCCGAGATAGCCGTCGGCGCGGGAGACGACGACTGGCTCGGCGCCGCCGACGAGGCGCGCGGCGTTGAGGCCGGCGACGAGCCCCTGGGCCGCCGCCTCCTCATAGCCGGTCGTGCCGTTGATCTGGCCTGCGAGATAGAGGCCCGGGACCCTCTGGCAGGCGAGACCGGCATCCAGCTCGCGCGGGTCGACGTGGTCGTACTCGATCGCGTAGCCCGGCCTGAGGATCTCGGCGCGCTCGAGGCCCGGCATGTTCCGCACGATGGCCCGCTGCACGTCCTCCGGCAGCGAGGTGGAGATGCCGTTCGGATAGATCGTATCGTCGTCGAGCCCCTCCGGCTCGAGGAAGACCTGGTGCGTGTCGCGTTCGCCGAACCGGACGATCTTGTCCTCGATCGAGGGGCAGTAGCGCGGGCCGCGGCTCTCGATCCGGCCCGAATACATGGCCGAGCGCGAGAGATTGGCGCGGATCAGCTCGTGCACCGCGGGGGTCGTCCGCGTGATATGGCAATCGACCTGCGGCGTCGTGATCGCTTTCGTAAGCGTCGAAAACGGCTCCGGCGGCTCGTCGCCGGGCTGGCGCTCGAGGGACGCCCAGTCGATCGTGCGGCCGTCGAGGCGCGGCGGGGTCCCGGTCTTCAGGCGGCCAAGCCGAACGCCCAGCCGCTGCAGGGTCGACGCGAGGCCGGTCGATGGCGCCTCCCCATAGCGGCCCGCCGGCCAGCTCCGATCGCCGAGATGGATGATCCCCCGAAGGAACGTGCCCGTCGTGAGCACGACCGCCCCGGTCGCGATCCGTCGCCCGTCGGCAAGGACGATGCCGGTGACGCGTCCGCCGGCCATGGTCAGATCCGCCGCCTCGCCCTCGACCACGGTGAGGTTCGCGCATTCCGCGATCGCCGCCTGCATGGCGGCGCGGTAGAGCTTCCGGTCGGCCTGGGCACGGGGACCGCGGACGGCGGGGCCCTTGCGCCGGTTGAGCACGCGAAACTGGATTCCGGCCCGATCGGCGACGCGCCCCATGAGGCCGTCCAGCGCGTCGATTTCGCGGACGAGATGGCCCTTGCCGAGACCGCCGATCGCGGGATTGCACGACATGGCGCCGACCGTGCCGAAGGCATGGGTCACGAGCACCGTGCCGGCGCCGAAGCGCGCGGCCGCGGCCGCGGCTTCGCAGCCTGCGTGCCCGCCTCCGATGACCACCACGTCCGCCTTCACGGATCCCCTCCTCCATGTTTCACGTGGAACATCGGCCGGCGATGTTCCACGTGAAACCTATTTGCCGATGCAGAATTCGGCGAAGAGATGATCGAGGACCTCCTCGATGTCCACCCTTCCCGTGAGCCGGCCGATCACGTCCGTCGCCTGCCGCAAGCGGTCGGCAACGATCTCGTCCGGATCGCCGGCCGATAGCGACAGCGCCTCGGAGAGGGCGGCAAGCGCCTCCCGCTGCCTTGCCCGGGCCGCGACGATCCCGGGATCACCGCCGAGCGCCGCCGCGGCAGCGCGGCCGAGCGCGGCGACGAGATCGGGGACGCCGGACCCGGTCCGCGCCGAAACGACGAAGTCCGCGGCGACCGGCGAGCCCTCCGGGAGGAGGTCCGATTTCGTCAGCACGCGCCAGACCGGACGGCCGGCCGATTCCGGCTCCTCGAACGCTCGCGCCGGCTCGGCGAGCCAGAGCACCAGATCGGCATGCTCGCTGGCGCGGCGGGCGCGCGCCACGCCTTCCCGCTCGGCGAGGCTCGCCGCCTCCCGCAGGCCCGCCGTATCGTAGAGGAGAACGGGATAGCCGCCGAGGTCGAGCGGCACCTCGAGCACGTCCCGGGTCGTCCCCGGCTCGGCCGTGACGATCGCCACGTCCCGGGCCGCGATCGCATTCAGGAGCGAGGACTTCCCCGCATTCGGCCGGCCGGCGATCGCCACCCGGAAGCCCGAGCGAACGCGCTCCGCCGGCGCGCTCCGGCTCAGGATTTCCGCAACCTCCTCCCGGATCGCGGCCGCCTCCGCAAGGACCGCCTCCGGCACCGCCTCGCCGATCGCATCCTCGTCGGAAAAGTCGAGCCTCGCCTCGATCTCCGCCCGCACCGTGACGAGACGGCCGCGCCAGACCTCGATCTTTCGGGACAGGAGATCGCCCGCGAGCGCCTGCCTGCGCTGCGCCTCCGTCTCGGCGGCGACGAGATCCGCGAGCGCCTCGACCGCGACCAGATCGAGCCGTCCGTGGTCGAAGGCGCGACGCGTGAATTCCCCAGGCCGCGCAATCCGGAGTCCGGGGCGCGCGCCCAGCAGGTCGAGGACGCTCGCGACCACCGCCCGCCCGCCATGGCACTGGATCTCGAGCACATCCTCGCCCGTGAAGCTCGCCGGTCCTGGAAAGAACAGGACGAGCGCGCGGTCGAGAATCTCGCCCGATTCCCTCCGGACGGACCGCAGCACAGCCTCCCGCGCCGGCGGCACCGAGCCGAGCGCGTCGGAGGCGAACGCAGCTGCGCCGGGGCCGGAGATGCGGATCACCGCTACGCCCGCCGGCGTTCCTCCGCTCGACAAGGCATAGATCGTGTCCATGTTACGGGAAGCCAATCCGAACCTCGAAAGCCGCCATGAACCGCCTTGCCGACGCGACGAGCCCCTATCTCCGCCAGCACGCCGACAACCCGGTCGACTGGTGGCAATGGTCGCCCGAGGCGCTCGCCGAGGCGCGGGCGCGAAACGTCCCCATCCATCTCTCGATCGGATATGCCGCCTGCCACTGGTGCCACGTCATGGCATCGGAGAGCTTCAGCGATCCGGAGACCGCAGCGCTTCTGAACCGCACCTTCGTCAATATCAAGGTCGATCGCGAGGAGCGGCCCGACATCGACCAGATCTACATGCGCGCGCTGCAGGCGATGGGCGAGCAGGGCGGATGGCCGCTCACCATGTTCGCCTCGCCCGAGGGCGAGCCCTTCTACGGCGGCACCTACTTCCCGCCGGAGCCGCGCTGGGGCCGCCCGAGCTTCCGCCAGGTCATCGCCGCGATCGCGGCGGCCTGGACCTCCCGGGACGCGGCGGTCGCCTCGAACCGCGAGGCCCTTACCCGGCATCTGCGGCAGCGCCGCCCGCAAGCCCCAACGAGCCTTTCGCCGGACCTACTCGACAAGGCGGTCGCCACCATCCTTCCGATCTGGGACCCGGTGCGCGGTTCCTTTCGCCAAGCCCCCAAATTTCCGAATGCGCCGGTGCTCGACCTGCTCTGGCGCGCCGCGCTGCGGACCGGCTCGGCCGACCCGCGAGACGCCGTCGTCCGAACGCTCGCGCATCTCTCGCAGGGCGGCATCTACGACCATGTCGGCGGGGGACTGGCGCGCTATTCGGTGGACGAGGAATGGCTCGTCCCGCACTTCGAAAAGATGCTCTACGACAACGGCCAGTTCCTCTCGGGACTGGCCCTTGCGTACGCCGCGCAGCCGGACCCGATCCTCCGCGAGCGGATGGCCGAGACGATCGGATGGCTGGCGCGCGACATGCGGCTCCAGGAAGGCGCCTTCGCCTCGAGCCTCGACGCCGACACGGAGCATGTCGAAGGCCTGACCTATGTCTGGAGCGATGAGGATCTCGACCATGCCCTCGGCCCCGCCGACGCCGAGTTCGTCAGGCAGATCTACGGCGTCACGCCGGAGGGCAATTTCGAAGGCCGCAACATCCTGAACCGCCTCGCGCCCGAGAGCTTCACCTGGCTCGGGCCGGAGGCGGAAGCGCGGCTCGCCGCGACAAGGGAGCAGCTTCTGGCGGCCCGCGCGCGGCGTCCGCAGCCCGGCCGCGACGACAAGATCCTCGGCGACTGGAACGCGGTCGCGGTCCAGGGCCTTGCCCTTGCCGGCTGCGTCATCGAGCGCGCCGACGCGGTCGCGCTCGCGCGCGACGCCTATCGGTTCGTCCGCGACACGATGAGCCGGGCCGGCCTTCTCGGCCATTCCTGGCGCGACGGACGGCTCGTCCATCCCGGCATGGCGACCGACCATGCGCAGATGATAGCAGCCGCGCTCGCGCTCCTCTCGGCACGCTGCAAGCCGGGTCTCGTGGCCGATGCGGAGCAATGGTTCGCGGCGCTCGAGACGCACTACCTCGATCCGGAGACCGGCAGCTATTTCCTGACGGCGGACATTGCCGAGGCGCTCGTGGCGCGTCCCCGTTCGGATGGCGACGAGGCGCTCCCCAGCGCGAACGGGGTGATGGCACGCAATTGCGTATTCCTCCATCTGCTCACCGGCGAGGAACGCTATGCCCGGCGGGCGGAATCGATCCTGGCGGACGCCGCAGGCCGGATCGCGTCCGACGTCGTTTCGACCGCCAGCCTCCAGTCGGGCTACGATACGATGCTGCGCGGCCGCCTGATTGCGGTCACGGGGTCAGGCCCCGAAGCCGAGAATCTGGCGAGGCTTGCCCGCGCGGAAGCCGATCCGGCCGCCCTGGTCCTCCGGCTCGACGGAAATGCCGACCTGCTCCCGCCAGGTCTCGCCGGCAAGCCGGCCACCAGCCGCCCGGCGCTCTTCGTCTGCACCGCGAACGCCTGTTCGGCGCCCGCACATGAGGCTTCCGAAGCGGTCGCTCTCCTCGCGGAGACCCGTCGGAGGCCTGCGGGCTAGACGTTCATGGAATCGAAGAAATCGCTGTTCGACTTCGTCTGCTTCAGCTTGTCGAGCAGGAACTCGATGGCGTCGACGACGCCCATGGAGGAGAGAATGCGGCGGAGGACGAAGACCTTCTGCAGCTCGGAGCGCTGGACGAGGAGCTCCTCCTTCCGGGTGCCGGACTTCAGGATGTCCATGGACGGGAAGACGCGCTTGTCGGCGACCTTGCGGTCGAGCACGATCTCGGAATTGCCGGTGCCCTTGAACTCCTCGAAGATCACCTCGTCCATGCGGCTGCCGGTGTCGATGAGGGCGGTCGCAATGATGGTGAGCGAACCGCCTTCCTCGATGTTCCGTGCCGCGCCGAAAAAGCGCTTCGGGCGCTGAAGCGCGTTGGCATCGACGCCGCCGGTCAGAACCTTGCCGGAGGACGGCACGACCGTGTTGTAGGCGCGGCCGAGGCGGGTGATCGAATCGAGCAGGATCACGACGTCGCGGCCATGCTCGACGAGGCGCTTCGCCTTCTCGATGACCATTTCCGCCACCTGGACGTGGCGGGCGGCCGGCTCGTCGAAGGTCGAGGAGACGACCTCGCCGCGCACCGTCCGCGACATGTCGGTCACCTCTTCGGGGCGTTCGTCGATGAGGAGGACGATCAGGTAGCACTCGGGGTGGTTGGTCGTGATCGAGCGCGCGATGTTCTGGAGGAGGACCGTCTTGCCGGTCCGCGGCGGCGCGACGATCAGCGCGCGCTGGCCTTTTCCGAGAGGCGCCACGAGGTCGATCACCCGCGGCGAGAGATCCTTCACGGTCGGATCATGCAGTTCCATCTGGAACCGCTCGTCCGGATAGAGGGGCGTCAGGTTGTCGAAATGGACCTTGTGCCGCGCCTTGTCCGGATCCTCGAAATTGATCGTATTGACCTTCAGAAGCGCGAAATAGCGCTCGCCCTCCTTGGGGCTCCGGATCTGGCCCTCGACCGTGTCGCCGGTCCGCAGCGAGAAGCGCCGGATCTGCGACGGCGAGACATAGATGTCATCCGGCCCAGGCAGGTAATTCGCGTCGGGCGATCGCAGGAATCCGAAGCCGTCCTGCAGAACCTCGACCACACCTTCTCCGATGATCTCCACATCGCGTTCGGCAAGTCGCTTCAGGATAGCGAACATCAGCTCCTGCTTGCGCATCGTGCTGGCATTCTCGACCTCGACCTCCTCCGCAAATGTGAGCAGTTCGGTCGGGGACTTCGCCTTCAAGTCCTGCAGCTTCATTTCACGCATGGATTAATCCCACTTGGGGGCGGCACGGATGAGGATGGGTGGGTAGGGTAGAACGCGGGCTGCGGAACCATCGATCCCGCGGGTCGGCACGCCAAAGCAGCACCCGCCGACGGCCACGCGTCCTAAATAAACGCGAAATCTCGGCTAGACAAGGGTTCTCGCGCTCAAAACGGCTTTACGACGACGAGCACGACGATCGCGATCATGATGAGCGTCGGCACCTCGTTCGCCATTCTGAAGAAACGGGCGGGCCGCTTGTTGCGATCGTCCGCGAAGGTACGCACCCAGCCGGCCAGAAGCGAATGGAAGGTGCTGAGGCCGACGACGCAGGCGACCTTGAGCCAGAACCAGATTTCCGTCCATGGCTGGATGAGGAGAGCCATCCAGAGCCCGAATATCCAGCTCGCCGCCATCGCCGGATTGGCGATCGCCTTGAGAAGCCGGCGCTCCATGATCTTGAACGTCTCGGAAGCGGCCGATCCCGGCGGCGCCTCGCAATGATAGACGAGCAGACGGGGAAGATAGAGAAGCGCCGCCATCCAGGAGATGATGGATATTATGTGGGCGGATTTGACCCAGAGCATCACCGTTCCCGCCGCACCCTCGCGACCAGCCGCTCGACATGGGGGATCGGCGTGTCCGGGGTGATCCCGTGGCCGAGATTGAAGATGTGGGGCCGGCCCGCGGCGGCCGCGAGGATCGCGTCGACCCCCCTGTCGAGCGCCTCGCCGCCCGCGATCAGCCGAAGCGGATCGAGATTGCCCTGAAGGGCACGCCCCGCCGGCACCATGCCGTGCGCCGTCCTGATCGGCGTGGTCCAGTCGAGGCCGAAGGCATCCGCGCCCGTTTTCGCAGCATAGGCTCCGAGCCGGGCGCCGGCCCCTTTCGGGAAGGCGATCACCTTCGCTCCGGAATGGCTGCTTCGAACCTTCTCGATCATCCGGCGCACCGGCTCGATCGCCCAGGTCTCGAAGCCTTCTTCGTCGAGAATTCCGGCCCAGGTGTCGAAGATCATGACGACGTCCGCACCGGCCGCGATCTGCGCCGAGAGATAGCGCGCCGACGCTTCCACCAGCACGTCGATCAGGCGGGCGAAGCGTTCGGGCTCGAGGAGCGCCATTCGCCGCGCCGGCGCCTGATCGGGCGTGCCGCGGCCCGCGACCATGTAGGTCGCGACCGTCCATGGCGCACCGCAGAACCCGATGAGCGCCTTCTCCGGAGCGAGCGCGGCCCTGACCTGCCGAACCGCCTCGAGCACCGGCGCAAGCCGCGTGACGACCGCGTCGGGATCCATGCCCGCCACGTCTCCTTCGCCCACCGGATCGAGCACCGGGCCGACGCCCTCCTCGAAGGTCACGCGCTGGCCGAGGGCGTCGGGGATCACCAGAATGTCCGAGAAGAGGATGGCCGCGTCGAGATCGAAGCGCCGGATCGGCTGGAGGGTGACCTCGGCTGCCAGTTCGGGATTGTAGCAGAGATCCAGGAACGACCCGGCCACCTTTCGCGTTTCGCGATACTCGGGAAGATAGCGTCCCGCCTGTCTCATGATCCAAACCGGAGGCGGGTCGACCGGCTCTCCGGACAGGACCGTGAGGATCTTTCCCGTCGCACCCACGCGCTCAGCGCCTTTCTTAATCATTCCTTAAGGAATGGATTCTGCTTCTGCTTGGCGGTGGATTAGAGGGATTCTCGGTTCCTCACAATCCATCCACCCGGCTGCGGGCGGGCGCCGGCGCGAGGAGAACTCCGTGGAAAACGGGCCTGGCGGGGTCGGACACCGGTCCGGAGCATCCGCCGAATCGCGGGCAAGCGGAATCTGCAGGTCCTTTGCGGGTTCTGGACAAGTGCGCTCCACCTCCGCATCCCAAAGGGCGCCTATCGCCATACCCACAACGGAACTGCCTGTTGATCGAATCCGGCCAAGCGGTATGGACGGTCTCCGCCTCGTATGGCGGGTATGCTTGTCCGCACTCGTTAACAGGATACTAACCGGTGGTGACGCCCCGATACTTCCATCTCCACCTGGTGTCGGACTCGACCGGCGAGACGCTCATCAACGTCGCGCGGGCGGCGGCAGCGCAGTACAAGCACACGCACGCGATCGAGCACATCCACTCGCTCGTGCGGACCGCCGCCCAGGTCGAGAAAATCGTGCGGGAACTCGAGCAGGCGCCGGGAATCGTGCTCTACACGCTTGTGGACCCGGAGCTTGCTGAGCAGCTTCAGACCGGATGCCGGGCACTCGGCGTCCCCTACGTCTCGGTGCTCGAGCCCGTGCTCACCCTCTTCCAATCCTATCTCGGCACGCGTTCGGCGGGGCGCGTCGGCGCCCAGCACGTCCTCAACGCGGACTACTTTCGGCGTATCGACGCGCTCAACTATTCCATGGGCCACGATGACGGCCAGCTGGTGGACGAGATCGAGGAGGCCGACGTCGTGCTCGTCGGCGTGAGCCGAAGCTCGAAGACGCCGACGTCGATCTACCTCGCCAATCGCGGCGTGAAGACCGCGAACGTGCCGCTGGTGCTCGGATCTCCGATACCGCCCGGGCTGCTCCAGGCGAAGCATCCACTCGTCGTCGGGCTCATCGCGAGCCCGGACCGGATCGTGCAGGTCCGTCAGCATCGCGTTCTCACCCTCAAATCGGACGAGCAGACCGACAATTACGTCGATCGCGCCGCGGTGACCGAGGAGATCGCCTGGAGCCGGAAGCTCTGCGCACGCCAGGGATGGCCGGTGATCGACGTGACCAGGCGTTCGATCGAGGAGACCGCCGCTGCGGTCCTTGCGCTGCTCGGTGCGCGGCGCTAGGCGGGACCATGATCCCCATTCTGGCTTCATCGAGCGCCACCCGGGCGAAGCTCCTCGCCAATGCGGGCATTCTGTTCGACGTCCGGCCCGCCGGGATCGACGAGCGCGCGGCGGAGAGGCCGCTGAGGGATGCCGGCGCACCGCCGGAGGATCTCGCAATGGCGCTCGCTCTTGCGAAGGCGCAGATGGTGAGCGAGCGTTTCCCGGGCGATCTCGTCATCGGGGCGGATCAGACCCTCGATCTCGAAGGCGAGCTCCTGACGAAGCCGGAGGACATGGATGCCGCGCGCCGCCAGCTCCTGAGGCTTGCGGGCCGGACGCACAGGCTGCACGCGGCGGTCGCTTGCGCCCGCAACGGCGAAATCGTGTGGAGCCATTCGGAGACCGCGATCCTCACCATGCGGAATTTCGGTCCGGCCTTTGTCGGCCGCTACCTTGCGGCCGTCGGCCGGCCCGCGCTGGAGAGCGTCGGCGCCTACCAGATCGAAGGAATGGGCATTCAGCTGTTCTCCCGGATCGAGGGCGACTTCTTCGCGATCCTGGGGCTCCCCCTGCTGCCGCTTCTCGACTTCCTGAGAAGCGAAGGTCTCCTCGATTCATGAGCATGCAGAGGGCCTTTGTCGCCGGCTGGCCGATCGCGCATTCCCGCTCGCCGCTCATTCATCGGTACTGGCTCCGGCGCTATGGAATCGACGGCGATTATGCCGCGGTCGCCGTGCCGCCGCAGGATGCCCGGCGGTTCTTCGCGAGCCTTTCGGAAAGCGGCTATGTCGGCGGCAACATAACCCTCCCGCACAAGGAGACGGCCTGGTCCGCCTGCACCCTTCGCACGGAGGTCGCCGAGCGGCTTGGAGCAGTGAACACCCTCTGGATCGAGAACGGCCGTCTCGCGGGCGACAATACCGACCTCTTCGGATTCCTTGCCAATCTGGACGAGCGGGCTCCGGGCTGGCGGAAGGGGGGCCCCGCCATCGTGCTCGGAGCGGGCGGCTCCTCGCGCGCGGTGGCCCATGGTCTCGCGATGGCCGGCTTCGCTCCGGTCCATGTCCTCAACCGGACCGAAGGCCGCGCGCTCGATCTGGCGCGGCAGCTCGGCGGTCCCGTCCGCGGCGGAGCGCTCGCCGCGCTCGCGGATCTCATCGGCATCGCAAACATCATCGTGAACACGACGGCCGCAGAACTTGCGGGAGGCGAGCCGCTGGCGATCGACTGGTCCCGGGCGAAGCCGGACGCGCTCGCGACCGACATCGTCTATACGCCGCTCGAGACCTCCTTCCTCCGCGATGCGGCGGCCGCAGGCCTGCGGAGCGTCGACGGCCTCGGCATGCTCCTCCACCAGGCAAGGCCCGGTTTCGAACGCTGGTTCGGCGTGCGGCCGCAGGTCGACGACACGCTTCGCCGCCTCGTTCTCGCGGATATCGAGGGCTGAGCGATGCTGATCGTCGGCCTTACCGGTTCGATCGGGATGGGGAAGACGACGACCGCAGGCATGTTCCGCGCCCGCGGCATTCCCGTCCATGACGCCGACGGTACCGTCCATCGGCTCTATGGCGGGGCAGCGGTGCAGCCGGTTGAGACGGCCTTCCCCGGCGTCACGGTGGACGGAAGGATCGACCGCGTCCGGCTATCGGCGCGCGTTGTCGGCAATCCTTCCGCTCTCGCCCGGCTCGAGGCGATCGTGCACCCGCTCGTCCGCGCGGCGGAGTGCGAATTCCTGGAGCGGGCGCGTGGCGACGGCCGTCGGATCGTGGTTCTCGACATACCGCTCCTCTTCGAGACCGGCGCCGCCGCAAGGGTCGATTGCGTGGTGCTCGTCAGCGCCGACGCGGATGTCCAGCGCGAGCGCGTGCTTCGCCGTCCGGGCATGGCGGCCGAGCGCTTCGAGGGATTGCTCGCGCGGCAGATGCCGGATCGCGAGAAGCGCCGGTGGTCGCATTTCCGCATTGATACGGGACGGGGTCTCGACGACGCCGGGCGCCAGGTCGACGCCGTGCTCCGCGCGCTCCGGCATCTGGTGTGAACTGTCACTGAAGCGCGCCAGGGAGCAC
Source organism: Propylenella binzhouense (assembly GCF_009866965.1). Lineage (GTDB taxonomy): Bacteria > Pseudomonadota > Alphaproteobacteria > Rhizobiales > Afifellaceae > Propylenella > Propylenella binzhouense. The sequence continues at coordinate 76,399 of NZ_SPKJ01000006.1, read as the reverse complement.
TTGCGGATCGTGCCGGATTGCGGTCCAACCGGATCATGCGCGAGATCGTGTTCGATACGGAGACGACGGGCCTCAATGCGCTCGGCGGCGACCGCCTGATCGAAATCGGCTGCGTCGAGATCCTCAACCAGATCCCGACCGGCCGCACCTTTCACGCCTATATCAACCCGCAGCGCCCGGTCGATCCGGACGCCGTGCGGGTGCACGGCCTCGACGACGCGTTCCTCGCCGACAAGCCGTGCTTCGACAAGATCGTCGACGCATTCCTGGACTTCGTCGGCGATTCGCCTCTTGTCGCGCACAATGCCGACTTCGACCGCGGCTTCATCAACATGGAGCTCGGGCTGTGCGGCAGGAGCGCCGTCCCGGTTCACCGCTTCGTCGACACGCTCCAGCTCGCCCGCCGACGGCATCCGAACGCCTCCAACAGTCTCGATGCGCTCTGCGCCCGGTTCGGGATCGACAATAGCAGCCGGACCAAGCACGGCGCTCTCCTCGACGCGGAGATTCTGGCCGAGGTCTATATCGAGCTGCTTGGCGGCCGTCAGGCGGCCTTTGCGCTCGGAACGATCGAGGAAAGTGCCGCGGCGGTGGCGGCCGCCGCCCCGATCGCGCCGCGCGCGCGCCCGCTGCCGCCGCGGATCACGGCGGCGGATCTCGCGGCACATGCCGCCTATGTGGAAGCGCTCGGCCCGAAAAGCCTCTGGCTGAAATACCGCTCCGCCGCCGCGTCCAAAGTCGCCTGAGCGGTCAGCTCGCGCGGGCGGGCTGCTGCTGGTTCGCCTCGGTCATGCGCTGGCGGTAGAGCGCGGCGAAATCGACCGGATCGATGAGGAGCGGCGGGAACCCGCCCTGGCGCGTCGCATCGGCGAGGATCTGCCGCGCGAAGGGGAAGAGCAGCCGCGGGCATTCGATCAGGACGACGGGATGCAGATGCTCCTGGGGCACGTTCCGCACCTGGAACAGGCCCGCATAGGTGACTTCGGCGATGAAGAGCACGTCCTCGCCGCGCTTGGCGGTGGCGTCGAGCTTGAGCTCGATCTCGAAATCGGTCTCCGACATCGGGCGCGCATTGACGTTCACGTTGACGTCGAGGGCAGGCGCCTTCTCGCTCGCGCGAAGCGAGGTCGGAGCGTTCGGATTCTCGAAGGAAAGATCCTTCACATATTGTCCGAGGACATGAATCCCCGGCTGCGCCTGCGCAGTTTCGCCGCCGTTTCCCGTCGCGTCCGCCATCGGTCCCGTTCCTTCTGCTCGGCGCCCGACTAGCACGCGGGCGGCCGCGGCGACAACTGTGCGGGCGCGGTCATTCGCCCGGAAGGTCGCCCGACCTGTGTCGCCACGGGCTTGCCGGATCGGCGCGGCTCGTGAACTCCGTCTCGTCGAGATCGACGACGCGCGGGCCCGCCCGTCGGCCCGGTGCGCGGGTCTGCACGACGGTCACCTTGAGCCGCTTGGCGATGGCCTTCCAGACGAGTTCCCGAAACGGCGGTATGAACAGGAGGAGCCCCACCGCATCGGTGATGAAGCCCGGGGTGAGCAGGAAAAGCCCGGCCGCCGTGATCATCGCGCCATCGGCCAGGGCGCGTGCGGGAAGCGCGCCGGCGTCGAGTTCGGCCCGGATCCGGGTGATGGCCGAGAGGCCCTGCTGCCGGAGGAGCGCCGTTCCGGCCACCGCCGTCGCCAGCGTGAGGACCAGGGTGGCGGCCAGGCCGATTTCCTGACCGACCAGGATGAACATGGCGATCTCGGCAAACGGGATCGCGAGGAGCATGAGGAGGAACGGCATCGCCTTCATATGGTGAGCGAGGCGCGAACTTAAACCTGGGTGGGCCGCAGCGGGCGCGGGCCGGGACCTATCGCTGGACTTGTGGCTTTTCGTGCTTACATTCGGCTCGATGGCGCCGCCCTGCGCGCGGCCTTGGAAGGACGGACCGGCTCGCCCGATGAGCGGATTTTTCGACATCTATTCGATCATCTTCCTCGTCATTGCGGTCGTGATCTTCATGCGGCTCGGCAGCGTGCTCGGACGTCGCACCGGAAACGAGCCGACATCCTATGACGGTCCGATCCGGCCGGCGCCGTCGCCTTCGCGCAACGACAATGTGGTGACCCTGCCCAGCCGCGAGCGTCCGAGCGCGCCGGAAGCGGTCACCAGCGCCGAGGTCGAGAGGCTCGGCCGCCACGCCCCGGAAGGGACGGTCCTCCACCAGAAGCTCGTCGAGATCGCGCGCGCCTCCGCCGGCTTCGACCCCGACCACTTCCTGGCGGGTGCGAAGGCGGCGTACGAGATGATCGTGTTGGCCTATGCCGAGGGCGACCGCGCCACGCTGAGGAACCTGCTCGCGCCGGAGGTGCTCGAGAGCTTCACCGGTGCGATCTCCGAGCGGGAGGCCCGGCAGGAGCGGACCGAGACCACCTTCGTCGGCATCGAGGAAGCCAAGATCACGGCGGCCGACCTCGTCGAGGGCCGCTTCGCCCGGGTCTCGGTGCGCTTCGTCGCAAGCCTTATCTCGGTGACGCGCGACAAGGCCGGCACTGTCGTCGACGGCGATCCGACCGAGGTGCAGACGATCCGCGACATCTGGACGTTCTCGCGCGACGTCGACGCGCGGGATCCGAACTGGAAGCTGGTCGCGACCGAGCCGGCCTGACCGGTCCTTCAGGCGGTCGCCGCGCCGGAAAGGTCCGGAAAGCGTCATGTCCCCCTCGTCCTTCGATGAGATTCCGGGCTGGGCGGACGACGACCACCGGGCTGCCTTCGCCTGCTTTCTGCAATCCGCGCGGCTCATTGCATCGGCCGCGCCGAAGACACGGGCGGACGGACCCGAGGGGACGGCGCTTGCCGGGGCTGCGCGTCTGGCGCTCGCCATGGAGAAGCCGTCGCCGACGGCCGCGCGAACCTTCTTCGAAGAGAATTTCCGTCCGGCGCGGGTCGGAGCCGACGGCTTCGTCACCTCCTATTACGAGCCGGAAGCCGAGGCGAGCCCGGTCGAGGCGCCGGGATTCGGCGTGCCGCTCTACCGGCGGCCGCACGATCTCGTTCGGATCCGCGCAGAAGCGATGCCGGCGGGATGGGATCCGTCGGTCGAATGGGCACGTCTGCGCCGCGACGGCGGCTTCGAGCCCTATGACGATCGTGCGGCGATCGAGGACGGCGCGCTTGCCGGGCGCGGGCTCGAGATCGCCTGGCTTGCCGATCCGGTCGATGCGTTCTTCATCCACGTCCAGGGATCGGCGCGTCTGCGCATGACCGACGGCCGCGTGCTCCGGGTCGGCTTCGACGGCAAGTCGGGGCACCCCTACACCTCGATCGGCAGGCTGGCCGTGGAGCGGGGGCTGCTTTCCGCCGAGGCGGCGCACAAGGACGGGCTCGAGGCCTGGCTCAAGCGGAATCGCGCCGCCGGCCGCCTGCTCATGCGGGAGAACCGGTCCCATATCTTCTTCCGCGAGATCCCGTGCCTCGGGGCGGCGGAGGGTCCGATGGGCGCGGCCGAGGTTCCGCTCACGCCAGGGCGATCCCTCGCCGTCGATCGGAACCTGCGTACCTTTCACGCGCCGATCTGGGTGGCGGCCGAGGGGCTCGGCGACCCCGACGCGCCGGGCCGCCCTTTCCGACGGCTGATGATCGCGCAGGATACCGGCTCGGCGATCCTGGGGCCGGCGCGGGGCGACCTGTTCGCCGGCTGGGGACCGGGCGCAGGCGCCTGGGCGGCGCATGTCCGCCATCCCGCGGCCATGCACGTCCTCATCCCTCGTTCGCCGCATACGCCATGATCAGGCGGCTCTCTCCCGAGGAGGAGGCGCTCTGGGCTCAGATCGGGCGGTCGGTCCGGCGTCTCCGGACGGAAAAGGCGAGAGTCGCGTCACGCCCCGAGGCCGATGCCGCTTCCGAGGCGCCCGACGAGAGCCCGGCGGCCGAGACCGGGACCGCCGCCGCGCCGCCGGCGCGGCCGCGGAAGGCAATCCCCGCGAAGGCTCCGGCGCCGGGCTTCGCGCCTCTGGAGGACCGGGTGCGGCGGAGGCTCGCCCGCGGACGGCTCGACGTCGATGCGCGGCTCGATCTCCATGGGCTCGGGCAGGATGCCGCCTTCGCCCGCCTGGGCAGCTTCCTGCAAACCGCTCAGGCGCAGGGAAAGCGGCTCGTCCTCGTGATTACCGGCAAGGGCGACGAGAGCCTCTCCGAGCGCGGCATCCTGCGCCGGAACCTGCCGCACTGGCTTGCGCACCGCGACCTCAGGCCGCTCATCGCAGGCGTCGAACAGGCATCCCGCCGCCATGGCGGCGGCGGCGCGTTCTACATCCGTCTCAAACGGCGGCGTTGACGCTCAGCTTGCGTAGCGGCCGGCGTCGGCGCCATAATGATTGATGTAGCGCGGGCTGATGACCGAGACCGGCAGGATCATCATCACGTCGGTCGTGCCGAACTGATGATCGACCACGGCGCCGTCCCCGATATAGGCACCGAGCCGGAGATAGCCCTTGACGAGCGGCGGAAGCGCCTTCAGCGCCTCCTTGGGATCGATCGCGCTCGCCGGCATGCGGTTCATGTCGACATAGCGGTGGTCGAGCGCGCGCACGTTCCACTCCGGCGGCGCCTTCGCATTGTGATGCAGAAAGCTCAGCGGCAGGGCGAGCCTGTCCGGATCCGTGCCTTCCAGGCTCGCGCATCCGATCATGACGTCGATCCCGTGCATGAGGACATAGGACCACACGCCGTGCCAGAGGAGTTCCACGGTGCGCTTGTTGCGGTAGGGCTTCAGAACGCATGACCGTCCGAGCTCGAGGAAATCGAGGCCGGGATTTGCCTCGATGAGCGGCGCGACGTCGAACTCGCCGGCCGAGTAGAATCCGCCATTCGCCTCCGCCACCTTCTGCCGGAGCAGCCGGTAGGTGCCGACGATGTCGCCCTTCGGCCGGAACAGCGGCCGCTTCTGCACCTGGTGGTCGATGACCAGCAGATGGTCGCAGATCAGGTCAAACGGATCGAGATCGCGCCGCAGGAACTGCATGCGCATGTCCGGGATCGCGGACATCTCCTCGTAGAACACGTGGTAGCGCAGTCCCTGGGCACGCCGGACCTCGGCGGCCGAGCGCGCGAGCCTCGCCTCCAGCGTGCCGAGACGGCCGAGCGGGGCCAGATTCTTCGCCGCCCGCCACGGCGCGCGCCAGGGACGGCCGAACGGTCGGATCCCCGCAGGTGAATATCCAAGACCGCTCAATGGGATGCGCTGTGCGAACGGTCCCGCGAACAAGCGTTGACGCTCCCTCATTCTCCAACCTCCCGGCCATGCCGGTGCCCGTCGACACAGTAGATCATTGGAACCTGCCCGCCTAGATCAGGCCGTCGCCGTCTCCTGCCCCTCGATCCGGCTCATGCCGCGGCCGCGAGGCTCCCGGAAACAGCCCGGTAGCTCAGAGCTTCGGCAATGTGAATGCGTCCGACCGAAGCGGCACCATCGAGATCGGCAAGCGTCCTGGCGAGCTTCAACACCCGGTGGAAGCCGCGTGCCGACAGGTTCATCGCCTCGGCCGCGTCGTGCAGGAGGCGGGCGCCAGCCTGATCCGGCGCGGCCACGGCCTCGATCATATCGGCGCCGGCCTGCGCATTGCAGCGGAGATGCGGTGCACCGAGCGAGCGGTAGCGCTCGACTTGGACCTGGCGCGCTGCGGCAACCCGCTCCGCAACCTCGGCGCTCGTCTCCGCGTCGGACGGCCGAATCAGGTCGGCGGCCGTCACGGCCGGAACCTCGATCCTGATGTCGATTCGGTCGAGAAGGGGCCCCGAGAGGCGGGCCTGATAGTCGGACGCACAACGCGGCCCCCGCCGGCAGCTGTGTCCGGGCTCGCCCGCCATGCCGCACCTGCAAGGATTCATGGCCGCGATGAGCTGGATGCGGGACGGGTAGGTCACCCTGTGATTCGCCCGCGCGATGATCGTCTCGCCGGCCTCCAGCGGCTGCCTGAGGGAATCGAGGACGGCCGGGTGGAATTCCGGCAGCTCGTCCAGGAAGAGGACGCCCTGGTGCGCGAGCGAGACCTCGCCCGGCCGTGCCCGCGTCCCGCCCCCGACCATCGCCGCCATCGAGGCGGAATGGTGCGGCGCCCGGAACGGCCGGCGGTCCGAGAGGCGGCCGTCGGCAAGCTCGCCCGCGATCGAGGCGATCATCGAGACCTCGAGCAGCTCGCGCGGGGAGAGCGGCGGCAGGATCGAGGGAAGCCGGCTCGCCAGCATCGACTTGCCGGCGCCCGGCGGCCCGACCATGAGCATGTTGTGTCCGCCGGCCGCCGCGATCTCGAGCGCCCGCTTCGCGCTCTCCTGGCCCCTGATCTCCCTGAGATCGGGCAGGGCACCGGAATTGGCCTTCAATGCGGGAGCAGGACGCGACAGGACCTGGGTTCCGCGAAAATGATTGGCGAGCGCAATCAGGCTGTCGGGCGCGACGACATCGAGATCCTCGCCTGCCCAGGCCGCCTCCGGACCGCTCGGGCCGGGGCAGATGAGCCCGCCGCCGAGCGCATTCGCCGCGATCGCCGCCGGCAGCACGCCGGCGACCGCCGTGATGCGCCCGTCGAGCCCGAGTTCTCCGAGTACGACCTGCCCGGCGACGGCATCGCCGGCAACGGCGCCCATGGCGGCCATCACGCCGAGCGCGATCGGCAGATCGTAATGGCTGCCCTCCTTGGGGAGATCGGCCGGCGCCAGGTTGACGGTGATCCGCTTCGGAGGAAGCGCAAGTCCCGAGGCGTGCAGGGCGGCATGGACCCGCTCGCGGCTCTCCGCCACCGCCTTGTCCGGCAGGCCGACAATGTTGAAGCCCGCCTTGCCCGGCGCGATCAGCACCTGGACGTCCACGGGAATCGCCTCGATCCCCTGGAAGGCGACCGTCGTAACCCGCGCGACCATCCGGTCCTCCTGAAGAGAAGCCCGCGTACAATATCGTGAAGACAATTCGATGACAAGAACATATAAGGAACGCTCGGCGCCGGATCTGCCCCGTGCAGCCTGCGACGCGGGACGTCCGCCCGGCGGGCGCCGGGCGCGACTTGCCCTCGCCCGGCCGACGCACTAGGACCCAAGGTGAACGCCAGAGCGAGCCATACCAGCATGTCCGAGGCCGAACGCCTTCGCTTGATCGCGCTCGACGCCGACGATCTCGACGTCGTATCCGCGTTCCTGCAGGATGCCGTGCTGCGCGCCGGCGACGTCAGATGGCTGCCGCGGGAGCGCCGCTTTGCGCTTGCCTTCCAGCGCTTTCCCTGGGAGAGCGCCGGGGAGAAGGGCTTCCTTCAGCGGATGACGCAGCCGCGCAAGCTCGCCGCGCTCCATTTCGAGCGCGTGGAGAAGGCGACCTGCATGGGCTTCGACCCGGCGCGGGCGGACCGGATGCTGACGCTGCTATCGATCCGGTTCGACGAGAAGGACCCGCCCTCCGGCGACGTCTTTCTGATCTTCTCGGCCAAGGCCGCGATCCGGCTCTCCGTCGAATGCATCGAGGCGCAACTCTGCGATCTCGACGAGGCCGGCGAGGCGGAGCCGGCCTCCGCCGCGCAGAAGGCCCTCTGAGCCATGCCCGTCCGCCTCTCGAGCCGCGATCCCGATTTCGCGGCGCGCTTCGAGGTTCTCCTCGCGGCGAAGCGGGAATCGGCCGCCGATGTCGAGGCGGCGGTGCGCGCGATCCTCGACGACGTCCGCCGGCGCGGCGACAGCGCGCTGCTCGACTATACGGAGCGCTTCGACAGGCACCGGCCGGTCGCGGACGCGCTGAAAATCGGCGAGGCGGAGATCGAGGAAGCCGTCGCTGCCTGCGATCGCCCGACGCTCGACGCGCTCGCCTTCGCCCGAGACCGCATCGAAGCCTTCCACGCCCGCCAGCGGCCACGCGACGAGCGCTACGAGGACGCGCTCGGCGTCGAGCTCGGAAGCCGGTGGACCGCGGTCGAGGCGGTCGGGCTCTATGTCCCCGGCGGCCAGGCGAGCTATCCGTCCTCCGTGCTGATGAACGCGGTGCCGGCGAAGGTCGCCGGCGTGCCGCGGCTCGTCGTGGCGGTTCCGACGCCCGACGGCGTGCTCAACCCGCTGGTGCTCGCGGCAGCCCGGCTCGCCGACGTGGACGAGATCTACAGGGTGGGCGGGGCGCAGGCGGTCGCGGCGCTCGCCTACGGCACGGAGACGATCCAACCGGTGGCCAAGATCGTCGGGCCCGGCAACGCCTATGTCGCGGCCGCCAAGCGGATCGTCTTCGGCACGGTCGGCATCGACATGATCGCCGGCCCCTCCGAGGTGCTCGTCGTTGCCGACGGCGCGAACGATCCGGACTGGATCGCGGCCGATCTGCTTGCCCAGGCGGAGCATGATTCCGCTGCGCAATCCATCCTGGTCACGGACGATCCGGCGCTTGCCGACGCCGTCGAGGCGGCCGTCGCGCGCCAGCTCGCGACGCTGCCGCGAGGCGAGGTCGCGCGGGCGAGCTGGCGCGACAACGGCGCGATCGTCGTGGTCGGCGACCTCTCCGAGGCGCCGCCGATCGTCGACCGGATCGCGCCGGAGCACCTCGAGATCGCCACCGACGATCCGGATTCCCTCTTCTCCCGGATCCGCAATGCCGGCTCCGCCTTTCTCGGCCGCTACACGCCGGAGGTCATCGGCGACTATGTCGGCGGCCCGAACCACGTCTTGCCGACCGCGCGCTCCGCGCGTTTCTCCTCCGGCCTTTCCGTGCTCGATTTCGTGAAGCGCACGTCCGTTCTCCGCCTCGGCCCCGAGAGCCTGCGGCAGCTCGCGCCGGCGGCGATCGCGCTTGCGGAGGCGGAAGGACTCGGCGCGCACGCCCGGTCGGTGGCGATCCGGCTGAACCGCTGAAGCGGTGGCGCGATGGACGAAGGCCCGGATCCCTTTCGTCTCGTCGCGATCCGCCTCGACGAGGCATCGATCGGCCGCGGCCCTCCCGACGCGGAGCACGAGCGCGCGGTGGCGATCTATGATCTCGTGGAGGAGAACAGCTTCCGCCCGATCGGCCAGCCGCCCGGCCCCTACAGCCTCGTCCTCTCGATCGTCGACAAGCGACTCGTCTTCGACGTGCGCAGCGCGAACGGGGCGCCGCTCGTCACGCATGTGCTTTCGCTGACGCCGTTCCGGAAGATCGTGAAGGACTACTTCCTGGTCTGCGAGAGCTATCACGCGGCGATCCGCACCGGCGCGCCGAGCCGCATCGAGGCGATCGACCTGGGCCGGCGCGGCATGCACGACGAGGCCTCCGAGCTGCTGCGGGAGCGGCTCCGGGGCAAGATCGATGTCGATTTCGATACCGCGCGGCGGCTCTTCACGCTGATCTGCGCGCTGCACCGGCGGGGCTGACGGCCTTGCCGGGCCGGCCTTCCTCCGTCCTCTTCGTGTGCGGCCGCAACGCCATCCGCTCGCCGATGGCGGAGGTCGTCGCGCGCCACCTGTTCCCGGCGAGCCTCTACGTCGCGTCGGCGGGCGTGCAGCCGGGCGACCGCGATCCCTTCGTCGACGCCGTGCTGGAAGAGATCGGGCTCTCGCTCGGCGACCGCCGGCCGCAGGCCCTTGCCGACCTGGAGGACCTCAATTTCGACCTGGCGGTGACGCTCTCCCCAGAGGCGCATCACCGGATGCTGGAGCTCACGCGGAGCTTCGCCATCGAGGTGGAATACTGGCCGACCTTCGACCCGACCGGCGTGGTCGGATCGCGCACGCAGATCCTCGATGCCTACCGCGACGTCAGGAACCGCCTCGAGGCGCGGATCCGCGAGCGCTTCGCGCCGGAGCCCCGCGCCGGATGACGGTCCCCGGCGGCCGCGCCGGTTCACACCGCCGGGCGGATGCACTACTTAAGCCGCCGCAGCCGCATGCCCCTAGAGACGCGAGACCCGGACCGATGCTGAGTTCCCATGGCGAGCCGAAGCCGCTCGTTCTCGCGTCCGGGTCGCCGCGCCGCCTCGCGCTGCTCGAGCAGATCGGCATCCGCCCGGCCCGGCTCGTGCCGGCGGAGATCGACGAGACCCCGCGCAAGCGCGAGCTGCCGCGCGCGCTCGCGCGCCGCCTCGCCGAGACGAAGGCCGAGGTCTCCGCGCGTGCCGTCAGGCGCGATCCGGTGCTGGAGCATTCCTATGTCCTCGCCGCCGACACGGTCGTCGCGGTCGGACGGCGCATCCTGCCGAAGCCGGAGCGCTCGGAGGATGCGGTCGCCTGCATGCACCTCCTCTCCGGGCGCGGGCACCGCGTCTTCACCGCGATGTGCCTCGTCACGCCGCGCGGCAAGGTGCGGATCAAGGTCGTCGAGACCCGGGTGCGCTTCAAGCGGCTGTCGGCCGCCGAGATCGAGAGCTACATCGCCTCGGGCGAATGGGAGGGGAAGGCCGGCGGCTATGCCGTCCAGGGCCGCGCCGGCGCCTTCGTCTCGCGCCTTGTCGGGTCCTATTCGGGCGTGGTCGGGCTGCCGCTCTACGAGACGGCGAGCCTGCTCGCGGGCGAAGGCTACCCGGTGCACGACGCCTGGCGCGGCGCGGAGCCCTGAGGAACCGCGATGGCAAGTGACCCGAAGCTCGTCCCGCTCCGTCCGCCCCGCTCCTGCCCGATCTGCGGCAAGCGCGCCGCCAAGGACGCCTATCCCTTCTGCTCGAAGCGCTGCGCGGACCTCGATCTCGGGCGCTGGTTGGCCGGCCGCTACGTCATCCCGGGGCGCGAGGAAGAGGAGGAGGACGGCAGGCCCGATCCGGATCTCGAGCCGTGAGCACCGCCTCCGCCGGCTGGCGGCCGGGGCGCTGGACAGGCCGGATACGAGCCATTATAAGGCCCGCACTCCGGTCGGGGCGCCGCCCCCGCGCCGATCCGCCCAGGTAGCTCAGTTGGTAGAGCAGCGGACTGAAAATCCGCGTGTCGGTGGTTCGATTCCGCCCCTGGGCACCATTCCCCCTTCCATAGCTTTTCCGGGCCGAAACCGACCCGCGACCCCGGCCCTCCAAGGCGCCCTCCAGCCACCGAAACCGTCAGCAGCGGAGTCCTTTTTTCGGGGAAGATAGCCGTCGATCGCGGAAATCCTGACGTCGCAATCCCCCATTTCTTCGTGACGTCCGGGGACGTGGCGTGGGCGCGTAGCGCGGTGGAGGATGCGGCTCCAGGGCTGTCGGCGGGACCAGCGGCTGAAGCGGTTGCAGATGGTTCGCGGGGGGGACCGCACTCATTCGGGCAGTCCTACCAGCGACAGCCAGCCTTCAGCGCATGCAGGACGCCGCTGATGACGCGCGGATCATCGACCCTGCGCGGGCCCGGCTGGTTCTTTGGAAGGTGAGGCTCGATCGCCGACCGCGCCTCGTCCATCAGGAGGCCTGCTCATCATCGTCTCCGTCGCAAGACAACGATGAGGGAAGCTGGTTTGCTACAGGCCTTCAATGAGCTGATCGGGGTTCGACCCTGGGGCAATTCAAGACTTGAGGGCGCTAGTTCTGCGTCTTCAGCTTCTTGGCGCGCCCTGCCTTGGTCAGCTCCGCCCACCAGATGAGCTGGTCGAGCAGTTCCTGCGCACCCTGTCCGATCGTGCCCTCGATGGCCGTGATCGGCTGGTCGCCACCGCCGTGCCAGACGGTGAAGAACTCGGTGCCGCTAATGTGGACCGTCGAACGCACCGGAACCATGTAGAGTTCGACCGTGATGCTGCGCAGGTGCTCCACCGCGCGCGCGCCGCCGACGGCGCCGTAGCCGAGGATGGCAGCAGGCTTGTAGTTCCACTCCACGTAGGCCTGGTCGAGCGCGTTCTTGAGCGCGCCGGGAATCGACCGGTTGTATTCGGCAGTTACAAAGATGAAGCCGTCCATCTCGCCGATCTTCCTCTGCCACTTGAGGACGCGCGGGTCTTGCGATTCCTGCCAGGCGTTCGAGGCAGCCTCGTTGAAGAACGGCAGGTCGTAGTCGCGCAGGTCGATGAGCTCTGTCTCGATCTCCTCGCGGCGCGAGGCGAGATCGAGCATCCACTTCGCCGGCTTTTCGCCGAAGCGCGTGTCGCGAGTGGAGCCGATGATGATGCCGATCTTGGGCTTGCTCATGGTCATTGCCTTGTACTTGTCTGTCTGGAACGGCGATCCGTCAGGCCGCCGAGGCGCCGGCGCGCTTGGCGACATGGGCCTCGAACTCGCGCGCCACGTCGTAGTTGAGAATCCAGTGATCGACGGAGTTGCCGAAATAGCCGGTGATCGCCTTCGAGGCTTCACGCCACTGCAGGTTGCGCTGGTTGATGGCAAAGGGATCCTTCAGCATCATGTAGTTGGAGCGCGCGCGGGATTCGAGCTGCACGCGCGTCGCGCGCGGCAGGCGGAACTCCTCGTAGAGCTTGAGCGCAGCAATCGGATCGGTCGAGAGACGGGCCAGCGCATCGCCGAGCGCGCTCGCGTCCTCAGCCCCCTGCCCGGCGCCCTGTCCGATAAACGGCAGCGTGGCATGTGCCGCGTCGCCCAGCAGCGCAACCCGCCCCTTGGCCCATTGCTTGAGTGGCTCGATGTCGAACAGGGGCCAGCGCAGGTACTCGGCCGACTTCGAGATCCAATCCTTCGCGGACGGCTCCCAGGCCTCGACGAAGCCCAGCACCTCGTCGGTCGTCACGACGGCGGTCTTGTTGCCCGTGTCGAAATCCTCAAGCTTCTGGCCGGAGCGGTAAAGGCTGAGATTGATGGTCTCGCGACCGGCGAAGTTCTGCAGCAGGAACTGACCCGGCGCGGGCCAGGCATTCGCGATCCACTTGTAGCTGTCGAAGTCGGGCAGCTCGCTTGCCGGTATCAGGCCGCGATAGGCGACCTTGCCGGAGAAGACCGGCTCGACCTCGCCGAAGACCAGACGTCGCACGGTGGAGCGGATGCCATCCGCGCCGATCAGCACATCACCGGCCGCTACGTGGCCATTCTCGAAGATGGCGCGCACGCTTGCCTCGTCCTGCTCCACTCCGACGCACTTCATGCCGTAATGCGCGACGCCGTCCGGCAGCTGCTCGCCCAATCGATCAAGCAATTCCGAGCGGCCGAACACGAGATAGGGCGAGCCCAGCTCGCGCTCGGCAATGGTGTCACCAAGCCGGTTTGTGCTGATGATATTGCCGGTGCTCCACTCGCGCATGTTGCGCACTTCCACCGGCGAGCCGCAGGCCTTGACCAATTCCAGCAGGCCAATGCGCTTGAAGATGTTGGTCACATTGGCCGTGAACTGGACCGCCGAGCCGATCTCGGGATTGCCTTCCGCCCGCTCGTACAGCTCGACGTCGAACCCCTGATGCTTGAGCACCAGCGCGCTGATGATGCCGCCGATGCCGCCGCCGATGATGATCGCTTTCATGGACTTCTTCCTTCGAGAGTGACAGGCGCGGGCGTTCGACGCCTCACGCCGGCTGGGTGCGGCGCGCGCGCTGCAGCACCGGGTCCGGCTGCGGGATGGAATCGAGCAATGCGCGTGTGTAGGGATCCGAGGGTGCGGTGAGAATCCGCCTGGTCGGGCCCTGCTCGACGATGCGCCCCCTGTACATGACGACGACGCGCGATGAGATGTTGGAGGCCAGCGACAGGTCGTGGGTGATGAAGATGCAGGCGAAGCCATGCTCGCGCTGGAGTTTCCCGAACAGGTCGAGCACGGTCTTCTGGACCGACACGTCGAGCGCCGACGTCGGCTCGTCGGCGACGACCAGCGAAGGCTTGACCGATAGGGCGCGGGCGATGCCAACACGCTGTTTCTGACCGCCCGAAAGCTCGTGCGGGAAGCGGTTGAACAAGTCCGCGCCCAGCCCGACCTCTGCCATGATCCGCTTTATGTACTCGTCGCTGGTCTCGAGCTCCGGCTTCGACCTCCGCGCCCATTTCAGCGCCGCGCGCAGCGTCGCGCCGATCCGCATGCGCGGGTTGAGCGAGGCGTTCGCATCCTGGAACACCATGCTCACTCCCGGCGAGTGGCGGCTGGCATCGGCACCATTGCCCTGACGCACCGTCCCGTCGAGCACCACCTGGCCACCGTCGATGCGCACGAGCCCGGCGGCGACGTTGCCCACCGTGCTTTTCCCGCTGCCGGATTCGCCGACCAGCGCCACCACCTCGCCACGGTGGATGGACAGGTCTATGCCGTCCAGCGCGCGAATGCCGTCGCCGCGCCGTCCGGCGAACGTCACGCCGACACTGCGGAATTGCAGGACCGTATCGGTACCGGTCTGAACGGCCCGATTCCCAACGCGCCTGTCGAGCGAGGGCACGGCGGAAAGGAGCTCGCGGGTGTAGTCTTCCTTGGGGTCGGTAAAGAGATCGACCGCTGTTCCGCTCTCGACCTTCTCGCCGTTGCGCATGACGAGCACGCGGTCGGCGATGTCGGCCACCACGCCGAAATCATGCGTGATGAACAGGATCGACATGCCCATCTCGGACTGCAGTTCGCGCAGCAGGTCCAGAATCTGCGCCTGTACGGTCACATCGAGCGCAGTCGTGGGCTCGTCGGCGATGAGCAGGCGCGGACGACAGGCGATTGCCATGGCGATCATGACGCGCTGCAGCTGCCCGCCCGAAAGCTCGAAGGGATACTGGGCGAACTTGGTCTTTGGCGTCGGCAGCCGGACCTTGCGCAGCAGTTCCATCGCATGTTCGCGCGCCTGGTCGACGCTGAGTTGCGTGTGGTTGCGGATAACGTCGGTAAGCTGCTGTCCGACCTTGTAGACCGGGTTCAGCGCCGACATCGGCTCCTGGAAGATGATGGAAACCTCGTTGCCGCGCAGCTTCGTGAGATGATGGAAATCGTAGGGAAGCAGGTTCCGGCCGAGAAAGTCGATTTCCCCGGAAACGGTCGCGCGCGGGCCGAGCAACCCGAGCAGGCTGAGTGCGGTGACCGATTTGCCGGAACCGGACTCTCCGACGATGGCGAGCGTCTCGCGCTGCGCAATGTCGAAGGACAGAGTGCGTACGATGCTCTTGCGCGTCCTGCCGGCGAGGAAATCGATCGACAGGTCCCGGACGGACAGGACGGTCTCGCGGGCGGCGTCGCTCATCACCGGCTCCTCTGCTCGCGCGGATCCCATAGCGCGCGCAACGTGTCGCCAAGCGCGCTGAAGATCAGGATGGTGGAGACGACGAAGATGCCGGGCACGATCATCAGCATGGGATGGCTGCTCATGTAGCGCTGCCCGTCGGCCACCATGCCGCCCCAGGAGGGCGCGGGCGGGCGGATGCCGAGACCGAGATAGCCAAGGCCGGACCCGACGAGGATCGCGGATGCTATGGTCAGCGAGGCCTGCGCCAGCACCGGCGCCATGATGTTGGGCAGGATCTGCCCGAGAATGATCGACCGCCGCGGCGCGCCGAAGATGATGGCAGCCTCGACGAACTGGCGGTTGCGGACCTCCAGCGTCTGGCCGTAGGCGACGCGGGCAAATCCGGGGATGAACAGCAGCGCCAGCACGCCGATCAGTGTCGGCACGCTTGGCCCGAGCGCCGCGACCACCAGAAGCGCGAGGATCAGCGGCGGGATCGACAGCATCACGTCGACGCCGCGCATCAGGACGCCTTCGGTCGGGCCGCGCGAATAGGCCGCCGTCATGCCGATCAGCACGCCGAACGTCATCGCCAGCAGCGTAGCGCTCACCGCCGTGAACAGTTCGACCTGCGCACCCGCCGCGATACGCGCCAGCACGTCGCGGCCGAAATTGTCGGTACCCAGCAGGTGCTCGGGGCTGCCGAGGGGCGCGAAGCGCTTGACGATGTTCTGCGCCAGCGGATCGTGCGGCACGAGCAGAGGCCCGACGATGGCGAAGAGAACGAAGGCGCTGGCCAGCACCGGCAGGAGATACCTTCTCATCGCCGCGCCGCCCTTGGATCCAGGAAGCCGTAGCCGATGTCGGCCGCGATATTGATGGCGATGTAGAAGGCGGAGATCACGAAAACCGCCCCCTGGATCAGCGGGTAGTCGCGCACGCTCACAGCCGAAACGAGCAGCGAGCCGAGGCCCGGAAGATTGAACACGCGCTCGACGAGCACCGTTGCGCCGATCAGCCCGCCGAGCTCGAGCGCCGAGACCGTCAGGACGGGCGTCAGCGCGTTGCGCAGGATATCGCGCCTGAAGGTTCGCCTGGCGGAAAACCCATAGGCACGTGAGGTTCGCACCCAGTCCTGGTTGCGGACTTCGAGGATCGAGTACCGCGTCACCTTGGCGATCGTGGCCGCGATCGGCAGCGACAGGGTGAGCACCGGGAGCACGAGCCGCCGCAGATGTTCGACCGGATCGGAGATCGGAGCCATGCCGCCGGCCGGCAGCCAGCCTAGCCACAGCGACAGGGCCAGGACGAAGAACGAGCCCGCCACATAGCCGGGCACCGACAGGATGATCGGTCCCAATGCGGACACCAGCCAGTTCCCGATGCGGGTCTGGACGCTCCAGCTGCCGAAGAAGATGCCTGCGGCGATGCCAAAAAAGGCCGACAGAACCACCAGTTCCAGGCTGACGAGGAGACGACTGCCGATGATCGCTGCGGCGGGCTGCGAATATTGGAATGATGTCCCGAAGTCGAGCATGAACAGCTCGCGCATATGTTCCAGCAGCCGAACCGGAAGCGGCTGATCGAGCCCGAACTGTTCACGCAGGGCGGCGACGATCTCCGGGCTGATATTGCCCGTCTCGCTCATCATGGCCTCGACTGGATCGCCGGGCACCACCTGAACCGCCAGGAAGATGATGACCTGGACACAGACGACCATCACGAGGCCGATCGCCAGCCGTTTCGCGCTGTAGGTCGTCAGTTCCATCAGGTTGAATCTCTTTCGTGATGACGGAACGCAGCGCGTCCCGCCGGATGTGTGTGACCTTACGAGGAAAGTCGGTGGCCAGTATTACTCGACCTTGGCCTTCTCGATCATGTAGCCCGTGCCGGTGATGCTGAGGAAACCGGACACGTTCTTGAAGCCCTTGACCGTGTTCTTGTAGGCGAAGGCTTGGCTACGCTGCGCGACCGGCAGGAACGGCACCTCGTCGCGGATCACCTCGACCGCCTTCATATATTCCGTCCGCGCGGCGGCATCGTCGGTAATCGCCTCGCCGGCCTGGATGTGGGCAACGATCTCGGATGCATCGTACCCGTAGCTGCCGAACGACGACGCGGGGCCACCGATCGAATAGGCCTGCAGGTAGACAGGACCGGTGACAGAAGGCGCACCTCCAGCGACCGCCAGGTCGTACTTGCCTCCGTTCTTCGACGCCGTGTAGGTCGCCCAATCCGGGGCATCCAGCTCCGCCTCGATCCCAACCTCCTTGAGATCGGCCTGCATCGACAGCGCCATGTCGCGGAAGAACGAATAGGTCGACGAGGTCAGCAACGAAACCTTGAGGCCATCGACGCCGGCTTCCTTCAGCAAGGCGCGCGCCTTCTCCGGGCTGTATTCCCACAGATCGCCCATCTTCGGATCGAAGCGTCCGTTCCCCGGCGACATGGGAACACCATAGAGCGGCTCGCCATGTCCATAGAAGGCGGCAGCGACGACGTTGTCGCGGTTGATGGCGTGGGCGATGGCCTGGCGCACCTTCGGATTGTCGAACGGCGCCTTCTCCACGTTGAACATCGTGTAGACGAACGGGCCCGGAACTGCGTCCAGAACCAGGTTCGAATCCGCTTCGACACGCTCGAAGTCTTCCCAGCCGACGAAATCGATCATGTCGACATCGCCTGCCAGCAGAGCATTCGTGCGCGCAGACGAATCCGGGTAGAAGATGAAGCGGACGCCTTCGAGCGCTACCGAATCCTTGTCGTAATAGGTGTCCGCCTTGACCAACGTCAGCCCGACGCCGCTGTCGTTGGCCTGGAGCTTGAACGGGCCTGCGCCTATCCAGTTCGCCGCGCCCGGTGCTAGCGCCGCCGCCGGCGCGATGCCGGCGTTCGGATCGGCCATGTAGTCGAGGAAGGAGGCGTTCGGCTTCGACAGCTTGACGACAACGGTCTTCGCGTCCGGCGTCTCGATCGAGGCCAGCGTCGACAGGGCCGAGTAGATCGCCGCGCCGGTGGACTTGTCGGCGAGATATTCGAGGCTCGCCTTCACTGTTGCGGAGTCGATGGGCGAACCGTCGTGGAAGCTGAGGCCGTCGCGCAGCGTGAACCTGTAGTTGGAAGGATCGACCGCTTCGAAGCTTTCCGCCAGAGCAGGCACGATGGTGCCGTTCTCGTCGAATTTGACCAGGCCGCGGTGGATCTGCTGGTTGACGATGAACTGGGCGGCGCCGCGCGATGGGCCATAGACCAGGTTTCCGACATTTGCGGAAAGGCCGAAGACCAGCGTGCCGCCAGCGCCCTGCGCTATGGCCGGCCCCACTCTTGCGCCAAGGCTCAACATGGCAGTTGCAGCAGCCGTGCCGGCCAGAAAACCGCGGCGATGCATGATGAAGGTGGTCCTGCTCATTCTGCCTACCCCATTCTTCTCCGCGCTTTCAGCGGACAGTTCCTGCTTCAACGGCAATTCTTCGTAGTGGACACGTTCAAGCCCTCTGTCGCCCGCAGTACATGCACGTCCAGGGTTGCCCGTCCTGAGCCCGAAGCTCCGGACCGTGTCTCTCCTTCACACCAATTGCTCACATCTCCGAGACACTGTGTCAATGTTGATTGACGTTTAGTCGATAATTTGACGATGTCTTACCGACATCGTCGTCCCTGCCGTCCGGCGATGTGGTTGCCGGCACCGGCTTGACAGCGGCCCGCTTCGACGGCGGACCGTACCCGCCGCCCGTCGCCGTCTCGATGATCACCGCCTCTCCGGCGACAACCGCAATCTGGACGCAGGAATCCAATTCCTCGATCGTGCCGTCGAGGCGCCGGCGCAGATTGCGCCCGAGCGAGCCCGCTTCGCCCCCCGCTGTACCGAACGGCGCCACCTTGCGGTTGCCGCTCAGGATCGAACAATCGACGTTCTCGCGGAAGCGGATCACCCGGCGCACGCCATCGCCGGCATTCCACTGCCCGCGCCCGCCGGATCCCCTGCGGATCGAGAACTCTTCGAGGACCACGGGAAAGCGCGCTTCAAGAATCTCCGGATCGGTCAGGCGCGTGTTGGTCATGTTCGTATGCACGCCGGACACGCCGTCGAAACCCGGGCCTGCCGGCGCGCCCGAGCAGATGGTCTCGTAGTACTGCGACGTCGCATTACCGAAGGTCAGGTTGTTCATCGTCGCCTGCGATGATCCCAACCTGCCGACCGCGCCGAGCAGACAGTTCGTCACCGCCTGGCTGACCTCGACATTGCCTGCCACCACCGCGGCCGGATAGCGCGGCGAGAGCATGCTGCCTTCCGGCACCACAATGTCGATCGGCCGCAGGCAACCTGCATTCATGGGAATATTCCGGCCGACGAGCATGCGGAACACGAACAGCACGGCGGCACGGGTGATCGATTCCGGTGCGTTGAAGTTGCTCGGCTGCTGCTCGCTGGTGCCCGCGAAGTCGATACGCACCCGGCGGTGCTCGGGATCGACCGCAACGTCGACCGAGATCTTGCATCCGGCATCCATCGGAAGCTCGAAATGTCCGTCGTCCAGACTATCGATGACCTGGCGGACCGCAGCTTCGGCATTGTCCTGGACGTGGCCCATATAGGCGGTCACTACCGCTTCGCCGAACTGCTCGATCATCTTGTGCACTTCGCGGGCGCCGCGTTCGTTGGCAGCCACCTGCGCCTTCAGATCGGCGATGTTCTCGTCGGGGTTGCGGGCCGGATAGCGCGCGTTGCCAAGAATGGCGCGCATCTCTGCTTCGCGGAACACGCCCCGGTCGACCAGCTTCACGTTGTCGATATAGACGCCCTCTTCCTCGATCGAGCGGGCCTGAGGGCTCATCGAACCCGGCGCAACGCCGCCGATATCGGCGTGGTGGCCTCGACTGGCGACGATGAAGCGAATTTCGCGCCCGCCGCGATCAAACACCGGGGTGACGACGGTGATGTCCGGCAGGTGGGTGCCGCCCTCGTATGGAGCGTTCAGTACGAAGACGTCACCGGGACGGATGTTGCCCCGATTTCGCTCGAGCACCGTCCGCACCGAGGAATCCATTGAGCCCAGATGCACCGGCACATGCGGCGCATTGGCCACCAGATTGCCTTCGCTGTCGAACAGCGCACAGGAGAAGTCCAGCCGCTCCTTCATGTTGACCGACCGCGCCGTATTCTGAAGAACGACGCCCATCTGCTCGGCTATGGACATGAAGAGATTGTTGAACACTTCCAGCATGATCGGGTTCGATTCAGTTCCCCGCTGCATGGCAGTGGTCTGCGCCGGACTCTCCGAAAATGTGAGAACCAGATCGTCGCGCTCTGTGATCCGGCCCGACCAGCCGGCCTCGATCACGACTGTCTGGTTTGGCTCAATGAGCAGAGCCGGCCCGTCCAGTACCTGCCCGACGTCCAACTCATGGCGCAGCACGACGCGGGCCTCCCGCCATGCGCCCTGGCTGTAGATCCCGGTGAAGGTCTCAGGAAGCGCGGAAGGGACGACCGGTTTCGCTCGCCGGGTTTCCGGCACGGCGGCGCCCCCGCCGATCGATTCCACCGACATGGTCTCAACCACCAGGTCGCGCCCCTCCTGGATGAATCCGAAACGCTGGCGATGTTCGCGCTCGAAGGCTGCGACCATCTCGTCCATGCTGTCCGCCTTCACCTCGACGGCGGAATCCGTGCCCATGTAGCGGAGATGAACCCTGACCTCATCGGCCATTTCGGTTGCCGCCACGCCCTGCGATTCCAGCGACGACCGCGTCTCGGACAGCAGTCTTTCGGAAAGCGCTGAAATCGACGTCATGACCTCGGGCGACAGCACTTTCTCGACACTCTGCTGGCGGCTGGCGCGCAGGTCGCCGAGGCCGATGCCGTAGGCCGACAGCAGGCCGGAGAAGGGATGGACGACGATGGTCTTCATCCCTAGCGTTTCTGCCACCCGGCAGGCATGCTGCCCGCCGGCGCCGCCGAAACAGGCCAGCGCATAGCGCGTGATGTCATACCCGCGCGCCACCGAAATCTTCTTGATGGCGCTGGCCATGTTCTGCACGGCGATGGTGATGAAGCCGTCCGCCGCTTCTTCAGGCGTGATGCCCGCTCCGGCGCTTTTCACGAGATCAGCGAAACGCTCGCGCACGACCGCATCGTCGAGCGGCTGGTCCTGACCGGGACCAAAAATTTTCGGAAAGTTCTGCTTGCGCAGCTTGCCCAGCATCACGTTGGCATCGGTGATGGTGAGCGGGCCGCCCCGGCGATAGCAGGCTGGTCCGGGATTTGCGCCGGCCGATTCCGGCCCAACCTGGAACCGCGCACCGTCGAACGAGAGGATCGATCCGCCGCCGGCCGCAACAGTGTGGATCATCATCATCGGTGCACGCATGCGCACGCCGGCGACTTCCGACTCGAAGGTCCGCTCGTACTCGCCCTCGTAGTGCATCACGTCGGTCGACGTGCCGCCCATGTCGAAGCCGATGATCTTGTCGTAGCCCGCTGCCTCGCAGGTCCGCGCAGCGCCCACCACGCCGCCCGCGGGACCGGACAGGATCGCATCGCGACCGCGGAAGAGATCGGCCGACGTCAGCCCGCCCCCCGACGTCATGCACAAGAGCCGGGCACCTGTCGCATCGAGGTCGAGATCGGCGATCACGCCATCGAGATAGCGCTGCAGGACCGGCGACAGATAGGCGTCCACCACGGTCGTGTCGCCACGTCCCACGATCTTGATGAGAGGCGAAATCTCATGACTGACCGACACTTGGGCAAAGCCCATCTCGCGCGCCAGCTGCGCAAGAGCCTGTTCGTGCGCAGGATGGCGATAAGCGTGCATCAAGACGATGGCGACGGAAGTTATGCCCCTCGCCTGCACCTCCTCGAACTTTCGACGCGCGGCATCGAGATCAAGTGGCCGCTCCACCGTGCCATCCGCAAGCACGCGTTCGTCGACCTCGGAAACACAGGTGTAGAGCGTTTCCGGCTTTTCGATCTTCATGGCGAAGATATCGCTGCGCGACTGGTAGCCGATCTCCAGCTGATCGCGAAAGCCTGCGGTGATGAAGAGCGCCAGCGGCTCGCCCTTGCGTTCAAGCAGGGCATTGGTTGCCACGGTCGTCCCCATCTTGATGGTGCCGATCGCATCCGGCGGGATTGCGTCGCCGGGCTTCAACCCGAGAAACGCGCGAATGCCTGCGGTGGCGGAGTCGCGATACACACCGGGGTTCTCCGAAAGTAGCTTGCGCGCTTCCAGCGTGCCGTCGGGCTTCCGCGCGATGATGTCGGTAAAGGTGCCGCCGCGGTCGATCCAGAAGTCCCAGCTCATTGCCCGCCTTACAATCCCACCACCGAACGATTTCATTTTGTCGATAACATGTCAACGATATGATCGCGTCATTCGGGCTTTAGGCGCGAAATCGTCCCGCCTGGCGCACCGATGAAGGTTGGACTGGAGCAGCGGCCGAGTAGGCCGGATCCCGGGATTCCGCGGGGGCCGAAGAATCTGATTCCGTGGCGGGCGGAGATGCGCGGCACGGGAAAGCCGACGTCCATCAGACTTGCGGGAACGGATCGTGTGAAGGGGGGCGGCCGTGCCGGGCGGTGGCGTCAAAACTCAAGAGGCTGCTGCGCAAGCCCGCCGCCCGCACCCTCGACGCCCCTCTGGCGTGCCGTCGGAAGCATCGGCGATCTGTTCCCGCCCGACGAATGCTGGAACTATCTCAAGGCCGCAGGATATGTTGCGCATTGATCGCCCGATGCTCTAGTCGGAATTCGACGAGCCTGTTACCGATAAGACATAGCTATCATGCGAACAAACTCTGGAGAGCGTGGCTCCACTCTCCCCTGCAATCTGGAAGGTCGTCGACTTGAGCAAACATGAAAATCCTCTCGATGCGGCTGGCAGCGGCCACATCGTGTCGTCGGCGCATCTCGCTGCATCAAGCAGTCTGCCGGAGCTTTCGGAGTTCGAGTTCGGCCTTATCCTTGCGAGCAACGCCTTCGACCGCTGGATAGTGCGCTGCATGGCTGCGGCCGGCCAGCCCGGCCTGACCTCGCTGGAGGTTCTGGTGCTGCACTCAGTCACGCACCGCCAACGGCCGAAGCGCCTGTCGGACATCTGCCTCGTCCTCGGCATCGAGGATACGCACACCGTCGTCTATGCGCTGAAGAAGCTTGAATCGCAGGGGCTGATCGGTCGCGTGCGCCAGGGCAAGGAGAAGCTGGTCCTGATCACGCCGGCCGGCGAGGCAGCATGCCAGCGCTACGGCCAGATACGCGAGCGTCTGCTTGTTAACGCGGTCTCAGCATTGCGCCTCGATCCAAAGGCCATCGGCGCCGTCGCTTCGACCATGCGCGTGCTTTCCGGCCATTATGATCAGGCGACGCGAACCGCAGCAACGCTTTAGCTGATGGAGACGGGCTGAGGGCGCATGTTGCCTGATTCGCCCATTCTTCTCCGGCCGCGCGTCGCTCCGGCAGCTTTCACGAACCCCTGCCGCAGGGTCTGAACGACCGGAATGTCGCGCACAGCGCGGCGGCGTCGGCCCGTCGGCGCCCGGCGCGGCGCGCGCGCTCCCGGCGGCGGAGGGCGGGTCCGCCGTCAGCCATGCTTAACGGACCGTTAAGACCGCAGCCGCCAGACTCGCCGCGCACCTTCCTGGCCAAGCCATTGGAGCGAACCATGATCCTGGCTGACGAGCGACTGCTCACCTACGATGAACTGGCATCGGCCTTCGGTCTCACCCGCAGGAGCGCGCGCCAGTTCGTCGGCCGCAAGGGATGGAGCCGCAGCAAGGGGAGCGACGGCCGCGCCCGCGTCCATGTGCCGGTGGACGCGCTCTATGGAGGTCGCCCGGGCATCGCGGACACGCCCGCCGGCACGGCGCTCGCCGAAAGGGTGGAACGCCTCGAGCGGGAACTTGCGACCGCTCTGCGGGAGCGGGACGAAGCGCGCGTCCGTGCGACCGACCTCGGCATCAGAGCCGCGCAGGCGAAAGCCATGTGCGAGGTCCTGGAGGCGAGGCTCGGCGTCGCGGAAGCGCGCCGGGAAGGTTCCTTCTGGAGCCGGATCTTCCGGTTCGCGCCGGCCTGAGCGGCCGGGCGGCAACCCGGATTTCGATCGTCCTCGGCCGCAGCCGCCCACGACGGCGTCCGTCGGACCGATGGATCTCCGGATGGCAGGATCGTTCTCCGGCTCGTAAGGGAGCGGCGCGGCAGGCCGTCGCGGACGAGACCCGATGATCATAACCCTCGCCATTTCGGGCTACCGGTCGCTCCGCGATCTCGTGCTCCCGCTCGGGCCGCTGACGATCGTCACGGGCGCGAACGGGAGCGGCAAGTCGAGCCTCTACCGCGCCGTCAGGCTCCTCGCCGATGCGGCCCAGGGGCGCCTCGTCGCTTCGCTCGCCGCGGAAGGCGGCCTGCAATCCACCCTCTGGGCCGGGCCGGAGCAGTTCTCGCGGGGGATGAAGGCGGGCGACGACCCGGTCCAGGGAGGACCCCGCCGCGACCGCGTGAGGCTCCGCCTCGGCTTTGCGAGCGAGGACTACGGCTATGCCGTCGATCTCGGACTGCCGGTCACCGGCGGCTCCGCCTTCGGCCGCGACCCGGAGATCAAGGCGGAGGCGGTGTGGGCGGGCGAGAAGCTCGGGCGGCACAACGCCTTCGCCCTGCGCAGCGGGCCGGTCGTACGCATCCTCGACGAGAAGGCGGAGCGTGCGGTCGTGCTCTCCGATCTCGCGGCTTTCGACAGCATGATGACCCATGCCGCCGATCCGCGCGGCGCGCCGGAACTCCTCGCGCTTCGCGAGCGCATGCGGAGCTGGCGCTTCTACGATCATTTCCGCGCCGATCCCGCGGCTCCCGCCCGCCGCCCGCAGGTCGGCACGCGCACGCCGGTGCTCGCATCCGACGGTGCCGACCTCGCCGCGGCGCTGGAGACGATCCGCGAGATCGGCGATGCGGAAGCCCTCGATTCGGCGATTGCCGACGCGTTTTCCGGCGCTGCGATCGAGATACGGATCGCCGACGGCCTGTTCGAGGCGACCATGCGCCAGAAAGGGCTGCTGCGGCCGCTCCGCGCCGCCGAGCTCTCCGACGGGACGTTGCGCTATCTGCTGCTCGCCGCGGCGCTGCTTTCGCCGCGTCCCCCTTCGCTCCTCGTGCTCAACGAGCCGGAGACGAGCCTGCATCCCGACCTCCTGGCGCCGCTCGCCCGGCTGATCGCCCGGGCATCTGCCGCCACCCAGGTCGTCGTCGTGACCCATGCCGCCGCACTCGCGGCGGCGCTCGAAAGGATTGCGGGCGCGCGCATCGTCACCCTCCGCAAGGAGCTTGGCGAGACCGTCTCCGACGTCGATGACCCGCCGGCCTGGCGCTGGCCCAAACGCTGACCGGATTCCGCGCCGGAGAACGGGTCCCGGCGCGGTACGGACGGCGCGGAAGCGGGATCTTCGTCATCGCCCCGGGCGGAGGCGGCCCCTTCCCGCAATCGGCCGAAGGGCCCAGCAGGAGCTATGCGTCCCGGACATCTCGCATATGCGAGATCGGGCGTTCGCGGCGGTGGCGCCCCCTTCCGGCGGACCCTATTCTCTCCTCCGCCAAGGGCCGGAACCGGCTCTTCCCAGGGACACGCTTCGAGATGACTTCCACCAGCTCGCAAGCCGGCGGGTTGTGCCTGCCGGCCGATCCGCTCATTGGCTCCCGGGCGGCGGAGGCGGAGCGGACCGTCCGCCCGGGTGCGGTCCTCTTCGCGCTCTCCATGGGCGGGTTCGCGATCGGCACGACCGAGTTCGCGGCAATGAGCCTGCTTCCCTATTTCGCGCGCGGGCTCGGGATCGACGAGCCGACGGCGGGACACGTCATCAGCGCCTATGCGCTCGGCGTCGTGGTCGGCGCCCCCGTGATCGCCGTGCTGGCGGCGAAGGTCGCCCGCCGCACGCTGCTCATCGGCCTGATGGCGTTGTTCGCGGCCGCCAACGTGCTTGCCGCGCTCGCCCCGTCCTACGGCTGGATGCTGGTCTTCCGGTTCCTGAGCGGGCTCCCGCACGGCGCCTATTTCGGCGTGGCGGCCCTTGTCGCGGCATCGCTCGTGCCGCTGCACCGGCGGACGCAGGCGGTGGCGCGGATGATGCTCGGCCTCACCATCGCCACCATAGCCGGCGTGCCGCTCGCCAACTGGCTCGGCCAGGCGCTCGGCTGGCGCTGGGGTTTCGGCGTTGTCGGCGTGCTCGCGATCCTGACGGCCGCGCTCGTCTGGCTCCTCGTGCCGCACGACCGGCCCGCCGGCGGCGCAAGCCCGCTCCGGGAGCTCGGCGCACTGCGGCGCAGGCAGGTCTGGCTGACGCTCGCCATCGGTGCGATCGGCTTCGGCGGCCTGTTCGCCGTCTATTCCTACGCGGCTTCGACGCTGATCGAGGTCACCGGCGTATCGCCGGCTTTCGTGCCGGTCGTTCTCTGCGTCTTCGGCTTCGGGATGACCGCGGGAACGCTCATCGCCTCGTGGTTCGCGGATCGCGGGCTGATGCGGACGGCCGGAGGCATGCTCGTCTGGAGCGCGGCCGTGCTCGCGCTCTATCCCTTCGCGGTGCAGGACGCGGTCGCCGTCGCCGTGTTCGCCTTCCTGATCGGCATGGGCGGAGGGCTTGCGCCCGTTCTGCAGACGCGCCTGATGGACGTCGCCGAGGACGCGCAGACGCTCGCGGCGGCGCTCAACCACAGCGCCTTCAACGTCGCGAACGCGATCGGACCCTGGCTCGGCGGTCTCGCCATCGCTGCCGGGCTGGGGCTGGGCCTCGACCGGCTGGGTGGGTGCCGCGCTCGCGGCCGCCGGCTTCGCGATCTGGCTGGTCGCGCTCTTCGACGAGCGGGCCGTACGCGCGCGCACCGCCCGCGGCGGCTGAGGCGCGCCTCGGCGCCCGTAAGAACGCCGATCGCCGTTTGACCCCCGGCACCGGGCTTTCTATGAGATCAACACGATCTCGGCTCCCTTCGATGTCCCACAACACCTTCGGCCATCTTTTCCGCGTGACCACCTGGGGCGAAAGCCACGGGCCCGCGATCGGCTGCGTGGTGGACGGGTGCCCGCCGGGGCTGCCGATCTCGGCGGCCGAGATCCAGGCCGAGCTCGACCGGCGGCGGCCGGGACAATCGCGCTATACGACGCAGCGGCGCGAGCCCGACGAGGTCCGCATCCTCTCGGGCGTTTTCGAGGACGACGAGACCGGCGGGCTCGTGACCACGGGGACGCCGATCGCGCTGCAGATCGACAATGTCGACCAGCGCTCGAAGGACTATTCCGAGATCCGCGACCGCTACCGGCCCGGCCACGCCGACTACACCTACGACGCCAAGTACGGGCTGCGCGACTATCGCGGCGGAGGACGGTCCTCGGCGCGCGAGACCGCGATGCGGGTGGCGGCCGGCGCGATCGCCCGCAAGCTCCTGCCCGGGGTTTCGATCCGGGGCGCGCTCGTCTCGATCGGCGAGATCGACATCGACCGTGCCGCCTGGGACTGGGACGTGGTGGAGAAGAACCCCTTCTTCTGTCCCGATCCGCAGACCGCCGAACGCTGGGCGACCTATCTCGACGGCATCAGGAAGGCGGGATCCTCCGTCGGCGCCGTCGTCGAGGTCGTGGCCGAGGGGGTGCCCGTCGGCCTCGGCGCGCCGGTCTACGGCAAGCTCGACCAGGACCTCGCGGCCGCGATGATGTCGATCAACGCCGTCAAGGGCGTGGAGATCGGGGCCGGCTTCGAGGCGGCGCGGCTCCGGGGCGAGGAGAACGCCGACGCCATGCGCGCCGGTCCGGACGGAAGGCCCGTCTTCCTCTCCAACAGAGCGGGCGGCATCCTCGGCGGCATCTCGACGGGACAGCCGATCGTGGTCCGCTTCGCCGTCAAGCCGACCTCGTCCCTGCTCGTGCCGGTGCAGGGCATCACGCGCCGGGGCGAGAACGTCGACATCGTCACCAAGGGCCGGCACGACCCCTGCGTGGGCATCCGCGCCGTTCCCGTCGGCGAGGCGATGCTCGCCATCGTCCTTGCCGACCACTATCTGCGCCATCGCGCACAGACCGGATCCGAGAGCACTTCAAGAACATGACCGATCCCATCGAACGGGTCGCTGCGGCGATCGAAGCTTTCAAGCGCGGGGAACTCGTCGTCGTCACGGACGACGACGACCGCGAGAACGAGGGCGACCTCTTCGTCGCCGCCCAGCACTGCACCGCCGAGAAGATGGCGTTCATCGTCCGCCATACGAGCGGCATCGTCTGCGCGCCGCTGACCGGAGACCATGCCCGCCGCCTCCGGCTCGACCCGATGGTCGCCTCCAACGACGCGCCGCTCGGCACCGCCTTCACGGTCTCGGTCGACTTCCGCCACAATCTGACGACCGGCATCTCGGCCGAAGAGCGTACGGCGACGGTGCGCGGCCTGGCGAACGACAATGCCGGCCCCTCGGACTTCGTCAGGCCCGGCCACGTCTTCCCGCTGATTGCGCGCGACGGCGGCGTTCTGATGCGGTCCGGCCATACCGAGGCCTGCGTCGACCTCTGCAAGCTCGCCGGGCTCACGCCGGTCGGCGTGCTCGCCGAGCTGGTGAACGACGACGGCACCGTCATGCGCGGCGCGCAGGTCGCCGCCTTCGCGGCGACGCACGGCCTGCTCTCGGTCTCGGTGGCGGACCTCATCACGTACCGCCAGCGTTCCGAGCGGCTGATCGAGCGGCTCAACAGCTTCGGAATGGAGACCGCGCACGGGCCGGCCACCGTCACCGTGTTCCGCACGCCCTTCGATCCGATGCACCACCTCGCGGTGACGTTCGGCGAGATCGGCGACGGAAAGGGAATTCCGGTGCGCCTTCAGATGGAAGACGTGGCGGAGCACGTCTTCGGCCGCCCCGGCCGGCTCGACGCCATCATCGAGCGGCTCGCCCGCGAACAGCGCGGGGTCATCATCTATCTGCGCGAGGGCGCGGTCGGCGTCGCCCGCTCGGGGATCCGCACGCGCGACGCCTCGCGCTCCGACGAGGAGCACGGCTCCGCGCAGGCGCGCGAGCTCGAATGGCGCGAGATCGGCCTCGGCGCCCAGATCCTGAAGGATCTCGGCGTCCGCTCGATCCGGCTCATCGCCTCGCGCGAGCGCCGCTATGTCGGGCTCGGCGGCTTCGGCATCGAGATCGAGGACACCGACCTCCTCGAGGGTTGACGCCGGTCAGGCGGGGCCCGCCCCGGCGATCGGCGGGATCCGCCTCGGCAGCCGCCCCGGGCGGGTGCGCCGCAGCGCGCGGCGAAGGCGCGGCCCGGAATGCGCCTCGAGAAATCCGATCGAGCGGTCGACGAGCGGGACGCCGCGACGGCTGGCGAGCACGAGCCCGGCCGCCCGCCGGCTCGTCGCCGTGACGAGGATCAATCCGGTAGCAAGAAGCGGCAGGCCGAGCGGGATGGGCGTCACCATGAAGGCGAGCCCCAGCAGCAGGCAGAGCGCGGCGAGGAGATAGATCAGCAGCCTGCGGATCATGCCGGCCGTCTCCGCAACTGCAGGACCTTCGAGAGGAACGCGTTCGTCCGCTCCTCGACCGCGAAACCCGCGCCTTCGAACACGGCCTCGAGCGGATCCCGGAGATAGGTCTTGAAGTAGGGCTCGTGAAAGAGCTGCGGAAAGATCTCCAGGAGCCCGTCATAGCGCGGCTCGTCGCCGGCCTGGAGCGAATCGACCACGACCAGCAGGCCGCCCGGCCGAACCACGCGCGCCATCTCGGCGGCGACCGCCCGTCGCACCTCTTCGGGCAGCTCGTGAAAGAGGTAGATCGAGGTGGCGAGCTCGAGCGCGCCGTCGGCGAGCGGAATCGCTTCGGCCTTGGCCACCACGGGATAGATGCCGGGCGCGCGCCCGACCCGCCGGCGCGCCTCCTGGAGATAGGCCTCGGACAGGTCGAGCGCGATCGTGGGCAGCCGCGGGAAGGCGCGCCGGAGCTGGGTGATGAAGGTGCCCGGACCGCAGGCGAGGTCGGCGTTGCGTATGTCGCGCTGGTCGCGGCCGGCGATCTCGCGCGCGATCGGCGGCAGCGCCTGCCGGCGCATGGCGTTCGCCGCGCCGGAGAACAGCACTTCCACCTGCATGTCGTAGAGCTGCGCGGATTCCTCGGTCATCCAGCCGCCGCTCTGGAAGTGGAAGTTCTGCATGTAATAGTCCGGGCGGCGGCTGCCTTCCGCGCCGGCCCGCTCGAGCACCTCGGCATGGCCGCCTTGCGCGTGCCGCCGCCGCACGACCTCCGGCGCGTCGCGGAAGAAGGCGCGGCTCCGCTCGAGGAGCGCGCCGAGATCGCCGTCCTCGTCGTCGGGCAGCGGATAGAAGCCGGCTTCGACATTGGCCAGGTCGCGGGCGAGGAGCGCGCGCACGCCGCCGAGCAGATCGCGCATGCCCGGCACCGGGACGGAGGGCCGCTCGATCCGCTTCCGCCAGTGCGGGTTCTCGGCTTCGATGCGGCGCACCATCCGGCGCAGCGCCGCGCCGTGCCCCGCGTACCAGGCCACCCGGGCGCCCTGCCGCGCGGCGAAGGTCAGCCTGTTGGTCCAACGTTCGAAGCCTGTCTCAGCCATTCCGATCTCTCCGCAGGGGAGATGGTGCGGCGCCACGCGCCGTCCAGCTTCCTCTTGCCGCAGTGCGGGGTCAGGTCCGGACGAAGAGCCCGACGACCTCCACTTCGGCGGAATGGACGAACTGATCGACCGGGACCACCGTCTCCAGCCGATAGCCGCCGTCGACGAGCAGGCGGGCGTCCCGGGCGAAGCTCGCCGGATTGCAGGAGACCGCAGCAATGCGGCCGATCGTGGACCGCGCGAGCAGGGCGGCCTGCGCTTTCGCGCCTGCCCGCGGCGGGTCGAACACGGCGCCGTCGAAGCGGGCGAGCTCGCCCTCCGCGAGCGGGAAGGCGAAGAGGTCCCGGCGCTCGGTCCGGATCGGCTTGAGGCCGGTCGCGCGGCGTGCGGCCGCCGCAAGGGCGTCGAGAGCGGGACCGGCCGATTCCACGGCGGTCACGCGTGCCGTGCGGGCGAGCGCCAGGCTGAACGTGCCGAGCCCGGCGAAGAGGTCGACCACGTTCCCGGCGCCGGCGAGATGCCGGACGACGAGGCGGGTCATCGCCGCCTCCGCTTCGGCGGAGGCCTGCACGAAGGCGCCGGGCGGCGGGACGATGTCCAGGCCGCCGACCGCGAGCCGCGGCTCGGCGAGCCCGAGCAGCACCTCGCCGTCGAGGCTGAGGCGGGCGATGCCGGCCGCTTCCGCGAGCTCGAGAAGATGCGGAAGCCGCCCCGGGCCGCGCCGCGCCGTTCCTTCGACGGCGATGTCGAGGCCGGTGCCGGTCGCAAGGACGGTCACCCGCGCCGGCTTTCTCGGCGCGAGCAGCGGCGCAAGCAGACGGCGGATCGCCGGCAGCCGTCCGGCGATCCCGGGCACGAGGACCACGCAGCGTTCAAGGTCGACGAGGCGGTTGGAGTTTCGCTCGTTGAAGCCGAGGAGCACGCGGTCGCCGGCCTTCACGGCGGTGAGCGCCGCGCGCCGCCGGCTGGCCGGATCGACGCCGATCGTCTCCGCCGGTTCGGCTCCGATCCCTTCCCGCGCGAGCGCATCCGCGACGAAGCGCCGCTTCAGGGAACGGGCCGCATCGAGCGACATCATCTGGAGCTGGCAGCCGCCGCAGAGCCCGAAATGCGGGCAGGCGGGGGCGACGCGTTCGGGGCTCGGCGCCATGATTTCGAGAAGCCGCGCGCGCGTGCCGGCACGCTCGATCCGCACCTCTTCGCCGGGAAGCGTGAAGGGAACGTAGAGCGCTCCCTCCGGGCCCGCCGCCACGCCGTCGCCGCGATGGCCGAGCGCGGCGACCCGCACCGTCTCAGCCATGGCGGCCCCCGAGCAGGAACTCCCGGTTGCCGTCTCCGCCTGCGATCGGGGACGGGATCAGCGCGTCGACGGTCCATCCGGACCGGGCCGCGAGCCAGCCGGCGACCCGCTCGGCGGCGGCCTCGGCGAGACCCGGATCCCGGACGATCCCGCCCCGGCCGATGCCCTCGCGGCCGACCTCGAATTGCGGCTTCACCAGAAACACGCCCCAGGCGCCCGAGGCGGCCAGCGCGAGCGCCGGCGGCAGCGCGACCGTCAGGCTGATGAAGCTCAGATCCGACACGACGGCTTCGATCGGGTCGCCGTCAAGATGAGCGGCGGTCAGCTCGCGGGCGTTGAGGCCTTCCCGGCTCCGCACGCGCGGATCGCCGGCAAGGACGGGATCGAGCTGGTCCCGGCCGACATCGACCGCGTGCACGCGGCGGGCGTCGCGCCGGAGCAGGACCTGCGTGAAGCCGCCGGTCGAGGACCCGAGATCGAGGCAGACCCGCCCGGACGGGTCGTAGCCGAAGGAATCGAGGGCGGCGACGAGCTTCAGCGCGGCGCGCGACACATAGCTGGCGGCGGGATCGGCGACCGCGAGGACCGCGTCCGGCGAAACGCGCTGGCCGGGCCGCTCTCCTCGCACGCCGTCGATGGAGACCGTGCCGCGCAGGACCATGTCGCGTGCGCGCGAGCGGCTCGGCGCGAGGCCGGCCGCAACCAGAGCCTCGTCGAGACGCTGCCGCGTGTTCATCGCGCGCTAGATGGGCCGGATCGTCCGGCCGCGCAATCGTTCAGAGGCAGCCGGCGATCCCGGCCATGAGGATGGAAAGAAAGATCTCGTCGCCGTAGACGGCCCAGCCGGCACCGGCAAGGAGGGCGACCACGCCGAAGGCGAGGACGACGACGCGCAGGCCGGAAGAGGTGAGGTCCATGGTGCTGGCCCGATCAGGTTCCGGACCTATCCTGCCACAAGTCGCTTCAGTTTCGCCACGGCGCTGTCGCCGGATTCGTCCGGGCTGATCGTGCCCGTGAGCTCGCCGCGCTCGTTCAGGAGGAAGATCGAGGCGGAATGGTCCATGCTGTAGTCGCCGCCCTCCGTCGGCACCTTCCTGTAGTAGATGTGATAGTCGTCGAGCATCGACGTCACCTTCGCCGGCTCGCCCGTGACGCCCATGATCTTCGGCGAGAAGGCGCCGACATATTCCTTCATGACCTCGGGCGTGTCGCGCTCCGGATCGACGGTCACGAAGACGAAGCGCATGCGGTCGGCGTCAGCCCCGAGGGCATCGATCCATTGCGCCATGTCGGAGAGAGCCGTCGGGCACACGTCGGGGCAATGCGTGAAGCCGAAGAAGACCGCGCTCGGCTCGTCGCGGAAGATTGATTCCGTGACCGGCTTGCCGTCGCCGTCGACGAGCTGGAAGGGACCGCCGAGCGGCGCGTTCACCGCCACGCCGCCGCTGTCGGCAGGCGCCCGGATGACGGTGAAGTAGTAGCCGGCCGCCACGAAGGCCGCCACCGGGACGAGCAGCCAGAGAAAGAGCCTCAGCGCACGCAATGCGTTCATGCCGTCCCCTCTTGCCGGTCAGGACCGGAACCCGATTGAGCCGCCGGGCGGATCGGCTCGCGTGCCCGCGGCCGAGCGGATCCCGCCGGGGAAAGCCGGTTCCTCGGCGCGCGTCAAGGTCACCGCGGCGGCGATCGTCAGGAGAATCGCGACGGCAAGCGGAAGCCAGAGGCGAAGGAGCAGGTTCGGCATGCGCTCAATATGGCAGGTCGCGCGGCACCCGCCGACGGCGCGTTTGGACGCGGCACCCGCGCCCATTCGTCACGCATGGCCGGCCGGGAGCGCCTCAGCTTCCCGCCTGGCCGAGGCGCGGCCGCTTCTCTACCGGGCGGCGGCCGAGCGCTTCGAATACCTTCGCGACGATGGCCGGCGCGTCGAGCCCGGCCCCGGCGTACATGGCATCCGGCCTGTCATGGTCGATGAAGCGGTCGGGAAGTACGAGCGTCCGCACCGTCAGTCCGTCGTCGAGCCGTCCGGCCTCGGCGAGCGTGCCCAGAACGTAGCTTCCGAAGCCGCCGATCGACCCTTCCTCCACCGTGATCAGCGCCTCGTGCTCGGCGGCGAGCCGGAGCACGAGGTCGGTGTCGAGCGGCTTGGCGAAGCGGGCGTCCGCGACGGTGGTCGAAAGGCCGTGCGTCTCCAGGATCTCCGCCGCCTTGAGGGCCTCCTGGAGCCGGCCGCCGAGCGTGACGAGGGCGATCTTCGTGCCCTCCCGGAGGATCCGGCCGCGGCCGATCGTCAGGATCTCGCCGCGCTCCGGAAGATCGATCCCGACACCTTCCCCGCGGGGATAGCGGAAGGCGATCGGTCCCTCGTCATAGGCGGCGGCGGTGCGGACCATGTGGCGGAGCTCCGCCTCGTCGGCGGCCGCCATGACGACCATGTTCGGCACGCAGCCGAGATAGGCGACGTCGAAGCTGCCGGCATGCGTGGCGCCGTCGGCTCCGACCAGGCCCGCGCGATCGATCGGGAACCGCACCGGCAGGTTCTGGATCGCGACGTCGTGCACGACCTGGTCGTAGGCGCGCTGCAGGAAGGTCGAATAGATCGCGCAGAACGGCTTCAGGCCCTCCGCCGCCATTCCGGCGGAAAAGGTGACGGCATGCTGTTCCGCGATGCCGACGTCGAACATGCGCGCCGGAAACGCCTCGCCGAAGAGATCGAGCCCGGTGCCCGCCGGCATCGCGGCCGTGACGGCGACGATCTTGTCGTCCCGCTCCGCCTCCTGGACGAGGGAGGTGGCGAAGACCCGGGTGTAGGACGGCGCGTTCGCCTTGGCCTTGGCCTGCTCGCCGGTCACGACGTTGAACTTGCCGACGCCGTGATACTTGTCGTCGGAGGCCTCGGCTGGGGCGTAGCCCTTGCCCTTCTGCGTCACCACGTGGACGAGGATCGGGCCCTCGTCGGCGTCGCGCACGTTCTTCAGAACCGGAAGGAGATGGTCGAGATTGTGGCCGTCGATCGGCCCGACATAGTAGAAGCCGAGCTCCTCGAAGAGGGTGCCGCCCGTCCAGAAGCCGCGGGCATATTCCTCCGTCTGGCGCGCCTTCTCGCGGATGAAGCGGGGCAGCCGGCTCGTGAAGCTCTTCGCCGCCTCGCGGATGGTCAGATAGGTGCGCCCGGAGACGAGGCGCGCAAGATGGGCCCGCATCGCGCCCGTCGGCGGCGCGATCGACATGTCGTTGTCGTTGAGGATCACGATGAGGCGCGATTTCAGCGCGCCCGCATTGTTCATCGCCTCATAGGCCATCCCGGCCGACATCGCGCCGTCGCCGATCACGGCGACGACCTTGTTGTCGCCGCCGGAGAGGTCGCGCGCGACCGCCATGCCGAGGCCGGCCGAGATGGAGGTCGAGGAGTGGGCCGCTCCGAATGGGTCGTACGCGCTCTCGCTCCGGCGCGTGAATCCGGAAAGCCCGCCGCCCTGGCGCAGCGTCCGGATGCGGTCGCGCCGCCCGGTCAGGATCTTGTGCGGATAGGCCTGGTGGCCGACGTCCCAGATCAGCCGGTCGCGCGGGGTGTCGAAGATATAGTGGAGCGCGACCGTCAGCTCGATCACCCCGAGCCCGGCCCCGAGGTGGCCGCCGGTGACGGAGACCGCGTCGACCATCTCCGCGCGGAGCTCGGCCGCGAGCTGCCCGAGATCCTCTTCCCGGAGCTTCCGCAGGTCGTCCGGCGTGCGGACGCGGTCAAGGAGCGGAGTGGAAGGTGGTGCCATGGATCCGGGGCGCGAACGAAGGGGTGGACGGTTACACCACATACATAGGGCGGGCCAAGGCCGGCTTGGAGTGAGCCGCCGGAGGTCTGTCAGGGATAATCGACGCGACGCTTCTCGGCGAGCCGGACCTGCGGCGGGGCCGGGATGAACTCGTCGGGCGCCTCGCCCTGGACGCGGTCGAAGCGGCCCGCCTCCCAGTCGTTCCGCGCCGCCTCGATCCGCTCGCGGCGGGACGACACGAAGTTCCACCAGATGTAGCGGTCGCCGTCCATGGCCGCGCCGCCGAGGACCATCAGCCGGCTTGCGGAGACGGCGCGCACCGTGATCGTGTCGCCCGGCCGGAAGACGAGGAGCTGCGGGCCCTCGAAGCGGTCCCCGGCGATCTCGATCTCGCCGGAAACGACATAGAGGCCGCGCTCCTCGAAGCTCGGATCGAGCGGGATGGCCGCGCCGGCGGCGAGCTGGACATCGGCGTAGACGGTTTCCGAGAAGGCTTCGACGGGCGAGCTCGCGCCGTAGAGCGAACCCGCGACGAGGCGAACGCGCGCGCCGCCATCCTCGATCACCGGCAGCTCCGCGGCGGGATGATGGCGGAAGCTCGGAGCCGCTTCCTCCAGACCGAGCGGCAGTGCGACCCAGGTCTGGATGCCGAAGAGACTCGTGCCGCCGGTCCGCAGCCGCGCCGGGGTCCGCTCCGAATGCGCGATGCCGCGCCCCGCCGCCATCAGGTTCACGGCGCCCGGCTCGATGTCGATCTCGGTGCCGAGGGAATCCCGGTGCGTGATCGCGCCGGTGAAGAGGTACGTGACGGTCGCAAGACCGATATGGGGGTGCGGACGCACGTCGATGCCGTTGCCCAGGAAGAACTCGGCCGGCCCCATCTGGTCGAAGAAGATGAACGGTCCGATCATCTTGCGGCCCCTGGAGGGCAGCGCGCGCCTGACCTCGAAGCCGCCGAGGTCGCTCGCGCGCGGCACGATCACCGTTTCGATCGCGGAGCACGAATGGGGATCGCCGGGGACCGGATCTTCCGCAGGCTGGTAGGACATCGGGCGCTCCGCGCTGACAGGACCCTCGCTTGCCACCTCCTCCCTCGGGGGAGGAAGCCTCGCGCAGGCCGATCGATCTGGCCGCTGAGAATAGGCCAAGTCGGCGCGCCCGCAAGCCGTGTGGCCGCGCCGAGGGTCAGCGGTAATAGACGGCGAGGCGCCAGTCCCCGATCGCCTCGACGCGGATGCGCATGTCGTAGACGCTTTCGAGCACGTCCTCCCGCATCAGGCCTTCGGGCGGACCGTCGAACACCACGCGGCCGTCCCGCATCGCCACGATCCGGTCGGCATAGGCGGCCGCGAAATTGATGTCGTGCAGGACCAGGACGATGGATTTTCCGAGCTCGTCCGCGGCACGGCGCAGGAGCCGCATCATCGCCGCGGCGTGCTTCATGTCGAGGCTGTTGAGCGGCTCGTCGAGGAGGACGTAGTCCGTGTCCTGGCAGAGCACCATCGCCACGAAGGCGCGCTGGCGCTGGCCGCCCGACAGCTCGTCGAGGAATCGCTCCTGGAGCGGCTCGAGGCCGAGATAGGCGATCGAATTCGCCACGTGCCGTTCGTCCTCGGCCGTCGGCCTGCCCCTCGAATGCGGGTAGCGGCCGAACGCCACCAGCTCCCGGACGGTCAGCCGCGCCAGCACCTGGTTCTCCTGCCGGAGCATGGCGAGCCGCTTGGCGAGGACCGCGCCCGGCGTCGACGCCACGTCGAGGCCGTCGACCCGCACCCGTCCGGCATCCGCTGGCGCGAGCCGCGCAACGATCGAGAGAAGCGTCGACTTGCCCGCGCCGTTCGGACCGACGATCGCGGTGATCCCGCCCGCTGGCAATGCAAGGCTCACGTCGTCGACCACCGCGGTTTCGCCGTAGCGCTTGGTGACGCTGTCGATCTCGATCATGCGCGGGCGCTCCGCAGGAGGAGGACGAGGAAGGCGAGCCCGCCGGCGAAGTCGACGATGACGCTGAGGGCGGTATCGAGACCGAACACGCGCTCGAGCACCGTCTGCCCGCCGACGAGCGCGACGATCGCGATCAGGATTGCCGCAGGGAGCGTCTCGCGGTGCCGGTCGCTGCCGGCGACCTGATAGGCAAGGCTCGCGACGAGCAGGCCGAAGAACGTGATCGGGCCCACGAGCGCCGTGGAGACGGAAACGAGGATCGCGACCACGGCGAAGAGGGCCGTCACCAGCCGGCGATGGTCGACGCCCAGATTGACGGAGAGGTCGCGGCCGAGCGCGAGCACGTCGAGCGCGTGGACGAGACGGAGGCAGACGATGCCCGAACCCGCGACCGCCGCGGCGGCGACCGCCAGGAGGTCCGTATCGACCTTGTTGAAGCTCGCGAACATCATGTCCTGCACCACGGCGAACTCGTTCGGATCCAGCATCCGCTGCACCATGCTCGACAGGCTCCGGAAGAAGAGGCCGAAGACGAGCCCGGCGAGGACCACGAGATGGATGCTGCGGCGCCGGCCGAGAAAGAGCCATCGGAAGAGCAGGCCGGAAAGCGCGACCATGGCGGCGGTCTCGACGACGAAGCGAAGGCGGGGGTCGAGCGCGACCAGCGCGCGCGAGCCGAGGAAGTGGACGGCACCGGTCTGGATCGCGAGATAGAGGGAATCGAAGCCCATCACCGCCGGGGTCAGGATCCGGTTCTCGGCGATCGTCTGGAAGAGCACCGTCGCGATCGCCACCGCGGCGGCGACGAGGACGAGGCCGGCGAGCTTCTCGGCCCGGAACGCCAGCACGAAGGCCCAGTCGCCGCGCGCCCCGACGGTCATGAAGGCGGCGGCCGAAAGCGCCGCCGCCGCGCCGAGCGTGCCGAGGACGATCCGGGTCCGCCGCGGCGTCCGCTCGTCAGCCAAAGCGCGCCCGTCGGCCAAGGAGAAGCACCAGGAAGATACCGCTTCCGACGACACCGACCACAGTTCCGACCGGGACTTCGTACGGAAACCGGACGAGCCGGCCGAGAATGTCCGAGGCGAGCAGGAAGGCCGCGCCGGCGAGCGCGATCCATGGCATCGAGCGGCGCAGATTGTCGCCTGCCAGCATGCTGACGAGATTGGCGACGATCAGGCCGAGGAAGGGCACCGTTCCGACCGTCACCACCGTGGCGGCGGTGACGAGCGAGACGACGGCGAGCCCGAGCGTGACGATGCGCCTGTAGTTCAGCCCGAGATTGGTGGTGAAGCTCTCGCCGAGCCCCGCCACGGTGAAGCGGTCGGCCGCGAGATAGGCGAGCGCCGTCAGGGCGGCGGCGACCCAGAGCAGCTCGTACCGGCCGCGCAGCACGCCCGAGAAGTCGCCGTTGGTCCAGGCCGCGAGGGATTGCAGGAGGTCGTAGCGGTACGCGAAGAAGGTCGTCACGGCCTCGATGACCTTGCCGAGCATGATGCCGAGGAGCGGCACGATCAGGGTCGAGCGCACCGGCAGCCTGTCCACCAGCAGCAGGAAGAGCGCCGTGCCGGCAAGCGAGAAGAGCGCTGCCACGAGCATCTTTCCCATCACCGGCAGGTCGGGGGCGAGGAGCGCGACCGCGAGCAGCCCGAGGCTCGCCGCTTCGGCGCCGCCCGAGGTCGTCGGCTCCACGAAGCGGTTGCGGAAGAGCATCTGCATGATGACCGCCGCTATCCCCATCGACGCACCGGCGAGGATGACGGCCACGGTCCGCGGAATCCGGCTGACCGCGAGCAGGCGGAGCGTTTCGGCGTCCGCCCCGCCTGTCACGAGGCCCCTCAGGTCGAGATCGCCGACGCCGACGACGAGGCTTGCCGAGGCGAGCACCGCCAGGCCGACAAGGGCGAGCGCGAGCCGCCCGATCACTGCGGGATCATGCGGAGCGTCCGGTGCCGGCGGCCGGAGCCGCTACGAAGCGCGGCGGAGCGCGTCGCCGATCTCCTCCACGGCCGTCGTGAGGGCGCCGACGCCGCCGCCGACG
Source organism: Propylenella binzhouense (assembly GCF_009866965.1). Classification (GTDB taxonomy): domain Bacteria; phylum Pseudomonadota; class Alphaproteobacteria; order Rhizobiales; family Afifellaceae; genus Propylenella; species Propylenella binzhouense. Next base: position 36,761 of record NZ_SPKJ01000006.1, on the reverse strand, counting down.
ATGTACCAGAGGGCGGGGTCGACATAGACGATCCTGTTGTTCCGGGCCGCCTTCGTCGCCGCGACGAGGTCGTTGTCGAGGGTCTTCTTCGCCGAGCTGCCGGCCCGGCCGATCGCCGCGTCCCGGTCGATGACGAAGAGCGTGTCGGGATTGGTCTTCAGGATGAACTCGAAGGAGACCGGCTCGCCATGCGTGGCGATCGTCAGGCCCTCCGCCGCCTGCGCGAAGCCGAGATCGCTGTGGACCCAGCCGAACCGCGTTCCCTTGCCGTAGGCGGAGACCTTTCCGCCCGTGGTGAGGATGACCAGCGAACGCCCGGCCTCCGGGGCGAGGGCGCGCACACGCGCCATCGCGCCGTCGAGCTTCGCCTCGAGCGCGCCCGCCTCCTTCTCCCTTCCGAAGATCCGCCCGAGCGTCTCGGTGTTCCGGCGGACGCTCTCGACGTAGCGGCTCGGGTCGACCGTGAGGTCGATGGTCGGCGCGATGCGCGCGAGCTCGGCATATTTCGGCGCGGAGCGTCCGCCCACGATGATGAGGTCCGGCGCGGCGGCGTGGACCGCCTCGAAGTCCGGCTCGAACAGCGTCCCGATCTTGAGGTACTGCTTGTCGCGGTACTTGGCGAGATATTCGGGAAGATTGGATCCCGGCACCCCGGCGACCGGAACGCCGAGCCTGTCGAGCGTGTCGAGGGCGGCGAGGTCGAAGACCAGCACGGTCTTCGGCCGTTCCGGCAGCACGGTCTCGCCCTGGACGTGGCGGACCGCGATCTCGGCCCGTGCCGCGGCGGGAAGGGCCAGGCAGGCGAGGGCGAGCGCCATGGCGGCGACGAGCTTCAAGGGGGCAAGCGGCATTGCTGTCTCCTGGGGACGTCCGTCATGCGCGGGGCGCTAATGGCGGCGGACTTCGGTAGGGGTCAGACCGAACCGCCGTTTGAAGGCGGTGGCGAAGTTGGCGGCGCTCGAATATCCGGCGATGTACGCGGCCTCGGCGACGGCGACGCCCTGGCGCTCGAGCGCGGCGCGCGCACGCTCCAGGCCCCTGCGCCGGAGATATTCGAAGACGCTCATGCCGTGGGCGGCCCGGAACAGGCGCCGCAATGTGCTCACGCTCACATTGCCGCTCCGCGCGATCTCCTCGAGCGAGGTGATCTCCCGGCCGCGCGTTTCGATGTAGTCCTCGATCATGCGCAGCCGGCGGTGGTCGTTCGGCCGCAGCCGGACCCCCGGCTCTTCGGTCCGGCACGTGAGCGCGGCGAAGCCCTCGGCGACCAGGTCGAGCGATCGGCTCTCCAGATAGAGGCTCTGGAGCAGGCATGGGGAGCAGGGCGGCCGCAGAAGCTGCTCCGCCACCGAGAGCGTCGTCGGGGAAGGCGTCCAGGCGAACTGGGCGAGATGGCTCCCGGCGAAGCGGCGGAGCGCGGCATGGTCCTCGGCCATCTCGGAGCCGCAGGCCTCGAGCCACTCGTTCGTCATCGTCACGTTGACCTTGCGTACATGCTCGCCCCGGCGCGAGCGCCGCTCGAAGAGTTCCGGTTCCGCCCGGGCGGTGATCACGCCGCGCACCGGGGCATCGGCACGTCGGCCGAGGCCGAGCGGCCTTCCCCCGAGCCGCGCGTCGACCGCTCCCGAGAGGAAGAAGTGGAGCGTGAGGCCGGGCTGCTGCACGACGCTCGTCACCATGTCGCTGAGGTCCCGCGCATCGGAACTGTGGAAAACGATGCCCGGGCGCAGGCGGAGCATGCGGAAGGTTCCGGCGAGCGCGGCCTCGCCGCCATCGGCTCCCGAGCCGGAGACGGCGAAGCGGGTGCCGACGAAGCGCGACGTGTCTGCGATCTCCGCGAGCCGCACGACCGGCTCCGCCTCGACATTGGCAGCAACCAAGACTTCTTCCTCTCGACCCCGGCCTGTCGCCGGCCGAAGCCGGCCAGGTCAACGTGCCCGGCGCGCAGGCCGAGCCGCTTGCCCATCCCGCAAACGCTTTTGGCGATTGCGCAAACGCCTCGCGTCTAGCCGCGCCGATCCCGATCCACTACCAAACATGACGATAGTGTTCAACTTATGACCAGTTGCGGGTCGCGTAGGCGTTTGGGGGTTCGGATGTTCGGCACGGAAAATCTGGGGCGGCCATTGAGGGCGGACGCAATCCCGCTGCGGACGCTTCTCGCCGCCTCCACGATCCTGACGGGCCTCGGAATCGTTCAGGCCCGGGCGCAGGAGGGGCAGGCGGACCCGAACGGCACGCTCCTGCCGGAGGTCCTCGTCGAGGGATCGAGCTACGAGACGGAAGGCACGGGCAGCTACACCACGGATCTCGTCAGCGTGGGCGAGAAGGACGTGCGCTCGGTCCGGGAGATCCCCCAGTCGACCACCGTGGTGACCCGCGAGCGCCTGGACGACGGCAGTTTCACGTCGCTCGACACGGCCCTGCGGGAGACGCCGGGGATCGTCGTTCTCAACAACGATGACGGCCGCTCCAGCATCTTCTCGCGCGGATTCGAGTTCGACACCCTCTACTTCAACGGCCTGCCGGCGCCGCTTTCGAGCATCTACGGCACGCAGCCGGACATGGCCATCGTCGACCATATCGAGATCCTGCGCGGCCCCGCCGGCCTCTACGGCGGCGCGGGGGAGCCCGCCGGCGCGATCAACATGCGCCTGAAGCAGGCGAACGATGAGTTCCAGGCGAGCCTGACCGGGATGGCCGGCTCGTGGGACAACCGCAGGACCGAGCTCGATCTCGGCGGTCCGCTCAACAAGGCGGGCACGATCCGCGGCCGCATCATCGGCGCCTTCCAGACCCAGGACAGCTGGGTGGACTGGGTCAGCAACGATGTCGGGCTCGCCTACGGAACCCTGCAGGCCGACCTTACCGACAGCACGACGGCGACCTTCACCATCAGCCACATGGAACGGGACATAGCGCCCTTCAACGGCCTGCCGACGCTGTCCGACGGGACGCTGCTCGACCTCCCCCGCTCCACCTTCACGGGCGCGGACTGGAACCGCTTCGACAACAGCGTGACGGACTACATCGTCGAGCTCGAGCACCGCTTCGACGATGGCGGTCACGCCAAGCTCTCCGCCCGCTATTCCGACCGCGCGGTCGACTTCCTCTACGGCTATGCCGGGACGGCAGCCTCCGAAGACCTGACGGTCGACAGCATGCGCTGGCTCGCGCGCGATCTCTCGGAGACCTCGCTCGCGCTCGACGCACATGTGAGCAAGCCGTTCGAGCTGTTCGGCCAGGAGCACAACATCATCCTCGGCGCCGACTATCGCAACGTCGAGACCACGACCCGGCAGGCGACCGGAAGCATCGCGGGCCCGTTCGATCTTCTCGACTGGGATGCCGAGGTCCCGGAGCCGACGGTCGCGTACACGCAGAAGACCAAGACCGATCCGGAGCAGTTCGGGCTTTACGGCCAGCTTCGCGTCAAGCCGATCGACCGCCTCACCCTGATCGGCGGCGGCCGGCTGTCCTGGTATCAGGCCTCCACGAAGGATCTCGTGAAGGGAGAGACGACGAGCACGGTCGAGGTCGACGGCCAGATCACGCCCTATGCCGGCGTCGTGCTCGACGTGACCGACTGGGCGTCGCTCTATGCGAGCTACACGGAGATCTTCCAGCCGCAGGCGGTCGTCGACGTGAGCGGGAACCTGCTCGATCCGCGCGAAGGCAGGCAGTACGAAACGGGCGTGAAGGCGGAGCTCCTCGACGGGCTCAACGCGACCCTCGCTTATTTCAATCTCCGCGACACGAACCGCGCCGTCGCCGACCCGGACAATCCGGGCTTCCAGATCGCGCAGGGCGAGGTCGAGGCGGACGGCATCGAAATCGAGGCGAGCGGAACGGTGCTCCCGGGCTGGGAGGTCACCGCCGGCTACACCTACACGCACACCGAATACCTCAACACCGAGGCAGCAGGCGAGCCGTTCAGCACCTACACGCCGGAGCACATGCTTCAGCTCTGGACCAAGTACACGTTCGACGACCGCTTCGGCATGCTGTCGGGCGCCTATGTCGGCGGCGGACTGAAGGTCTTCAGCGAGTTCTCCTCCGGCGACATCGAGGCGCCGGGCTACACCGTGGTCGATCTCCTCGCCGGCTATTCCTTCAACGACCGCTTCGATGCCAAGCTGGTCGTGAACAACGTCTTCGACGAGAAGTACTATGCCCGGGTCGGCGGCACCTCCGTCTTCAACTTCTACGGCGAGCCGCGCAGCGCGACCCTCAAGGTATCCGCGAGATTCTGAGGCGCCCATGCCGAACTCATGCACCCGCGTCGCGACCGCGAACGCCTCGAAATATCTGCAGCAGCTCTCCAAGCACTTCGCGCACAAGGTGGCCGTCGAGTACGATCCGCATAGCGCCCGCATCGGATTTCCGTTCGGAAGCTGCCGGATGCGGGCGGACGAGCGCGCGCTCGAGATCGCGTGCGAGGCGCCGAACGCCGAAGCGCTGGCGCGCAGCCAGCAGGTGATCGACGACCATCTCGTCCGCTTCGCCTGGCGCGAGCGGCCGGAGATCGTCTGGCGGAGCGGCGACGAGGGTTGACCTTGCCGGGTCAGGCCGCCCGCATGGCGGAGTTCGGCTGCGCCGAGGCGCTCGACATCAGGTCCTCCGTAAGCGGCGCGGTGTTCCGGATCCGGATCTGGTCGCCGCCGGGCGACGCGCCTGCGACCGGACGGCCGGCGCTCTACGCCTTCGACGCGGCGGAATGCTTCGATCTTCTGGTCGGACATGCGGCCCGGATCGCCGGCGCCGGCGGTGCCGGTACGGTCCTGCCCCTGGTGGTGGCGGTCGGCTATCCCGACGGCGCGCGCCGCCTCGACCGCCGCATCTACGACCTGACCCCGCCGCGCGCGGTCTATCGCCTTCCCGATCGGCCGAACGGCGAGCCCTGGCCGCCGCTCGGCGGCGGCGACGAACTGCTCGACACGATCGAACGGGACGTGAAGCCGCTCGTCGCAGCGCGTCGTCCTATCGCCCAGGGGCGCGACACGTTGTTCGGCCATTCCCTCGGCGGCCTTCTGACCCTCCATGCACTGCTGTCGCGCCCGGACGCCTTCCGGGCCTATGTCGCCAGCAGTCCGTCGCTCTGGTTCGACGGCGGCAGCCTGGTCGCTGCCTTCGCACGCTTCCTGCGCGAGGCGAGGCCGCCTGCCGAGCCGGTGCCGCTGCGGCTCACGGTTGGCAGCGAGGAGGAGACGGTGATGGAACGGGACGTCCGACGCGGGATGGACCGGGAGGTGCGCCGCGCCTGGGTGGAGGGCAACCGCATGATCGGGAATGCCCGTGACCTCGCGCGCCTCATCCGTTCCGGCGGCACGGCGCATGTCAGGCTCGACTACGAGGAGCTGGCGGGCCTGGATCACATCACCGTGCTGCCGGCGGCCGCTTCGGCGGCGCTGCGTGTCGCGGCCGCCGCGCCTCCCGTCTGATCCGCGGCGAACCGGAAGAGGAGGGCGTCGGTCCTGGCCGGCGAATTGATCGAGCGCAAGGCGCGGCCGGGGCGAGGCGCCGAATGTGCGGTCTCCAAGACGCGGAGGCCCGGATGATCGAGCACCTTCAGAACCGCGAAGCCGTCGGCATATTCCGGGATCCGGTCCGGTTCCAGGCCGCCGTCGACGCGCTCCTCACCTCCGGATTCGACCGGGCCGATCTCAGCCTGGTGGCGAGCGCCAGCGCGGTCGACACCTGCCTGGGGCACGCCTTCGTCTCCGTGCGCGAGCTCGAGGACGACACTTCGGTTCCGACGGTCGCCTATGTCTCGCCCGACGAGCGGACCGAGGGCGAAGGCGCGCTTGCCGCCTGCCTCCTCTATGTGGGCGCGGTCGCGACCGCAGGCGCGCTGGTCGCCTCCGGCGGAACGCTGGCGGCGGCGATCGCCGCGGCGACGATTGCCGGAGGGGGCGGCGGCGCGCTCGGCATCCTGCTCGACCGGCTGATCGAGCGCGACCACCTGCGCCGCCTGGAGGAGCAGCTCGCCCGCGGCGGCCTTCTGCTCTGGGTCCGCACGCGGGACGCGGAGCATGCGAGCCGCGCGACGGAGATCCTGAAGCGCGCGGGCGGCGAGGACGTGCATGTGCACGATCTCTCGAGCGCCGCGGAAGCGGGCGCCGACATGCAGGCGAGGATGGCGGAGGCGATCGACGAGGCGGGGCGGGAATCCTTCCCGGCGAGCGACGCGCCGTCCTACAATCCCGGGTCGGCCGGCGGGCCGCACTGAGGCGCGGACGGCGGCTCGGAAGCGGGCCGCCCACTGCGCCAGGTCAGGCGACGAGATGCGCGGGTTGCGCGAAGGCGCGCAGGATGCGGGCGCCGGAGGCCGCGAGCGCCTCCCGCTTCGCCTCGAGCGTACCGTAGAGCAGGCTGCCCGAGCGCTTCAGGAACCGTCCCGCCACGAGCACGCTCTCGACGTTCTTCGGGCCGGCCTGGAGCACGATCGAGGCGATCGGATCGGCGACCGGAAAGAGGTTCAGATCGTCGGTCCGGAGGAGGATGAGATCGGCCTGCTTGCGCGGCGCGAGCGAGCCGACCTTGTGCTCGAGCCCGGCCATCCGCGCCCCGCCGAGCGTTGCCCAGTGCAGCGCCTCCTCCGCGCGTACCGTGATGGCGGCAGGTCCGCGCCCCGTCGCCTCGATGGCGTCGAGGCTGTCGAGGAAGCGCGCGCATTGCAGCGCGAAGCGCGTGACCGCGAACATGTCGCTTGCCATCCCGGATTCGATGTCGGAGCCGATCGAGATCGCGCCTCCGAGCGCGCGCAGCCGGTTCGTCAGCGGCCGGCCGAAGCCCATCTGCATTTCTACCTCGGCGGTGACGGAGAAGGTCGCGCCGTGATCGACGAGGAGCGAGAGGCAGTCGGGTGCGATCGTGTTGCCGTGCACGATGTTCGTCTTCGGCCCGATCAGTCCGCCGAGCGCGCAGAGCCGCTCGAAGCCGTCCGGGACGAGCATCGGGCCGCTCACATGCATGGAGGCGACGAGGTCGAGCTCGCGCGCGAGCAGGAGGTCGGCCTTCGAGACGTCGAAGACCGACATTCCGGGGCCGAGAATCGCCAGTCCGCAGGTCACGAGCCGGTCGTCGCTGGTGAAGCGGTCGCGGCGGATGCGCTCGATTTCGGAGCGCGGCAGCGGCACTTCGCTGAAATGCTTCTGCCCCTCCTTCGGGTCAGGCTTGGGGGAGCCGTGCAGGAAGAGCGCGCGCAGGCCGGATTCCTCGAGCGCGTCGATGGCAGCGTCGGTGCAGCACGGTGTCGGATTGTTATGGCACCAGTCGACGAGGGTGGTGGTCCCGCAGTCGATCTGGCCGAGGGCGCCGACGAGATTGGCGATGTAGACGTCCTCGGCCCGGAAATGGGTCGCGAGCCCGGCATGCATGGCGCGCAGATATTCCTGGATCGTCCAGTCCGCGGCGATCCCCTTGAGCGCCGTCTGCCAGGTGTGCATGTGGGCGTTGACGAAGCCCGGCATCACGATCCGGCCGGCGGCGTCGACCACCTCCGCGCCCGGCGGCGCCTCGAGCGCGGGCGCGATCGCGGCGATCCGCTGGCCCTCGATCAGCACGTCGCCTTGCGGCAGCGTGCCGATGCCGGGATCCATGCTGACGATGGTGCCGCCCTTCAGGAGGAGATGGGACACGGGAACAAACCTCCGTCGTCTCTTGCGCCGCCTCAGAGGAGGACGAGGCTGATCTGCGGGAAGGCCATGACGAGGACCGTGACGAGGATCATCGTCACCACGAAGGGGGCCGACCCGGCGAAGATGTCGCCGAGCGTCACGAAGCCCGGCGGAAGGGAGGATTTCACCACGAAGACGGAGAGCCCGAAGGGCGGCGTCAGCAGCCCCACCTCCACGGCGATCACCGTCACGATCCCGAACCAGACCGGATCGCCGCCGAAGCTCGTCACGATCGGCAGCACGATCGGCAGCATGATGAGCATGATCGAGGTGGAATCGAGGATCATGCCGAGGAGGAGCACCACGGCGAAATAGAAGGCGAGGAAGAGCGGCATGCCGAGCCCGAGCTCCGCGACGAAGGCGGTCATCTTCATCGGGATGGTGGAGAGCGTCAGCATGCGGCCGTAGAGGTTGGCGGCGACGATCAGGAACAGGATCGCCGCCGAGATGTAGCCGGTCTCCAGCACGATGCGGCGGATCGTCGGCAGCGTCAGCTTGCGCCGCAGGGCGCCGACCAGGAAGGCGCCGAGGGCGCCGACCGCGCCCGCCTCGGTCGGCGTGAACATGCCGGCATAGATGCCGCCCATCACCAGGGCGACGATTCCGACGACCGGCGCGAGCCTCAGCACGACCTGCCCGGGCGTCATGCCGTCGCCCTCGATCTCGTGCGGCCGGCCGACGAAGCGGGGAAAGAAGCTCGCCATCAGCACGTTGAGGAGCGCGAAGGCGCCCGCGAGCAGAAGGCCCGGAATGATCGCGGCGACGAAGAGCTTGCCGATCGAGGCCTCCGCGACCAAGCCGTAGATGATGAGGAGCAGGCTCGGCGGGATCAGCATCCCCAGCACGGAGCTGCCGGCGACCACGCCGACGGCGAAGCGCGCCGTGTAGCCGCCCTCGATCATGGGCGGCACCGCGATACGGCTGAACACGGCCGCGGATGCGATCGAGCTGCCCGTGATCGAGGCGAAGACGGCGTTGGCCGCGACCGTCGCGATGCCGAGGCCGCCCCGGATCCGGCGGAGCAGCGACACCGCGACCTGGAAGGCGTCTCGGCCGACATCCGCCTTGTCGAGGAGGAGGCCCATCATCACGAAGAGCGGCACGACGCCGAACTCGTAGGACCGGATGGCGCCGCTCGCGGCGATGCCGAGCGCATTGTCGGCGACCACCGGATTGTGCCGCGTGAGCCAGACGCCGACGAAGGAGAGCACGAGCAGGGCGAAGGCGATCGGCATGCCGATCGCGACGGCGACGAGGAGGCCGGCAAGCGAGAGGAGCCCGACCGAGACGGGCGAGCTCGCCACCTCGAAATTGAGGTAGAGGAAGACCGCGACCCCGGTCAGGAACGCGAAGACCGGAAAGGCGTCGGCGCTCCGGAGCCGTTCCCTCCTCGCAAGGTCGAACGCCGCCGCGGCCGCCTTCCACACCGTCTCGACCAGCGCGACGGCGCAGCCGACGACGACGGCGAGCTTGAAGGGCCAGATCGTGATCTGATAGGCGCCGACCGCGCCCGTGAACTCGCCGGTGGCATAGGAGCCGAGAAAGTCGCGCCAGAGCCAGCCGAGCGCCCGCCAGAGGAGGAGGCTCGCCACGCCGAAGAAGGCGAGGTCGAGGACGCGCGCGAAGCCGGGCCGCTCCGCCGCCCAGGTTCCGAACAGGAAATCGGCGCGGATCAGGCGGTTGTCGCGGATCGTGCTCCCGATCTGCAGGAAGACGCAGGCCACGATCACGTAGGAGACGATGTCGGTCACGCCGTTGATCGGCGCGCTGAAGAAGAAGCGCAGGACGATGTCCGCGCAGATCATGAGCATGATGAAGACGATGCCCGACGAGGCGACGACCGAGAGCGAGAACGGAACCCAGCCATAGAGCGCCGACCACCGGGCCCCGGCCGCCGTCCCCCTCCCGATCGCAGTCGTCGTCTCGCTCGCCATCACGTCCGCCTCCGCGCCGGTCCGCCCCGACGGGCGGACCGCAGGCTCCGGATGAGGTTCAGACGTTCTCGGACCAATCGCGCAGCGGCTCGCCGCCATGCGCCTTCACCGCCGCCATGAAAGCCTTCATGATCTCGCGGGCCGGCACGCCCTTCGCCTCGTTCCCCTCGACCCAGATCTTGCCGAGATCCGGCATCGCCTTCACCCAGGCGACCCGCTGATCCTGCGGCATCTTGTGCAGCTTGGCGCCCTCCGCCTCCATCTTTTCCAGAGCCGCCTTCTGCTTCTCCTCGATGAGGCGGGCGTTCTCGGCACTGTACGCGTAGCCGAGCTCGGTGAGCACCGTCTTCACGTCGTCGGGCAGGCCCTCGAACGTGTCCTTGTTCACGCCGAAGCCGCCGAAGGTGAGCGGGCCGGTGTCGACCAGCGTCACGTAGGGCGCGACCTCGTGGATCTTGAGCGGATAGGCGCCGGTCGCGATCAGGATGGAGCCGTCGCCGACCCCGGTCTGGAGCTGCGAATACTGCGCCGGGAGGCCGGTGCCGACGAGGGTCGCCCCGAGCGGCTCGATCCAGGGCGCGCAGACGGGGGCGCCCAGGATCTTCAGGCCCTTCAGATCGGCGAGGCTCTCGATCGGCTTCTTCGTGAAGAGGTGATAGCCGTCGGAAACGCAGCAGCCGAAGAAGACGATGTTCTGCCTGTCCCACTCGGCCTTCATGGCAGCGTTCTTCTGGTTGAGCTCGTTCATCACGTCGACCGCCTGCCGCACCGTGCTGGTCGCAAACGGGGTCGAGTACATGATGTTCTGCAGAGGCAGTGCCGAGGGCTCCCAGAGGGCGCCGATCCAGCCCATGTCGGTGAGCTGCTGCGTCACCGATTCGAGCGTGTCGTTGAAGCCGTAGAGCGATCCTCCGAAGGCTTCGGTCCACTCGATCCGGTTCGGCGATCCCATCGCCTCGAGCTTCCTGTTCGACTGTTCGACGATCACCGTCTTCAGCGGCTCGACCCACGGAATGGTGAGCGGGTGGCTCGACGAGATCGTGAGCGGGATCGTCTTCGTCTGGGCGAAGGCGCCCTTGACCGGCCCGGCGGCGATGGCCGCGGTGCCGGCGAGAACCGCGCGTCTGGAAATGAGCAGCATTTGCATTCCTCCCACTGGCGTCCCGAGGAGCGGTTGGTTCCGGCCCGCTCGTTTCTTGGCGCCCGAACCCGGGGCGCTGAATCATGCAAACGTTTGCTGCGGGAGTCCCGGCCCGTGCCTCCGGATCGCCGCCGCGAGCTACCTTATTTCTTCACCCGAGCCTCACCGCCACCCCGCCGATCGGATCAAGGATGCAGGCGACCTCGCGGTCGCCCGCGTCCAGGAAGAGCGGCGGGACGATGGAGCCCGCGATGAGCACGTCGCCCTTGCGCAGGCGCATGCCGAAGCCGGCGAGCGTTTCGGCGGCGCGGCGCACGATCGCGACGAGCGTGCCGGTATTCGCCTCGAGCTCGGTCGTCGACGCGATCTCGCTTCCGTTCCGCCCGACCCGTCCCGTCAGCCCCGCGAGATCCGCCCCGCTGCGCGCGACAGGCGGATCGGCAAGGACGACGTGGCGATGATAGATGTTGCCCGAAAGGATCGCCTCGACGTCGTCGGGCGGGCGGTCGAGATCGGCAAGCTCGATCGCGGGCCCGATTCCGGCGATCGCGGCGCGGGCGGCATCCTCGCCGGCCCCGCCCTCGAGATCCGCGCCCATGACGATTGCGATCTCCGGCTCGGCGACCGGCTTCGACCAGCCTCCGATCGATACGGCCGCCCCGGAGGGGACGAGGCTGCGGTCCGTCATGAAGCCGATGAGAGGACCCGCCAGAGCGAGCCTCTCGAGCGCGGCGGGCGCCCCGAACCCCGCCTTCCAGCCGATCGGGCGCTCGCCCGCGCGCATGCGCGTCTCCCGCGCCTCGAGCTGGGCGGCCATGCCGCGGGCGATGCGCGGATCGTCGAGGAGGACGGCCGCCACGGTCACCCGACTTTCGCGGCGTGATCGGCGCCGGCCGGCACCTCGTAGCCCGCCGTCTCGAGGGATCCCGCGCCGCTCCAGCCCCAGATGAGGAGGGAATCGACCTTCCCGGTGTTGCGGAAGCCGTGCCAATGGCCGCGGGGCGTGAAGACCACGTCGCCCGCCTTCGCCGGCTCCTCGCCGTCATCCGTGAAGATGATGCCGCTCCCCGTCATCACGAGGAGAAACTCGTCGCAGTGGAAGTGGCGGTGCTTCTCGTGGCTCGCGCCCGGCGGCATCAGGGTATGGCCGAAGACGAGCTTGTCCGAGCCCGCGCTCTTCTGGTCGATCAGGAAGCGGACCTGCATGTCGATCCAGCCGTCCTCGCGGGTGAGGCCCTCCACCAGCGGCACGTCCTCGACCCGGGTCCGATAGGGCTTCGGCGCACTCATTTCAGCATTCCTCCGAGACGGCGGTACACTTCGTAGACGGTCACGAAATCGCGGTGGTCGATGCCGAGGCCCCGGCAGGCGTTCAGCATCTCGTTGGCGGCCGCGCCGAGCGGCACCGGAACGCCGCTCTTCCGGCCGAGGTCGAGCGCGAGCAGCATGTCCTTCTGCTGGAGCGTGACGTCGGCGAGCGGCTTCTCGGGCATCCGGCCGTCGAGGATGAACGGCCCGCGATAGGCCATGACCGGCGAGGCGACGACGCTGTTCAGCATTGCCTCGACCGCGATCTCGCGCTCTACGCCGCCCTTCTCCGCAAGCGCGACGGCCTCGCAGAACGAGACCATCTCGACCACGAGGCACATGTTGAGCGCGACCTTCATGCGGACGGCGAGGCCGCGCTCGCCGATATAGAGCGCCTTCCGGCCGATCGCGAGGAGGACGGGCTCGACGCGGTCGAAGGCGGCCCTGTCGCCGCCGACCATCACCGAGGCGTTGCCCGCCTCGACGACGGGCGGGCTCCCCGACAGCGGCGCGTCGAGCATGGTGAGCCCCGCCGCCGCGAACTGGCCCGAAATGTCGAGGCTCGCCTCCGGCGCGATCGTGCTCATGTCGACGAAGATCCCGCCGGGCCGGAGGCCGGCCATGACGCCGTCCGGCCCGAGCGCCACCGCCCGCACGGCCGCGGCGTCGGTCACGATGGTGAAGACGACGTCGGAGGACTCGGCGACGGCGCGCGGGCTTTCCGCCCAGTTCAGCCCGGCCGCGATCAGCCCTTCGGCCTTCGCCCTGGTCCGGTTCCATCCGGTGACGGAATAGCCGGCGGCAAGCAGGCGGGGGACGATGCGGATCCCCATGTCGCCGAAGCCGATGAACCCGATCTTCACGCGCATCCTCCCCATGCCCCTTCCGTCCGCCTATAACACCCGCATCGCGCGCTGGCAAACGTTTGCCTGAGCGGTGGAGGGCTCGCCCGGCTTGACGCGCGGGCGCAGGCGGAGGCGGATCGGCGGATGAAGAAGAGGATCACGCTCAAGGACGTGGCCCGTGCCGCGAACGTGCACGTCTCGACGGCATCGCGCGCGCTCGACCCCAACACCTCCCACCCGATCCGGGACGAACTCGCCCTCCACATCCGCCGCGTGAGCGCCGAACTCGGCTACGAGCTGAACGCGGAGGCCTATTCCCTGCGCACGCGCCGGACCCGGCTCGTCGGCGTCGTGATCCCGGACATCACCGATCCCGTCTACCCGCTCATCCTGCGCGGGCTCGAGAACGCGCTGCTGCCGCGGCGCTTCGTCTCCATCGTGGCGAGCCTCGACGGCGACATGAGCCGGGAGGCGGACGTCACGGCCCTCATGCGGTCGCGGAACGTCGACGGGCTCATCCTCGGAAGCGTCGAGCGGGAGGATGTCGTCGCCACGAAGCTGCTCTCCCAGGGCGTTCCGCTCGTGACCGTCGGCCGCCGGGTCGAGAACGAGAGCGTGTCCTCGGTGACGAGCGACCATGTCGAAGGCATCCGGCAGGCGCTCGCGCATCTGAGGGCGCTCGGGCATCGCGCGATCGCCCATATCGCCGGGCCGCAGAAGCTCTCCACCGGCGCCGACCGCCTGAAGGCCTTCCGCGGCGCGAGCGCCGCGCTCGGCCTCGGCGTCTCGGAACGGGCGATCGTGGCGGCGGATGCCTACAGCATCGACGAGGGGCGGCGCTGCGCGCGCGAGCTCGTCGCCCGCGCGACCGGCACGACCGCGGTCGTCTGCGCCAACGACCGCCTCGCCGTCGGGGCGATCGCCGCGCTCCGCGAGCTCGGCCTCGAATGCCCGCGCGACCTCTCGGTGACGGGCTACAACGACATGCCGATGGTCGACCTGCTCTCGCCCGGCCTCACCACCGTCCACGTGCCGCTCGTCGAGATCGGCTCGGAATCCGCGCGCCTGCTCCTCGACCTCCTCGACCGGCCCGAGCCGGAGCGGGAGGCGCGGCACGTCGTCCTTCCGGCCTCGCTCGTCGTCCGCGGCTCGACCCGGCCGCCGCCGCCCTGACCTTTCCTCCCGGACCGCGCCTTCAGGACCGCGCCTTCATGACCGCGTTGACCGCGGCCCGGTTCGCGCGCACAGTGCAATCGTTTGCCGGAGAGCAGACCGGGGAGGAAAAGCATGCATCACATGAAATCGGCGATGATTGCCGCGGCGGGGCTCGCCCTGCTCGCGCCGCCAGCCTTTTCGCAGGGCGTCATCAAGATCGGCTCGTCGCTGCCGCTGACGGGCGGCTTCGCCGTCACCGGCGACAAGCACCGGCAGGGCTTCCAGCTCTGCGTCGACATGATCAACGACAAGGGCGGGCTTCTCGGCAAGAAGGTCGAGCTCGTCGTCAGCGACAACCGCTCCGACACGGAGACCGCGCTCAGCCAGTACGAGCGGCTCATCAATGTCGACAAGGTCGACGTGCTGTTCGGGACCTTCTCCTCGAAGCTCACCTTCCCGACCTCGGCCGTCGCGCACAAATACGGCATGGTCTACCCGGTCCCGTCGGGCGGCGCGCTGCGGATCTGGACGCAGGGCTTCGACAACATGTTCTACTTCCAGCAGAACGCGGCCGAGCTCTTCGGCGACGCGCCGGTGAAGCTGATCCAGGAGCGGGTTCCCGAGGGCGAGCGGCCGAAGACGGTGGCGATCGTCCATTCCGACGACTTCTTCGCGAACGCCATCGCCGCCGGCCTGCTCGGCCGCAAGGTGGAGAATCCGGGCGGCGGCGTAGTGGCGGATCTCGCGCCGGGCTACCTCAAGGAGGCCGGGCTGGAGGTGGTCATGGAAGAGCGCTGGCCCGAGGAGGGCTTCTCCGACTGGCTGAACCTCGCCAATTCCATCAAGCGGGCCGACGCCGATCTGGTGATCGGGCTGACGGCATCCGCCGAGGAGGCGGTCCAGCTCACGCGGGCGCTGCAGACGGTCAGGGCCGAGCCGAAGATGCTCTATCTCAGCCAGGGCACGCAGAACGAGTACAAGGAGGGGCTCGGCAAGGCCGCCAACGGGGTCATCGTGCACACCTCCTGGCATGCCGATGCGCCCTGGGAGGGCGCGATCGCCGGCGAGAAGATCACGAACCAGGCCTTCCAGCAGGCGTTCAAGGCGAAGTTCGGCAGCGACGCCGACGAGGATTCGGCGATCCCCTTCGCCGTCTGCGAGGGCGTCGAGCAGGCGATCCGCGGCGCCGGGACCACCGACAACGCCAAGCTGAAGGAATGGCTGCACGCCCGCACCAAGGAGGATCCGGTGCGCACGGTGCTCGGCCCGTTCTCCTGGGACGATCGCGGCCTGCCGGTCGACCGCACGGTGCTCCTCGCGCAATGGCAGGACGGCGCGCTGAAATTCGTCTATCCGACCGACGAGTTCGCGGGCGTGTCCGACCTCGTCTATCCGAAGCCGGCCTGGTGAGCCGGCGCAAGGGCCGCTGAGCGCGCCGCCTCTCCCGCGCGGGGAGGCGGCCGTTCGCGCGGGATGTCCGATGCCCCGGGGGAGCGCCAGCAGGCCGTACCGGGCCGCCATCCCGGCGGCGCCTTTGCAGACGGCGATGCCGGCGGGATCGCCGACGCGCTGGGTGCGGTCGCCCGGGCGCGCGGCATGTCTCGACGTACCGAGGAAACCGGCTTGACCCGGCACGCGCTCTACAAGGCTGAGCGGCGACGGGAAACCGGCGTCGCGACAGGCGCATCGAGAGAAGCCAGCACGAAGTCGGCGCGCTGCGCGGTCGCCGTTTTCGGCAACGCGATCACCTCATAGCCGAGGGCCGGGAACGCCGCCATCAGGCGATCATACTCCGCCACCGCTGCGTCGAAGTCATGCTTGCGATCCGCGTCCGTCACATAGATTTCCGGCCAAGGCGGGGCCATGAACATGCGGGAATGGTAACGATGCGTCATGCAGAGCGCGCGCAGGGCCGAATCGCCGGTCAGCGCCTCCAACGCGGACGCTGCGTCCACCAGACCACGATCGAAGAACACCCAGCCTTCATGGCGCGCGGCGGTCGTCCGGTCAGCCAGCGCCATGTCGATGGCGCGGCGCAGGAACGCCGCCAGATCGACCCAAGGCAGCGCGCTGCCGCCGGAGGCCAGTTCCTCGCTGATAATGCGACGGCCAGGTTCCTCGACGACCGTGTGGCCGCGCGCGCTCAACTCGGCCAACAGGGTCGATTTCCCGCCGCCTGAGCAGCCCGAAATCACGACAAGACCATTCTTCAAGAAGCATCATCCTGTCGTGGAACATCGGCGGCCGCGAGGCAGAAATAGGCGAAACGCCGGAACCGTCAGAACTGGCCCTCTCTGCTCCCGTTGCGCTGACGCCCGATCATGACCTCTCGGGGTTTGATTGCGGCGAACCGGTGCGGGAACCCGGCGCATCAGGGCCGAGAGCTTCGGTCCCGGTGCAGGCGGATTGTCGACCGCATGCAGACGGCGATTTACCACATCGCTCTGCAGCGTGCGGTGATCGGCGGCAACAGCGCGCCATAGAGGGCAACCGGCCGCGAAGTGGCGGAGAGTTCGGGCGACAGTTCGAACTCTCCGGCAGGAGCGCGACTGCGCGACCGGCCGAAAGGCCGCCCCCGCGGAGGCGTTGAGCGAAGCGAAACTGCCGTGAGCGAGTTGATGGCGGGCCGCGACCGATAGTAATGAGCACTACGTTTACGCCATAGCACTATGACGTCGGCGAGATCTGCCTCCAGAGAGGTAGGCTTTGCGACTTATCAGGTCCGAGCCGATTAGGCCGAAACGGTGCCACCGTCGATCATAGTGAGCGCCTGCCGATTCAGCGTAGCTCTAAAGAGCGGCTCTTGAAGAGTCCGTTCGCCCACGCGCCGAGTCCAGCGTCAAGCTTTGTCCATGACAACCTAATCTTCTCCACCTCCGTTGCCATCTTCTATCCTGCATTGACCCCAAAAATCATTCCGACCACTGCCGTGGCGGCCATCGCAAGGGCACCCCAGACGGTCACCCGTGCGGCGCCCCGAACAATGCCGGCGCCGCCTGCGGACGCTCCCAACCCTCCCAGCACCGCCAGGCCGACAATGGTGGAAGCGGCGACCACCAGAGTGATTTGCGCCGGCGGAGACAAGAGCGCGACGATCAGAGGAACGACGGCGCCGACCGCGAAGGTCAGAGCGGACACGACCGCGGCCTGGATCGGATGCGCCGTCACGGTCTCGGATATGCCGAGTTCGTCGCGGGCGTGTGTGCCGAGGGCGTCCCGTTCGGTCAGCTGAACCGCCACCCTTTCGGCGAGATCACGATCAAGCCCGCGTCCGACATAGATCCGCGTGAGTTCTTCAAGTTCGGCTTCCGGCGTTTCCGCGAGTTCGCGGGTTTCGCGCGCGACATCGGCCTTCTCGGCGTCGGTCTGGGAACTGACCGACACATACTCGCCCGCCGCCATGGACATCGCGCCGGCCACAAGCCCCGCCAATCCGGCGATCAGCACCTCGGTCCGTCCAGACCCAGCCGCGGCAACGCCCACGACAAGGCTCGAGGTCGACACGAGGCCGTCATTGGCCCCAAGCACCGCGGCGCGAAGCCAGCCGATGCGGTGAACCATGTGGATTTCGGAATGCGAGAGCCGGCTCATGACACCGTTCCTTTCAAAATGGCGTCGCGAACAGGCATCTCGGCAATGCGTTCTGACACTGAGGCTTCGTGGGGTTCGATGCGCAGCGCGCGCAGCGCATTCAGGATGACGGCGACATCGATGGCCTCCTGAATGAGCGCTCCCTGCACGGGGGTCAGGTAACCCAACGCGGCGGCCACCATGCCGAGGACGGAGAGGCCGATACCTGCCACGACGCTTTCGACCGCGATGCGCCGGGAGCGCCGGGCAATCTCGATCCCCGGTCCGAGCCGGTCGATCCGGTCGACCAGCAGCACGACGTCGGCGGCTTCGGCCGAGGCAGCGGCGCCGCGGGCGCCCATGGCCACGCCCACGTCCGCCGCGGCGAGCGCGGGTGCGTCGTTCACGCCATCGCCGACCATCATCACGGGGCCGTTCTTCCGCTCGGTCAGGACGAGAAGAACCTTCTGATCGGGGGTTAGTCCGGCCCGGAGCCCGTCGAAGCCAAGACCTTCCGTCACGCGTTCGGCCACCTGGACCCGGTCGCCCGTCGCCAGAAGGATGCGCCCGATACCTTCGCGGCGAAGCCCGTCGAGCATGGCTGCGGCATCTTCTCGAAGGGGATCGGCCATGACGAGATGCCCTACCATATGACCGTCCACCGCGACGGCGACGAGGACCGACCCCGCCGCAAGGGCCGGATGGTCGCCCACTCTTCGCCCCACACGCTTCGCCACGAAGTCATCGCCGCCCACAATGACCTTGTGCCCGTCGACGCTTCCGACGACGCCTTCGCCCGGGACCTCGGCGACCTCCGAGGGCACGGACAACGAAAGACCCAGCGCTTTGGCCGCCACCACGATGGCCTGCGCGACGGGATGTTTCGACGCCTGCTCCAGCCCGGCAGCGAGGCGGAGGATATCCTGTTCGGCCATGCCGTCGTGGCTGTCGATCGCGACGATCTGCGGGCGCCCGTCGGTCAGCGTGCCGGTCTTGTCGAGGATCAGCGTGCGGATGCGCGCCATTGTTTCGAGCGGGCCGGCCCCCTTGATGAGGACGCCGAAATGCGCCGCCCGCGACAGGCCGGCCACCAGTGCGACCGGAACCGCCAGGATCAGCGGACAGGGGGTCGCCACGACCAATACGGCGACGGCCCTAATCGGATCGCCCGTGAACCACCAGGCGGCAAAGGCGATCGCGACGGTAACGGCCAGAAAGCCCAGCGACCAGCGGTCCGCCAGTCGCGACATCGGCGCCTTGGACCGCTGCGCCTCCTCGACCAGCCGGACGATTCCGGCATAGGTGCTTTCCTTCGCAGGGCGAGTGGCAGTCAGGTCGAAGGCCTCGCCCGCGTTGGTCGATCCGCTCATGGCGTCCGCCCCGCGTGACAGGCGCGCGGGCAGCGATTCACCCGTCAGGGCAGAGGTGTCGAGGTAGGCCGCATCCGACGCCAGCGTGCCGTCGACCGGCACCACGTCGCCCTGCCGGATCAGCAGCCGGTCGCCCGGCTCGATCTCATCGAGGGGCACGTCCTCGAGACCACCGTTCCGATGCCGGGTCGCGGTTCGAGGAACGCGCGACAAGAGGTCGCGCATCTCGCGCCGCGCACGGCCTTCGGCGAAACTCTCGAGAAAGGTGCCACCGGAATACATCACGGCGACGACGGCCGCCGCCAGCGTCTCGCCAAAGGCAAGAGCCGTAGACATGGACAAAGCCGCGACGATGTCGAGCCCGACCTCGCCCCGCCATAGGCTGCGCAGAATCTCGATCAGAAGAGCGGCCAGAACCGGAATAACACCGACGAACCAGGCGATGCCGGCCGCATCAGTCCTGCCGGCGAAGTAAGGGGCAAGTCCCGTCACGAGGCCTGCCAGTGCGACCAGCAAGAGGACGGTCTTCAAGCGGTCAGTACTTGTGTGTTCCATGCGGCTCAACTCCCCTCGGCCGAGGCGATCGCCGCTGGCTCTTCGGAAAACAGGCGTCCGACTCGCAGACCGCGGGTCCTTGCCTCAGCATCGCGCACCAGAAAGAGCGCGTCGAGCCGATGCTGCCGCGCGAGCTTCGTGCCTGCCTCGGCGCCGAGAACCATGAGCGCGGTCGCCCATGCATCGGCCTCCGCGCAGCTTCGCGCAACGACCGTGACGGAGGCGGGTGCGTCCACGAGTGGCGCTCCACGGCGCGGGTTCATCGTGTGCGACAGGCGCCGTCCCCGCACCTCGACCCAGTGACGATAGTCTCCGGAGGTCGCGACGGCGGCGCCCTCGAGGGTGAGGATCGAGTGCGGGGTGCGCCGATGGGGGTCGGGCGCCTCGACCGCGATCGTCCAGGGTTCACCGTCCGGCCTCAGTCCGAGCGCGCGCATCTCGCCGTCGATGCCGACCAGGCCGGAGTTGATCCCGAGCCCCATAAGCGTCTCGGCCAGACGGTCGACGCCGTAGCCCTTGGCAACTCCGTTCAGATCGAGCGTCATCGGGGCAAGCTTGCGCACCCGACCGGCCGCCTTGTCGAGTTCGAGCACATCATGTGCGGGCTCTCGCGGAGCAGTCATCGCGGCACGGATGCGCGCGGGCGACGCGGCCTCCGGACCAAAACCCCAGGCCCTCACCGCATCTCCCATGCCAATGTCGAAGGCTCCGCCCGACGCACGCCCGATCCCGAGCCCGAGGTGAAGAACGTCCATTAGCCGTGCGGGCACCGCCAACCATTTCCCAACCGGAGCCGTATTCAGAAGCATCAGGTCGCTGTCGGGTTTCCACGTGGACATCTGCCCGTCCACCTCGTCTACTGCTGCCTGAAGCGCGGCCTGGATCGGAGCCGGGTCGAGCTGCCCCACCGCATGGAACAGAGCCGACCATCGCGTGCCCATCGTGGGGCCATTCAGCACGTGGCGCGTAAAGTCAGTAGACATCTTCGACATACCGTCCTTCCGCCTTGAGCGCGACCGGCGTCAGCCCGATGGGCGCGAGTATGTCGGCGAGCGCGTCGGCGACTCCGGCCGCCATGTCGCGCCCACCGCAGACCATCACGCGGGCCCCATCCCCGATCAGCCGGGCAACGTCTGCGGCTTCGGCGCGGAGCGCGTCCTGCACGTAATGAGGTCGTGCCCCGCGCGAGACCGCGGTGACGAGCCGTGCGAGGCGACCTTCGTCCTGCCAGGCAGAGAGCTCCTCGCCATAGAGGAAGTCGCTGTCAGGATGACGCATGCCGAAAAACAGATGGACAGGACGCCGCGCCGTGTTCGCCCGGATGAAGCCCGCCAGCGGGCCGATGCCCGTCCCCGCTCCGACCAGGATCAGGGGCGTGCGGCCCCGGCCCGCATGGAAGTCGGAGTTGCGGCGGAGGAATGCGGAAACGCCATCGCCCGGTTCAAGCGCCATGAGTTGTCCGGAAGAAAGGCCACCGGGGTGCTTCTTCACCACGATCTCGACGAAACCGTCGCGGCTTTCCGAAGCGAGCGAATAGAAGCGGGGCACGGCAGAGCCTTCAGGCACGATGCCGAGCAAGTCGCCCGCCCGGAAGCGCCCGAAGCCGCGTCCCGTCAGTCGCCGCCACAGCGGAATCTTCGGCAGGGCGAAGCGCAGGATCGCGGTCGGCGCCTGCACCTCGGCCCCGTAATCACGGCGCGAGACCAGCGTCAGCGGATGCGCGGCAGGACGTACGGGCTGATGGGAGAGCTCGAGCGAAATCTCCATGGCTGTGCCGAGCATCCGGCCCCAGCGGGCGAAATCCTGCGGCGACTGCCGGTCCACGGTGTCGAAGGGGAGAAGCTTCTGCCAGCCTTTCGCCTCCGCCACGGCCGACACCGCCTTCGCGAAGGCGCAGAAGGCCGGGAAGCTCCGGTCGCCGAAGCCCAGCACGGCGAGGGGCGCGGCAGGCGGTGCGTCGAGTCGCGCCAAGCGGTCAAGAAAACCTTTGGCCGAAGCAGGCGCGTCGCCGTCGCCGTATGTGGCGGCCAGGACCAGGATTCGCTGTGCCTTTCCGTAGCAGGCCGGATCGAAGGCCGACATCGGAGCGGCGTGAACGCTCTGACCCGCCTCGGTCAGCGCCTGATGCAGCGTCGCTGCAAACCCCCAGGTGCTGCCGCCCTCACTGCCGACCAGAAGGATCGTCTCTGCACGGTTCGCTGTGACGTTGCCCTTGATCCTCGCCCGTCCCCGCTGCCCGGCGAGCCAGACCACGACACCCGTCCCGCCCATCACCGGCACGCCCAGCGCCATCAGTCCCAACACCAGGCTGAGTACGGACGCGCCCTGACCGGTGTGCAGCATGTAGATCGTTTCCGAGATACGCTGCCATGCCGTGAGATCGGCCCAGGCGAGCAGCGCGCCGGTCCCCTGATCGAGGTATCCGGTGCCCCGATCGGTCTTCAGTGTGAAGACGTCGCTCGCGTCGCCGGGATAGGGAAAGCTCAGCTCGCGCAGCTCGGCGACTGGCGTGGCGCCGAGCAGGTCCATGGCGCCGGTCGCCACGCTGGTCTTGTCGCTCACCTTAGCCGGAATTGCCGGCGCAGCGCTCCCATCGGGCAGAAGGTCGAAGGTGGAGGCCGTCATCCACAGCGCGGTGGCAGAGGACAGGACAAGACCCGCAACCGCGACGCGGGCAATCTCGACATGCAGCCGCCCCGAGAGCGGGCCGCGAAGCGGGGCAAACCAGCGCCGCCAGCCACCAGCCCGCCGTGCGACCAGAGCCGCGCCGGAGAGCGACAGGACAAGCATCGCGGCCGCGCCCGCTGCCATGGCGACGCGGCCACCGTCGCCGAGGAACAGGGACCGGTGCAGGTTGGTCAGCCAGCGTTCGGCCTGATTGGGATCAGCCGACGCGACCCCTTGCCCTGTTGCAGGGTCGATGACGGCGGCCCCCGGCGCGCCGTCGTTGAACCAGTAAGCGGTGATCCGGCCCGACGGCGCGCGCCGGATCTGTTCGACGCCCGGATAGACGGCCTGGATACGCGAGGCGAGGTCGGCCACTGTGAGCCTGGCCTCGGCTTGCGGAGAGCCGAGTCGTTCCGCCGCAGGAAAGACCGACAGCGTCGCCCCGCTGAGCGCCAGAACGGTGACGAGAGCCAGAGCCAGCAGACCCGGCCAACGATGGAGGGCGCGGATCATGACCGTGTCTCCTCACATGGCATAGGTGAAGCTGGCGATGTAGCGGCGCCCGCGCGCCGGCCTGCCCGCGCCATCGGTCGTCAACGGCACGGCGACCTCGTTCGGGCTGTCGCGCATGTTCTCGACGGCCGCGTCGATGTGCAGCGTGTAGCCGGCATCGAACAGCGCATCGGCCAGATCGAGCGTGATCTCGAGCGTCCGGCCCGCCCCGACGCTGGCGCCGGTGATGCCGTTGATCTGGGCCGGGTCACCACCGGTGGCACGGTACCAGTCGGGGAGGTGCTCGTAGTATTTCGACTTGCCGCCGGCCATCCAGAGACTGCCGGCATAGGCGCCTTGCGGATCGGTGACGTAAACGGCGAGGTAGGCGCCATCGCCACCGTAGTTGTTGAGCGTCGTGGTCAGCGTCACGGGCCGCGCCATGGCGAGCCCGGGAAGCGTCAGCGCCGTGGTCAACGCGAGTGCTGCGAGAACGGATTTCATGGGAATCATTCTTTCTTCGGAGATGGGACGTGCTTTCTTCGGAGATGGGACGTGACAGTCGGGTTCACTTCACCTGAATCTGCGGCGGCGCGCCGTTTCCGAAGAGCCCGTTCTGGGGCGGCGCGACGGTGCCGGCCGGCGCCGGATTGAGCGCGCCGCCAGATGCGTCGTCATCGTCGTCGTCTTCGCGATCGTCATCATCGTCATCATCGTCGTCGCCGTAGCGGGACGAGCGGCGGTCTTCGCGATCGTCGTCATCGTCATCATCATCGTCGCTGACGAAGATGAGTGGCAGCGCCTCCTGTCCGTCGTCGAAGAGCGCGGCGATTGGTTGGGGTTTCGCGTCATCCTGCGGGACGCGCATGGCGCTCCATGCGGGTACGCCGATGGCCACTGTCAGGGCCGTCGAAGCAACGAGAAGGGCGAGGGTCTTTTTCATGGTGTGGGTCTCCTTTGAACCAATGAGGCCAGTCTGGAGACGCCACCTGAGGGCTTCCTGACAGGGACGAGGTTTCCGCTTCAGCTTGGCGTCAGGAACGAACAGAACGCTTATTATGGCTTACGTCAGCGCCGCGATTTGACCGCGAGAGGCGAGAGGGAACTGGCCCTTGCTGCGTGACTGGCTCTTACGAAACGGCCGGCTGCAACAGCCGGCCGCCACGGTGGGCAGCGCGCATGAGGATTGCCCATATTGAAAATCGGGACCGGATCACGGCCCCGGCGTGGCCCCCGAAGTTGTCCCGACCATGCTCGCTTGGGCGGCCTGTCCGACGAGAACCGCGGCCGGATACAGGATTTCGGCATCGATGGTCTCGTGCCAGATCATTCTTTCGGCAAGCTGGACAATCTCGGGGCGGCCTTCCGAGTCCGCGACGGCGTACAGATCGACCAACGTGCCGATCCCGTTCGTTTTGGCGTCGAGAAGCTGGGGTAACTCCGCTTTCAGCCTTTCCAACCTCTCCGGAATCTCAGGGACGACGGAGGCGTTCCCGCCCCTGACGGCCTCCGAGAAGCTCAGGAATGGCAGGACGACACTTTCCTCCAATTCGACATGCGGCTCTAAAACGCTGACCGCTGCGCGGGCCGCGTTTCCGACTTCGCCTGCTTCGTCGGCGGTGCCCTTGAGTTGCGTGAGGAAGTCCTGATGGATCGCGCTCAGCGCGTATGGGGTGTCGAAGGACCCCGCCGAAGCTGTGGTGGCGAAAACGGACAGGACAGCGGTGACGATGAGTGTAGTGCGCATGATATTCTCCTTTCTGCTGATGCAACCAACATGGAGATGTCACCTGAGGGCTTCCTGACGAGGCAGCGGCTATCGCTTCAGCTTTCTGTAAGGAACCAAGAAAAAGCCCCACCAACGGGGCAGGGCTCAGTCCGGGCTGCGGAACAAACAGCGCTGGAGGAAAAGATCAGGCGATGTCGCCGCGATCCGGGGCGCGCTTGTCGCCGGTAACCATGGCGCGAGCGAGGTTTTCGTGATGGCGGAATGAGGCAAGCACCACGCCCCCCACGTGCAGCGCCACGAGGAGGAGCATCAGGTTGGCGAATGTCTCGTGCACCTCCTTCAACGGACTTTCTACTTCGCCATATTCACCTTCGTTGCCATCGTCATCGGCTTGGGCCGGAGCAACGATCTGTGGCAGATCGGGCAGCATCGCGACACGGCTCGGCTCTTCCATCAACCAGCCGGTAAGGACTGTGCCGGATAGGGTGAGCAGAAGTGCCACGATCATTGTCGCGCCTGCGGGGTTATGGCCGAGATAGCGGCGCTCCCGCCCCCTCGCCATGTCGCCAAGATAGGCCAGAGTGGTGGCCGGGCCGCGCAGGAATTGCGCGAAGCGCGCATAGCGGCTGCCGACAAGGCCCCAGATCAACCGGAAGGCGATGAGGCCCGCAACCGCGTAGCCGGCGATTTCATGGGCCGGCTGCAGCTCGTCCGCAGTCAGCCACGCGATCGTGAAGGCGACGACGAGGCCCCAGTGGAAGATGCGGATGAGTGGATCCCAGACCCGAACCTTGCCGCTTGCATCGCCGCCTTGCGGCGCGGCCTGCTCGACAACCGTATCAGTCATTGCTCTGTTCCTCCCGATTGCGGCGCGGGCGGCCGCGGTCGTCCTCGTATTCGATCTCGATCACCTGAAGCGTCGCGGGGTGAACCGTCACCTCGATCCGGCGCCCCTCTGCATCGTTGCCGTCGATCTCATAGCACCCGTCGTCGATCTTGATCCGCCGTACGGTCCAGCCTTTCTGTTCGGCCAGCCGGGCCACGGCCTCGCGCGGCTGCCAGTTGGCCATGGGAGCGAAACAGCCGTCGTCAGCGAACGCGGTCCCCGCCGGGAGCAACGCGAGAAAGCCCAGAATTGTCAGTGTCTTCTTCATGGGCAAACTCCATCGTGCAGCCAACTCGGCAGAACCATGCGCGACCAAGCTGACGGGATCCTGAAGCGTTGGACCCGAGACCGTCAGCTTTGCGTCAGCCTGAGCGGACAAGGGGTGTCACGAAGACGAAGGGAAACGGAAAGCCATGCGCATCCTGCTGATCGAGGACGACTCTGTTCTGGGCGCCGCCGTGCGCGACCAGATCGCCGGGGACGGCCAGTCCGTGGACTGGGCCACCCGCCTCGATGCGGCGGGTGATGCGATGACGGGGACGGCCTACGATCTGGTCCTGCTCGATCTCATGCTGCCGGACGGCCGGGGGATCGGGTTCCTTAAGGCGCTACGCGCCCGAGGCGACGTGACGCCGGTGATCATCCTGACCGCGCTCGACCAGGTTTCCGACCGTATTGAGGGACTGAACGCCGGCGCCGACGACTACCTCGTGAAGCCGTTCGATCTCGCCGAGTTGTCGGCGCGGATCGGCTCGGTCGCACGGCGCTACACGGGCAATCCGAACCCGATCATCACACACGGCGCGCTCGACATCGATCTCGCGTCCCGCAGCATCCGTCGGGACGGCAAGCCTGTCCAACTGACCGCCCGCGAATGGGCGCTGTTCGAAGCATTTCTCGCGCGCCCCGGTCAACTTCTGTCCAAGGCGCAACTCGAGGAAAAGCTCTACGCCTTTGACGCAGAGGTGGAGAGCAACACCATCGAGGTCCATGTCAGCCGGCTGCGCAAGAAGCTCGGATCGGGAGTGATCGAGACCGAACGCGGTCTTGGCTATCGGTTGGGCTCCTCATGAGAACGCCGCACAGCCTTCAGGCCCGGCTTGGGCTGTCCATCGGGATTCTGCTGACGCTTTTGTGGATAGGTGCTGCCTCCATGACGGCCGTGATCCTTCGGCACGAAATGGACGAGGTCTTTGACTCCGCGCTTCAGGAAACCGCGCAGCGCCTCTTGCCGCTTGCCGTCGTGGATATCGTTGGACGCGAGGAAGATGGCGTTACCCAGCGGCTCGGGACAATCCGCGAACACGACGAGTTCTTCACCTACGTTGTCAGAGACGCGGACGGGCGAATCCTGCTGCAATCGCACGCGGCGGCCCCCAAAA
Organism: Propylenella binzhouense; assembly: GCF_009866965.1. Taxonomy (GTDB): domain Bacteria; phylum Pseudomonadota; class Alphaproteobacteria; order Rhizobiales; family Afifellaceae; genus Propylenella; species Propylenella binzhouense. The sequence continues at coordinate 10,048 of NZ_SPKJ01000006.1, read as the reverse complement.
TCTTCCCGACCTATGATGGACCGGGCTTTCGCCAGACCGCGACCCACAGGCTCTACAACGATGAAGCGCTGCAGGGCAGCGTGCGGATCACCGTAGCCGAGCCCCTGGAGCACCGCGCAGCGGTCGCGCGAGAAATCCAGATGGGCCTTGGACTGCCAATCCTCGTCGTCATCCCGGCCGCATTCATCGTGATCGTCTTCGCGGTTCGGGCAAGCATCGCGCCTCTGCGGCGTTTCCGCGAAAGGCTCAAGGCCCGCAACGAACGGGACCTATCGCCTGTGCCATCCGATGGTCTCCCGTCGGAAATCGCCCCGGTGGCGACGACGCTCAATGCTCTCCTCGACCACCTCAAAGCGGCGTTTGATGCCGAGCGCAGCTTCGCTGCCAACGCCGCCCACGAACTGCGAAACCCTCTGGCGGCTGCCATCGCACAGGCGCAGCGCCTCCAGACGGAAACCGGCGATCCCGCGGCCAAGAAACGAGCCGCCGACATCGAGGCGACGCTCAAGCGGCTGACGCGCCGCGCCGAGCGTCTGATGCAGCTGGCCAGGGCCGAGGGAGCACGGCTGCGCCTGGATCGGATGTCGGATCTGCGTGACGTGATGCGTATTGTCGTGGAGGACATCAAGAGAAACGCGACGGTTGATCGCATCGCTCTAAAACTTCCTGATCAACCAGTGGTCTCGGACATCGACCCGGACGCTGTAGGAATCCTATGCCGCAATCTCATCGAAAACGCCCTGCGCCATGGCAGCGCCACCTCTCCCGTCGAGGTGACGCTCGCGACGGACGGGGAACTGATCGTCGCAAACGAAGGGCCGATCGTGCCGCCTGAGACGTTATCCCGCCTGACCGACCGCTTCGAACGCGCCGGCGCACATTCCGACGGCAGCGGGTTAGGCCTGACGATTGTCGCCACCATCGCTGATCGCATCGGAAGTCCGCTGGTACTAAGATCCCCGCGTTCAGGCCAGGAGTCGGGCTTTGAGGCGAGTGTCAGGATCCCGACTTTCGGGTCGAGGATTTTCGTAGGCTCGGGCGACGTCTGTGACGGCTGCGGATCGGGGTGAAACACCCCGCCGCGCGGGTCATCGCCTTACATCAGCAGGTTGTTCAGATGCTAAAAGCGCTCTGCATTCGGCGCCATCTGGAGGGAGACTGCCCGCGAAACGCAGCGCGAATATCTCTCGGTCAAGGTGGACGCTTCACCTAAGGCTTTCTTGGTGTACCCGAAGGCAATGTGAGTGGCCGGGGGAATGCTCCTCGGGACTCACCGTGCACAGGTCGCGACCGACCATCTGGATCATGGTGGCCTTGTAGGAGCTTGGCCGCAGCAGCACGGCACAGCAGGTCGGCGGATGGTTCCAGCCTTCGGTCGGCACCGCCACGTTGACGACCACCTGCACGATGCTGTCGACATAGGCGGCGAGACGTGCTCGCCCATCGGAAGGACAAGATGGGTCTGTTCGTCCGCACCATCGGTCGCAAGTGCGCCGAGGCCAAGATCATGCTTCGCCAATCTCGCCTACAATATGAATCGCGTGCAGGTCGCGGATGTTAAGGAAGCGCCTGGTGGACCAGATGCTCGATTTGTCTCACGCCACGGCGCTTGAGATCGACGCGAACACACGCGCGGACCTTCGTGCGATTGCTTCCGATGTAGCAGCCGATTTGACGCCCCTCGCAGTTTCCCGCGGCCGCTCGAACATGTTCAAGGATGCCGGTGCAACCGAAGTGCACGGAGACGCGGATGCGATTGGCCGAGCCCTCAGGAACGTCGTCGAGAACGCCGTGTCCCATACCCCGCCGCGGACAGTGGTTGAGGTTGTCGCAGGACCGGACCGGCAATGCTCGGTACGCGATCACGGCCCAGGCATTCCGGCCGCTCAACGTAGAGCCGTGCTGGAGCGCTTCTACCGGCTGGACAAGAGCCGCACCGAGGGGGCGGGCCTTGGCCTAGCCATCGCCTCGACCATCATGGAATTGCATGGGGGTGAGATTCGCCTTGAGGATGCGCCGGGCGGCGGCGCGCTCGTCCGTCTCATTTTTCCTGACGCGAGCCGGCCTTGAACGATAGGTCATCTGCGATTCTCCGATACGGTGGAGCGTGGTATGGCCTCCCCCTGACATCAGGCACCATCCTGCCGGTACTGCTGCAACGTGGCGGTTGCATCTCCTTTGCGTTCCACCTCGAACATCTGCCTTCCCTTTGCGGCCCACAGTTCCCGTGCATGTTCGCCCTGATTGCTTTTGAGCTTGTCGACCATCCAGAGCAGCGCGCCGTAAATCATGGACCGATCATCGCCGGTCAGGTCCACAATCCCGGCCTTGACGACGAGGCCGCCGAGTTCGATCAGATGCCGCGTGCGCTTGCGGCGCTCGACCTGCCATGTGCGCATGTCACGTCGCGCCCGTGCCACCTGATGCCGGTTGCGCGCCGCCCGGTTGCGCCGGAGCGCCGCCGCCGTTGCGGTCAGGTGCCGATGCAGTTCGCCGCGACCGGCCTCGAAAGAACGCGGCCCCGCGCTTCGCCCATGCCTCCCTCTTTCCGGCATCCTTGGTTTCGGCCAGCACGATCAGCGCGCCCGCCAGTTCGTCGGCGGTGAGCGCGTCGGCTCCGGTCGAGATGACCAGCTCGCCAAGCTGCTGCACCTTGCGATTCTTCAGGTCTTGCGCCTTGTCCTCCAGCGCCTTCAGTTCCGCGTCGTAGTCCCGTGGCCTGCGCATCATGTCCTCCATAAGCTGTCGATGGAGCGATGATAGTTTCGCACTGGCCGGAATGCTTCTGTGTTACCGGGACGGTCTGGAACGGCGCGGATCATCCCGAGAAATTCATTTCGAGGGCGCGCTTATACGTCGTTCCGACGTGCGCTTGAGGGCAGTATCTGGTAGGTCGCCATGGCGATCTACCATTTCTCCGTTCAGGTCATCGGACGCGCGGCGGGCCGCAGCGCGGTCGCTGCCGCCGCCTATCGCTCGGCCTCGCGGCTGCGCGATGACCGGCTGGACCGTGACCACGATTTCTCCAACAAGCCGGGCGTCGTCCATTCCGAGGTCATGTTGCCGGAGAACGCGCCGGAGGCATGGTCCGACCGCGAGCGGCTATGGAATGATGTCGAGGCGTTCGAGAAGAGGAAGGACGCCCAGCTTTGCCGCGAGGTGGAGTTCGCCCTTCCGCGCGAGATGACACAGGCCCAGGGCATCGAACTGGCCCACGACTTCGTGCAGTCCGAGTTTGTGGATCGGGGCATGATTGCCGACCTCAATGTGCATTGGGATGTGGGCGCGGACGGCCAGCCCAAGCCCCACGCCCATGTCATGCTCACCATGCGCTCGGTGGACGAAAACGGTTTTGGCCCGAAGGTGCGGGACTGGAACCGCACGGAGCTGGTCGAGCGTTGGCGCGAACGCTGGGCCGATCACGTCAACGAGCGGCTGGCGGAACTCGACATAGACGCGCGGATCGACCACCGCAGCCTTGAGGTGCAGGGCATCGGGCTGGAGCCGCAAAGCCAGATCGGCGCGACCGCGCAGCGCATGGAAGCCGCCGGACTTGATGCCGACCGCGCCCAGGATCATCGCCGCATTGCCCGCGAGAACGGCGCGCGGATCATCGCCGATCCTTCCGCCGCGCTGGACGCGATCACGCACCAGCAATCGACCTTCACGCGGCGCGACATGGCGATGTTCGCGCACCGGCACAGCGACGGGATCGACCAGTTCAACGAAGTGATGGCCGCGATGCGCAACGCGCCCGATCTGGTCGAACTCGGCAAGGACGGACGCGGCGAAGATCGGTTCACCACCCGCGACATGATCGAGGCCGAACGGCACCTGCACCGCGCCGCCGAGATGATGGCCGAGCGGGAGCGCCATGAGGTGAATGACAGGAATCGCGAAACCGCGTTGGCGCGCGCGGAAGCGCGCGGCCTTGTCCTGTCCGGCGAGCAGGCTGACGCGCTGGCGCACGTCACGGACGGGCGCGGTCTGGGCGTCGTCGTCGGCTATGCCGGGACGGGGAAGAGCGCGATGCTCGGCGTGGCGCGCGAGGCTTGGGAGGCGGCGGGCTACGAGGTCAGGGGCGTCGCCCTTTCCGGCATCGCCGCGCAAAATCTCGAAGGCGGATCGGGCATAACGTCCCGCACCATCGCCAGCATGGAACATGGTTGGGCGCAGGGCCGCGATGTGCTTACCGCGCGCGATGTGCTTGTCATCGACGAGGCGGGCATGGTCGGCACGCGGCAGTTGGAGCGCGTGCTATCCCATGCCGCCGAGGCCGGGGCCAAGGTGGTGCTGGTCGGCGATCCGCAGCAGTTGCAGTCCATCGAGGCGGGCGCGGCGTTCCGTTCGATCCACGAGCGCCACGGCGGGGCGGAGATCGGCGAGGTGCGCCGCCAGCGGGAAGGTTGGCAACGCGACGCGACGCGCGATCTGGCGACCGGCAAAACCGGCAATGCGATCCATGCCTACGAGACACATGGCATGGTGCATGAGGCCGCATCACGCGAGCAGGCGCGCGGCGAGTTGATCGACCGTTGGGATCGCGAGCGGCAGGTGAACCCCGACGCAACCCGCATCATCCTGACCCACACCAATGCGGAGGTGCGCGCGCTCAATGAGGCCGCCCGCCAGAAAATGCGTGACGCAGGTGAACTTGGCGCGGACGTGCTTGTCGCTGCCGAACGCGGCGCCCGGAATTTCGCACCCGGCGACCGCGTGATGTTCCTGCAAAACGAGCGCGGCCTTGGCGTGAAGAACGGCACGCTCGGCACCATCGAGCAGGTCGGCGCCCAGAGCATGACCGTCCGCACCGATGACGGCCGCGATGTCGCGTTCGACCTGAAGGACTACAACAAGATCGACCACGGCTATGCCGCGACGATCCACAAGGCGCAGGGCATGACCGTGGACCGCGCCCATGTGTTGGCGACCCCGGGCATGGACGCCCACGGCAGCTATGTCGCCCTGTCGCGGCACCGGGACGGCATGGACCTGCATTACGGCCATGACGACTTCGCCAATCGGGACCGGCTTGTCGGCGCAATGTCGCGCGAGCGCGCCAAGGACATGGCGACCGACTTTGAACCCGCCCGCGACTACGCCGAACGGCGCGGGATCACCTTCCGCGAGCGCGTGGAACGGGTTGTCGAGATCGTCCGCCAAGTTCCCGAAAAGGTGCGCGGCATCTTCGACGGGCTGCGCCTGCCCGCCGAGGGCGGACAGGGGCCGGAAAGGAAGGTGGAGGAAGACCCGGAGGCGGCGTTGCGCCGCGCCCGTGGCCGGGCGCTCGTCCGTCATGCGCGCGCCGTGGATGCGATCTTCGCGGCGCAGGAACAGGGCTACAAGGCCAGCCCCGATCAGATCAGGGAATTGCAGGAGGCGCGCCAGCGGTTCGAGGAGGTGCGCCCCTACGGCTCGCACGACGCCGAAGCCGCCTACAAGAAAAACCCGGAGCTTGCGGCGGAGGCAGCGTCCGGCGACGCCCGGCGCGCAATCCGCGCCCTGCAACTGGAAACCGAGTTGCGCACCGATCCCAGCCTGCGCGCCGACCGCTTCGTGGAACGCTGGCAAAATCTCCACAGGGCCAGCGACGAACGGTATGCGGCGGGCGACTATGCCGGTCACAGGGCCGCGCGGGCGGAGATGGGGAACATGGCCCACAGCCTCGAACGCGACCCGCAGATGGAATCCCTTCTGGCGGGCCGCAAGCGGGAACTCGGCATCTCATTCGATTCGGGGATGGGCATCGGTCGCGACCTCACCCTCACTTTCGGGCTTGGTCGGGGGCGGGGTCTCGGACTGTAGAACCATCCTATTTTCCGCCGTCTCTTCGCCACACTACTACGAAGCCCAAATATCTATTGCACAACAACAAATCGCTCCTCTGTCTGGTCTCTGCAATCGTCAGAAATAGCCAGCAGGAGGCAGCGCAGCCATGCTCGCATCAGACCGTATCGTCCGCCTGAACACCGTCCTCGCCCGGACCGGCCTATCCCGGTCCACCATCTATCGCAAGATCGCCGAGGGCACGTTCCCGCCCCAGATCAAGATCAGCGTCAACGGCGCGGGCTGGAAGGAATCCGACATTAACCGATGGGTCGCCAATCCCGTAGCCTGGCGGCCCGGAAGCGGGCGCGACCTCGATGGCGTCTGATCGCGGCGCGCGGTCCCGCTCCCGGCGCGTCAGGCCGCCCACGGCAACGGAGCAGCTTGAGACGCTGTTGGGCTATCCGTGGCCGTTCCCCGGCAGACCGCCCAAACATGACCTGTCCACCTGGACCGTCACCGACGACTGGCCCCATCCCGTTCCGGTCACAGAGGCCGAGATCGAGGTGTTCGAGCAATGGTTCGGAGACCTGTTCGATGACCTGTTCGGCCCCGAGGGCTGACACCTCGGAGATTTGAAATCGGCGTTGAAATCCGCCCTTCAATAGATTATATGTAGTCACATATGGCTACATATGGAGGACGCAACATGCTGACCATCAACCTCAGAGACGCCAAGGCTGGATTTTCCAGCCTTGTTGATGAGGCTGTCAAAGGAGAGATCGTGACCATCACCCGTCATGGCAAACCCGTCGCGGCTTTGGTTTCGGTCGAGGCGGCGGAGATCGCGCGCAAGGCGCTCGAACGCAAACGGGCGGGCCTTGTCAGCTATCTCAGGACGTTCCCAGGCGGAGAATTCACGCGCAACCGCAAGCCATCGCGAGATGTCGAGCTTTGAGCGGTTTTCTTCTCGACACCAACGTCGTCTCCATGCTGGCGCCGTCGAAGTCGGAAGCATCCGCTGACTTCCTCACCTGGCTGGATCGCATGGACGGCGACGGCCGGTTATTCCTGTCGGTTGTCTCCATTCATGAGATCGAGAAGGGAATCGCGCTCCTTGATCACAAGGGGGCAACGGCGAAGGCCGCGAGCCTGAAAGCATGGCTCAGTGGCCTTGTATCCACATACGATGACAAGATCATTGGCTTCGACGCGCAGGCCGCCGCAATCGGCGGGCGGCTGGAAGCGAAGGCGCTTGCGGCCGGTCACGACCCCGGCATGGCCGATGCCGTGATCGCCGGCATCGCCGCGGCGCATGAACTCATCGTTGTCACCCGCAACACGAAGCATTTCCTGCCATTCGGTGTCGCCGTGTTGTTGCCTGACGAGGCGGCTGCCGAAGGAGACCAGGCATGACCGCTTCCACAATCCCCCTGCGCGCCGCCCTCTACCTGCGCGTCTCGACGGCGCGACAGGCCGAGCATGATGTCTCGATCCCTGACCAGAAGCGCCAGGGCGAAGCCTATTGCGCCTCGCGCGGCTATCAGCTTGTCGAAACCTACGTGGAGCCGGGCGCTTCGGCGACCAACGACCGCCGGCCAGAGTTCCAGCGCATGATCGAGGCGGGCACGTCCAAGCCCGCGCCGTTCGACGTGGTGATCGTCCACTCGTTCAGCCGCTTCTTCCGCGACGCCTTTGATATGGAGTTCTACGTCAGGAAGCTGGCGAAGAACGGCGTCAAGCTGCTGTCGATCACGCAGGAGATCGGTGACGATCCGGTGCATCAGATGATGCGGCAGATCATGGCGCTGTTTGACGAATACCAGTCCAAGGAAAACGCCAAGCACGTCATGCGGGCCTTGAAGGAGAACGCCCGCCAAGGCTTCTGGAACGGCTCGCTTCCTCCTATCGGATACCGTGTCGTCGCGGCCGAGCAGCGCGGAGCCAAGACCAAGAAGAAGTTGGAAATCGACCCGCTCCACGCCGACACGGTGCGGCTGATCTATCGCCTGGCGCTGGAAGGCGACGGCACGACCGGCCAGATGGGCGTCAAGAACATCGTCTCCTATCTCAACAGCCGCCGCATCTTCACCCGCGACGGCGGGCGCTGGGGCATCGGGCAGGTTCATCGCATCCTGACGCGCCGCACCTATATGGGCGAGCATGAGTTCAACAAGCGCAGCAAGACCAAGGAGCTGAAACCCGTCAGCGAGATCGTGACGGTTCCGGTCCCGCCGATCATCGACCGCGAGACGTTCGACGCGGTGCAGGCATTGCTCAAGGCCCGCAACCCCAAGGTCATGCCATCCGCCGTCATTAGCGGCCCGACCATGCTGACCGGCCTGATCCACTGCGCCAAGTGCGGCGGGGCCATGACCATCCGCACCGGCAAGGGCGGGCGTTACCGCTACTATGCTTGCTCGATGAAAGCCCGGCAGGGTCCGACCGCCTGTGAGGGCATGGCCGTGCCTATGGACAAGTTGGACGATCTTGTCGCCAGCCATCTGGAAGATCAGCTTCTCCAGCCCGAGCGGCTGGAAACGATCCTCGCCAGCGTTCTCGACCGCAGGCAGGAACAATCCGAGCGCCGCCGCGAGCACATCGCGGAACTGAACAAGCGCGCCGTTGAATCGGAACTGCGCCTCAAGCGGCTCTATGACGCCATCGAGGCAGGCGTGGCCGACATCGACGACCCGGCGCTGAAAGACCGCATCGACGGCCTCAAGGCCATCAGGGACCAAGCGAAGGCCGACGCCGAGCGCGCCCAAGCCATGCTCGACAACTCTGGCGCCAAGGCCATTACCCCGCAGTTGGTCCGCACCTTCGCCAAGACCGCCCGCCAGCGCATCCGTCTCGAAGGCGGTGGTTACCGCCGCGACCACCTGCGCGCACTGGCGCAGCGGGTAGAGGTCGCGGACGGCGAGGTTCGTATTATGGGATCGAAGTCCCGGCTGCTACAGGCGCTTATCGGAAAAAACGGCGTAAACTCAGTGCCCACTCAGGGACTGAAGTGGCGGAGGGGGAGGGATTCGAACCCCCGGTACGGTTGCCCGCACAACGGTTTTCGAGACCGCCCCGATCGACCACTCCGGCACCCCTCCGCGTAAAGAGCGTGCGTGGCACGAGGCAGGCGCTATCTAAACGCTGCTCCGCGATCCGGCAAGGACCTCCGGCGCTACCGGGGTGCGGAGGGGCGAATTTCACCGCCGGCGTGAGAACGCCGCCGGACGCGCATGGCGTTAGCCGGCGTCGCGGCGGAGCGGATCCCGGCCGGGACATGGCCCCAGTCCGCTCTGCCGCCCACCGCGCCCTCCGGCAGAGCGCCTCCGGGCCGGGCGGAACTTGGGGCAAAGGGACGGCGCCCGCCGCGCGCCCGGACGCTTCGCCGCGCCGGCAGGCATTCCGCAACGCGGCCGGCTCACGGCTGCGGCGAAGCGACTTCGCGCGCGGATGCAGAAGTCCGACCCCGGTGCGCCGTTTCGCAATCCCACATTCTGAAAATGCCCACCCACCCCGATTGACACGACGAATTCCTTGGTCGAGTGTACAAGGAATATGAACAACCAAGCCGAAAGACAGGGAGGAAGGCGCCACGCCAATGTCCGCGAGGCGCTCCTCGAGGCGGCCGAGGCGCTGTTCGCGGAGAACGGCTTCAGCTCCGTCTCGGTGCGGGACATCGCGCGCGCGGCCGACGCCCATCTCGGCAGCGTCGCCTATCATTTCGGGACCAAGGCCGGGCTGCTGCGGGAGATCTACCGGCGCCATTGCGGGCCGATGAACGCCCGGCGGCTGGAGCTTCTCGGGGAGGCGCGGCGCATCCACGATCCGGTCGAACGCGTGCAGGCGATCGTCCGCGCCTATGTCGTGCCGGCCTTCTCCTCGCTCCGCGACCAGGCAGGCGGCGGCGCGCGCTTCACCCGGCTCCGGGCCGCGCTCTCGGCCGAGAACAATGCCGACGCCCGCGCCACCATCGCGGAGGCGTTCGACGCCACGAGCCACGCCTTCATCGACGCGCTCCACGAGGCGGCGCCGCATCTCAGCCGCGGCGACGTCGTCTGGCGCTCGCACTTCCTGCTCGGCAGCCTCTACTACACGCTCATCAATCCCGAGCGCGTGACCCGGCTCTCGCGCGGCGAGGCGGATGGCGGCGACGCCGACGCGGCGGTCGACGAGATCGTACGCGTCACCACGGAGGGGCTGCTCGGACGGGCGGCCGAAGGTCTCATGCCGGCGCCCGGCCCGCCGGCGCGGCAGGCTGCCGCGCCGGCCGGCGCGGCGGACG
>NZ_SPKJ01000059.1 GCF_009866965.1 Propylenella binzhouense | reverse complement strand
ACCAGCGCCAAGCCGGGCGGCTGCGGCGCCCCCGACCACAGCGCCGCCGACCGCGAGGCCCGTGCCGACCGCGGCGCCGGCGCCGAGCTGGGGGCCGCCGGAGATAAGGCCGTTCGCGATGCCCGGACCGAAGATGCCGAGGCCGAGGAGCGACAAGGCCGCGAGCACGACTGCCATCGCGTCCTCGATATGGGGCTGCGCCCCGCCGAAGCCGGCGGTGAACTCGCCGAAGAGCGTTGAGCCGATGCCAATGATGACGGCGAGCACCAGCACCTTGACGCCTGAGGCGACGACGTTGCCGAGCACGCGCTCCGCGAGGAACGCCGTCTTGCCGAACAGGCCGAAGGGGATCAGCACGAACCCGGCGAGCGTCGTCAGCTTGAACTCGATCAGCGTGATGAAGAGCTGGATCGCCAGAATGAAGAAGGAGAGGAGGACGATCCCCCAGGCGAAGAGCAGGACGATGATCTGGATGAAATTCTCGAAGAAGCTGATGTAGCCCATCAGCCCCGAGATCGACTCCAGGATCGGGCGTCCCGCGTCGATGCCGACCTGCGCGACGCGGCCGGGCTGGAGAAGCTCGGCCGAGCTGACGGAGCCGCCGGAGGCCTGGAGGCCGAGCCCCGCGAAGCTTTCGAAGATGATCCGGGCGAGCGTGTTCCAGTTGCCGACGATGTAGGCGAAGACGCCGACGAACAGCGTCTTCTTGACGAGGCGCGCGATGATGTCGTCGTCGGCGCCCCAGGCCCAGAACAGGGCGGCGAGCGTCACGTCGATCACGATCAAGGTGGTGGCGAGGAACGCCACCTCTCCGCCGAGCAGGCCGAAGCCTGAGTCGATGTAGCGGGTGAAGACCTCGAGGAAGCGGTCGACGACGCCGGTGCCGCCCATAATTTACCTGTCCTTCGGCTGGTCGGCCGAAGGCCGGGTTCGGTTGGAGGTGCCGGTGGTCAGGCGGCTCTGGTCCTTGGCCGGCGCGGGGCTGGCGGGCTTAAGGAAGCGCTCGCGGTTCTCGGCCCAGATTCGCTTGCACAGCCAGTCGTCCTGGGCGGCGCGGCCGAGCTCGGCGCAGCGCAGGAGGTCGGCGGCCAAAGAGTCGTCCGGCCGGAGATGCACACGCACCTTCTCTTGCTTCTCCCCGGCCGGACCGCCGCCGCCGACCCGCATCGCCGCCACCGCGCCGGCGGCGAGGACGAGGGCTGCGGCGGCGACGCGGACGAGCGTCTGGGGGCGTAGACGCATCGCCCGATCTCAGTTGCCGTGGAACATCTGCACGGCGGTCGGCTGGTAGCCGGCGCCGGGCGCGAGGAAGCGGCGGAGCTGCTCCCGCGCCTGCTCCTGGCTGGCTGCCTGCCGTGCCTGCTCCAGCGCTTGCGAACGCCCCTGCGCCGCCACGAGCGCGGTGAGATCAGTGAGCTGCTGCGTCTGGAGCGCGACGAGTTGGTTTCCGGCCTGCGTCGCCTGAAGGGCGCCGGTCGCTCCCTGGCTTGCCGAAACGAGCGCCGAGAGCTGGGCGCGCGCGGTGTCGAGGTTGCCGACCACCGTCGCCTGCGTCTTCAGCGCGTCCTCGAAGCCGGCGACCGAGGTTCGCCAGCGCTCACGCGCGCCTTCGACGAGTTGCTGGTCGGTCGCCGAGCCGAAGCCGCCTCGGCCGTAGTTCTGCCGGAACTGCTCCTCGATGTTCTGGACGTCGTAGGCGATGCGCTGCGCCTGCCCGAGGAGCTGCTGCGTCCGCTGCACCGACTGCTGGAGCTGCTGCAGCGAGGAGTAAGGCAGGCTCGCGAGGTTGCGGGCCTGGTTGAGGATCATCTGCGCTTCATTCTGCAGCGAGGTGATCTGGTTGTTGATCTGCTGAAGCGCTCGCGCCGCCTGGATGACGTTCTGGGCGTAGTTCGAGGGGTCGAACACGGTGATCGCGTGCGCGGGCGGCGCGCTCGTCATCGTGCTGGCGAACGGCAGGGCGAAGGTGACGCCGGCGACGAGCGCGGCGCGCAGGGCATGAGTCTTCTTGGTCTTCATGATGCACTCTCCTTGTTGACCTTGGGGAGGAGGTCGGCGGCCCAGGCGAGGCCCTTGTGGGCGAGCCAGGCGGCGGCGAAGCCGTCGCGGCCTGCTTCGGCGAGCACCTGGGCGATGGCCGTCTGATCGGTCTTCGAGGAGGCGGCGCAGAAGGCAAGCGCGACATCGGACAGCCCCAGCTCGAACAGGCGGTTGCCGCGCCGGGACTGGCAGTAGTAGTCGCGCTTCGGCGCCGCCCGTGCGATGATCTCAACCTGGCGCGCGTTGAGGCCGAAGCGCTCGTAGATCGCCGTGATCTGCGGCTCGACCGCCCGCTCGTTCGGCAGGAACACACGCGTCGGGCAGCTCTCGACGATCGCCGGCGCGATGGCGCTGCGATCGACATCCGAGAGCGACTGGGTCGCGAAGACGACGGCGGCGTTCTTCTTCCTGAGCGTCTTCAGCCACTCCCGGAGCTGCGAGCCGAAGGTCGGGTCGTCGAGCGCGAGCCAGCCCTCGTCGACCATGATGAGCGTCGGCCTGCCGTCGAGCCGGCCCTCGACGCGGTGGAACAGGTAGGCGAGCACGGCGGGCGCGGCGCCGGTGCCGATCAGCCCCTCGGTTTCGAACGCCTGCACGTCGGCTTCGCCGAGCCGCTGGGCCTCGGCGTCGAGGAGCCGCCCCCAGGGGCCGCCGACGCAATAGGGCTGGAGCGCGCGCTTCAGATCGTTCGACTGCAGGAGGAGGGACAGACCGGTGAGCGTGCGCTCCTCGACGGGCGCCGAGGCCAGCGACACCAGCGCCGACCACAGATGCTCCTTGACCTCCGACGTGACGCTCACCCCTTCCCGCCCGAGCACGCCCGCGACCCATCCCGCCGCCCAGCCGCGCTCGTCCGATGCTTCGATCCCGGCGAGCGGCTGCAAAGCGACCGGCGCCGCGGCCTCGTCCGCGAGCGCCCCGCCAAGGTCGTGCCAGTCGCCGCCCATGGCGAGCGCGGCGGCCCGGATGCTGCCCCCGAAGTCGAAGGCGAAGACCTGCGCGCCCTCGTAGCGCCGGAACTGCAGCGCCATGAGCGCGAGCAGAACGCTCTTGCCGGCCCCGGTCGGGCCGATGACGAGCGTGTGGCCGACGTCACCGACATGGAGCGAGAAGCGGAACGGGGCCGAGCCTTCCGTCCTGGCGAAGAACAGAGGCGGGCCGTTCAGATGCTCATTCCGTTCGGGGCCGGCCCAAACCGCTGAGAGCGGGATCATGTGGGCGAGGTTCAGAGTCGAGATCGGCGGCTGGCGGACATTGGCGTAGAGATGGCCAGGGAGCGAGCCGAGCCATGCTTCGATTGCGTTGACGCCCTCGCGGATCACCGTGAAGTCGCGGCCCTGAATCACCTTCTCGACGAGCCGGAGCTTCTCGTCGGCGGTGCGCGCGTCCTCGTCCCAGACGGTGACGGTGGAAGTGACGTAGACCGCGCCGACGAAGTCCGAGCCCAGCTCCTGCAGCGCTTCGTCGGCGTCGAGCGCCTTGTTGGCGGCGTCAGTGTCGAGAAGCGTCGAGGCCTCGTTGGTCATCACCTCCTTGAGGATCGCGCCGATCGACTTGCGCTTGGCGAACCACTGCCGGCGAATGCGGGTCAACACCTTCACCGCATCGGTCTTGTCGAGGCAGATGGCGCGGGTGTTCCACCGATATGGAAAGGCGAGCCGGTTCAGGTCGTCGAGAATCCCGGGGAAGGTCGCTGTCGGGAAGCCGACCACCGAGACCGTGCGCAGATGATGCTCGCCGAGGCGCGGTTCGAGGCCGCCGGCGAGCGGCTCGTCGGCGAGCAGCGCGTCGAGGTGCATCGGCGTCTCGGGGACGCGCACGCGCTGGCGCTTGGTCGAGACGCATGAATGCAGGTAGGTCAGCGTCTCGGCGTCGGAGAGCCAGGCAGCCTCGGGCACGAAGCCCTCGATCAAGTCGAGCACGCGGTCGGTGCGGTCGACGAAGCCCCCTAGGTGCTCGCGCCAGTCAAGACCGGCGCCTTGGTTGCGGCCTTCATAGAGCCAGCCCTCGGCGCGCGCCGCGTCCTCGGCCGGCGGCAGCCAGACGAAGGTGAGAAAGTAGCTCGAATCGAAGTGCGCACCGGCCTCTTCGAACTGTGCCTTGCGCTCCGCGTCGACCAGCGCCGACACCGGATCGGGAAAGCCGCTGTCGGGGTAGCTGTCGGCCGGGTGGCGCTGGGCCTCGACGAACACCGCCCAGCCTGAGCCCAGACGGCGCAGCGCGTTGTTGAGCCGGGCCGAGGCGCCGACCAGCTCCGAGGCCGTGGCGGAGTCGAGGTCCGGGCCGCGGAACCGAGCGGTGCGCTGGAACGAGCCGTCCTTGTTGAGGACGACGCCATCTTCGACCAGTGCCGCCCAGGGCAGGAAGTCGGGGAGCGCCTGCGGCCTCTTCCTGTACTCGGCGAGGTTCAGCATCGCTCAGATCCCGAGATGCGAGGGGTAACGGAGGTGCCGGCGCACCACGTCCACAAACTGTGCGTCGCGCTTCGCCGCCCACACCGCCGCCACGTGCCCGATCAGCCAGATCACGATGCCGGCGACCCACAGCCGGAGCCCGAGGCCGATCGCGGCCGCGAGCGTTCCGTTGGCGATCGCGACGGCCCGCGGCGCGCCGGCCAGGAGGATCGGGTCGGTGAGCGCGCGGTGGACGGGTGCCGTGAAGCCCGGTACGGGATCGGCGCCGTCCATCATCAGACGAGCGCCCCGCCGCCGAAGCTGAAGAAGCTCAGGAAGAAGGAGGACGCCGCGAAGGCGATCGACAGGCCGAAGACGATCTGGACCAGTCGCCGGAAGCCGCCCGAGGTGTCGCCGAAGGCGAGCGTCAGGCCGGTGACGATGATGATGATCACGGCGATGATCTTGGCGACTGGACCTTCGATCGACTCCAGGATGCTCTGGAGCGGCGCCTCCCAGGGCATGTTTGAGCCCGCCGCGTAGGCCGGCGCGGACAACGCGGCAACCGCCAGGAACGAGCCGGCGCCGAGCAAGCGGTGACGAAGGCGAGAGGTCATACGAGATCTCCTGCGGGGATGAGGTCGTAGTCGCCTGCCGAGGTGAGCCCCTCGACCAGCGTGAGTTCGGAGAGGCGGCGGTCGGCGCCGCGGCCCGACAGCACGGCGATCACGTCGATGGTCTCGGCGATGAGGGCGCGCGGGACGGTGACGACGGCTTCCTGGATGAGCTGCTCGAGGCGGCGGAGCGCGCCCAGGCCTGAGCCGGCGTGAATGGTGCCGACTCCGCCGGGGTGGCCGGTGCCCCAGGCCTTCAGGAGCTCGAGGGCCTCACTTCCGCGCACCTCGCCGACTGGGATGCGGTCGGGGCGCAGGCGCAGCGATGAGCGCACCAGGTCGGCGAGCGAACAGACGCCGTCCTTGGTGCGCAGGCTGACGAGGTTCGGCGCGGCGCACTGCAGCTCGCGCGTGTCCTCGATCAGCACGACGCGGTCGGACGTCTTGGCAACCTCGGCAAGGAGCGCATTGGTGAGCGTGGTCTTGCCAGTGGAAGTGCCGCCTGCGACCAGGATGTTCTTGCGCGCGCCGACCGCCGCGCGCAGCACCTCGGCCTGCCCGGTCGACATGATGCGGGCGGCGACGTAGTCACCGAGGGTGAACACCGCGACGGCGGGCTTGCGGATGGCGAAGGTGGGCGCCTGGACGACGGGCGGCAGCAGGCCCTCGAAGCGCTCCCCCGTCTCGGGCAGCTCGGCCGAGACGCGCGGGGATCCCGGATGCACCTCGGCCCCGACATGGTGGGCGACGAGCCGGACGATGCGCTCGCCATCGGCGGCTGAGAGCCGCTCGCCGGTGTCGGCGAGGCCGGCGGTGAGGCGATCGACCCAGAGCCGGCCGTCGGGGTTGAGCATCACCTCGACGACGGCAGGCTCCTCGAGCCAGGCGGTGATCGAGGGCCCGAGCGCCGTGCGCAGCATCCTAGCGCCGCGTGCGCTGGCTTCAGCACGGATAATTTGTGCGGACACTTGTGCCCCCGTGACTTGCGGCCGCTCGGATCGCGGCTCACGAAACGGGGACGATTAAGAAGACGCGGAACTCTGCCCAAGCAACAGAGGAATGAAGGTGTAGTGCCGTAGCGTAGAAAGGCAGGGCCGGTGCGAAGCCGGTTAATCCGGCTCGTATCCTGCGGCTTTGAAGTAGTTGGCGCGTTCGTCGGGTGGGAAGTCGTCGAGCAGGCGGCCGATCTGGCGCCAGAGCCCGTCGAGGGTTCGCTCGGCGGCCTTGCGCAACAGCGCCTTGAGCTTGGCGAAGGCATTCTCGATCGGGTTGAAGTCCGGGCTGTAGGGTGGGAGGCAGAGGAGGCTGACGCCCGCCGCCTCGATCGCCTCGCGCACGCGGCTACCCTTGTGGGCCGGAAGATTGTCGAGGATCACGACATCGCCGGGCGTCAACTCGGGCACGAGCACCTGGCTCACATAGGCCAGGAAAGCGGGCCGGTTCATCGGACCGTCCAGCACCATGGGGGCCATCATGCCGGTGAGCCGCAGACCCGCCACCAAGGTCGTGGTTTTCCAATGGCCCTGTGGGATGCCGGAGCGCAGCCGCTGGCCCTTCGGAGCGCGTCCGCGCCGCCGGGCAATGTTGGTCGCCGCACCCGTCCTCGTCGATGAAGATCAGCCGTTCAGGATCGAGGTCGGGCTGGCCCTCAAACCAGTCCTCGCGCCGCTTCAAGACATCGGGGCGATCCTGCTCGGCCGCGTGGGCGGTCTTTTTTTACCGTCAGACCGCGCGCTCCAAGGAGCGCCAGATGGTCGTCGTGCCGGCCGCGACGCTTCGCTCCTGGCGCAGCCGCGCCTGCATCTCAAGCAGCGTGATGTCATCCTGCTCGTCCACAAGGCCCAGGAGAAAGGCTTCGTGCTCGTCCAGCTTGGAGCCCTTCGGCTGGCCTTGCCGGCGCGCCGTCGTCTCGCCGGTCTCGCGCGCCCGGCGAACCCACTCGATGGCTGTCTTGACGCCAATCCCAAAGCGCGCCGCCGCGCCCCGCGCCGACGAGCCTTCAGCCGTCGCCCTCAGAACCCGGTCCCGCAAATCCTGACTGTAGGGCCGCGCCATCATTGCCTCCCAAAAGGCAATTCATCTCACGTTCCGCGCAGACAAGGAATCCAACCCGAATCGGAAATCAGAGAACGTGCTCTAGGTGGAGCACGGGCTCGGTCATGGCCGCAGCAGAACGCTCGGCCGCAATCGTAGCACTGCTGAGGAATTCTTCGGCGCGCTCCAGGAAGACCGTTGAAATCGAACGATCGTCCTCCTGATCCATAGACCGGGATGAGCTCATCCAGAGGAAGGCGTCGGGGCGCCTCCGACCTCCGTAGAGACTTCGCGGCGGAACGACGATCCCTTCGCCAACCGACGCCCCAGCGCCTCGAGGAAAGCGTCGTAGCGCTCGCCGCCCTTGGCGCGTGCCGCTTCCTGGTGCGGCTCGGGCAAGCTCGGCATCACCGTCAGCCAATGCCGGACGAACAGCGCCAGCGTCTCGATCGTGATGGTCTGGTCACGCTCGAGCCGTTCCACCGCGCGCGAAAGCCGATCGAGGCGTGCGGCGATGGCGGCCTCCTGCCGTTCGGCCTCGTCCGGCGTCACGAACGAGGCGACCGCCGCCTCCGCGACGAGCGAGAGCGAACGGTTGCGGCGCTCGGCATAGGCGGCAAGCGCCTGCATGATCTCGGGCTCCAGATAGACGGACAGGCGGTGCTTGCGCATACGTTCGCCTACAGCTCGATGCCGTCGCCGGGATCGAGCGCCGCCTGCCGGGCCACGGCCCGGAAGCGGCGCTGCAGGATGCGGGCGCGGAGCGCCTCGTCGTCCGGCTCGTCCTCGCTTGCGTCTCCGTCGAACGCGAACTCGCGCCGTGCCTCACTGTCCTCGGGCGCAAGCGCCACCTGCTCGGGTAGGTTCGGCTCCCGCCGCAGGCCGGCATTGGCCTCCTCGCCCTCGTCCTCGTCCTCGTCCTCGCTGGCGCCGCTGCTTGCGGTCCCTTGGGCCGGCGGCGCGATCGGAGCCACGGCGCTCCAGTCGTCCGGCCGCGGAGCTGTCTCCTGGACCAACTCGGTCGGTGCCGGCGGGCGCAGGATCCGGCGTTGCAACCTCGCGTCCTCGAAGTAACGCGCCTTCTTCGCCCGGATCGGCGGGCAGCCGGAGACGAGCACCAGCTCGTCACTCGCAGGCAGCTGCATGACCTCGCCGGGCGTGAGCAGCGGGCGCGAGGTCTCCTGGCGCGAGACCATGAGGTGGCCGAGCCATGGCGAGAGCCGGTGGCCGGCATAGTTCTTCATCGCCCGCATCTCTGTCGCGGTGCCGAGCGCATCCGACACGCGCTTGGCGGTGCGCTCGTCGTTGGTGCTGAACGCGACCCGGACATGGCAGTTGTCGAGGATCGCGTTGTTCGGCCCGTAAGCCTTCTCGATCTGGTTCAGCGACTGGGCTATCAAGAAGCTCTGGAGGCCATAGCCCGCCATGAACGCCAGGGCGCTCTCGAAGAAGTCGAGCCTTCCCAAAGCGGGGAATTCGTCAAGCATCAGCAACAAGCGGTGCCGCCGGCCTTTGGCCTGCAGGTCCTCGGTCAGCCTGCGGCCGATCTGGTTCAGCACGAGCCTGACCAGCGGCTTGGTGCGGCTGATGTCTGACGGCGGCACCACCAGGTAGAGCGTGACCGGCCGGCTCTCATCAACGAGATCCGCGATGCGCCAGTCGCAGCGGCGCGTCACTTGCGCGACCACCGGGTCCCGGTACAGGCCCAGGAACGACATTGCGGTGCTGAGCACACCGGAGCGCTCGTTGTCGGACTTGTTGAGGAGCTCGCGCGCCGCGCTCGCCACCACCGGGTGCGGGGTCTGCCCAAGGTGCGGCGTCGCCATCATGATCTTGAGCGTCGTCTCGATCGGCCGCTTGGGGTCGGAGAGGAAGGTGGCGACCCCGGCGAGCGTCTTGTCCTCTTCGGCGTAGAGCACGTGCAGGATGGCGCCGACGAGGAGCGCGTGGCTCGTCTTCTCCCAGTGGTTCCGGCGCTCGACGCTCCCCTCCGGGTCCACGAGGATGTCAGCAATGTTCTGGACGTCCCTGACTTCGTGATCTCCGCGGCGCACCTCGAGCAATGGGTTGTAGGCGGCGCTCGCCGCATTGGTCGGGTCGAACAGGAGCACGCGGCCGAACCGCGCCCGCCAGCCGGCCGTGAGCGTCCAGTTCTCACCCTTAATGTCGTGGACGATCGCCGAGCCCGGCCAGGTCAGCAGCGTCGGTACGACGAGGCCCACGCCCTTGCCCGAGCGCGTCGGGGCGAAGCACAGAACATGCTCGGGACCATCGTGGCGGAGATAGTCGCGGCCGAGCCGCCCGAGCACGGCGCCGTCGGGACCGAGCAAGCCCGCCGCCCGGATCTCGCGCTCTGTCGCCCAGCGCGCCGAGCCGTAGGTGGTGACATCCTTCGCCTCGCGCGCCCGCCACACCGACATGGCGATCGCCACAGCGATCGTGACGAAGCCGCCCGACCCGGCGATGATCGCGCCCTCGACGAAGATCTTGGGCGCATAGGCGTCGTACCAGTACCACCACAGGAAGAACGACGGCGGATGGTAAACCGGCCAGCCGCCAAGCTCGAACCATGGCGGCCCGAGCTGCGGCTGGAAGCCGAGGCGCCAGGCCGTCCACTGCGTCGCGGCCCACACGAAAGCGAGCGCGATCAGGCTGACGACGATGACCTGGCCCCAGAGGATCTTGGTGGCGTACACGGTTACCGGCACTCCCTCGCAAGAGTTTGCTTGACTGATGCGAGGCGCTGCCTGGTCGGCAAGCCTGCTCCGACGGTCGTCGCAGGATCGGCTAGGAAGTCGCGCAGATACCGCCCCGGCCTCATCCGATCCCGAGCCCGCGTTTGCGGCCGAAGCTCCAGTCGACGCCGCCGCCCGGCAGCGCGACGCCCGACACCTGCTGGCCGAGTCGTTTCTCCAGCGGATCGCTCCACGGCACGAGCTGGAAGCCCATACCATCATCGAGCATCGCGAAGCGGCCGGACGCCAGCACCACGCGCCGGCGCACCACGCCCGCAACATGCTCGCCCTCGCCCGCGGGCTGATGGGCCAGGCCGGTCTCGGCTGCGATCCGCGCCGCCGCCCCGTCGAGCTCCCGGCGTTTGAGCGTCGCGAGCAGATCCCGCGCGAACACCACCTGACGGCCCTGCCGCCGCGCCAGGCTCTCCGCCGCGAGGTGATCGACCCGCCGTTGCAGCGCCTCCTCCACGTCCCGGCCGAAGCCGCTGTCGGCCCGCGCCGCCGGCGCGCGGCCGACGAGCTGACGGTCGAGCCAAGTGACGCCGTCGGCCGTGACCTGAGCTTCCAGTGAGAGGTCGGATCGCACCGACACGATGAGCCGGGGGCGCTTGCCCTCGGCCTCTTCGGTCCAACGCGCCTCGACCACGGCGCCGATCGGCGCGTCGCTGGCGGCCTCTAGGTCAGGTAGACGGACGTGATGCGCGCGCCCGTCCACGCCGTCGATCACGACGAAGGCCGAGCCGGCGAGCTCGTCGTCGAGCCCGCGCGCTGACAGCCGTCCGAGCACCGACGTTCCGCCCGCAGCTCCATCGAGCACGAAGGCCGCCGGACTGCGCTCGAGGCCCTGGTCGCTCATTGCCCGATGCAGGCGCTTGATGATGTCGCCACGGAGTTGCAGATCACGCAAGCTCGCCTCGGCCGTGTCGGGCAGCCGCCATTGCGCCGGGCCGAGGGGTTCAGCGATGCCGAGCCCCTCCAGCTTGCGCATCCGCCCGACCTTGAGCGTGTGCGTCTCGCCGGGCCGTTCCCCGAACCGCGGCCGTAGATCGACAACGCCGTTCACTGCTTCGCGGGCGATCTGGCGGTCGAGTTCGGTCCAGCGCTCGGCCTCGACCTCGCGCTCCTGGCCGCGTCGGATCTCCTGCTCGGTGCGCGACCCCAGCTCGAGGGTCGCCCGCTCGGACGCGCGGGCGCGCAGGCCCTGGCCGATATAGTCGCGCGAGATGACGAGGTTCTGGCCATCATCACCTCGGCCGCGCACGAGCACATGGACGTGCGGGTGCTCGGTGTTCCAGTGGTCGACCGCGATCCAGTCGAGGCGGGTGCCGAGGTCGCGCTCGGCCGTCGCCATCAGATCGCGGGTGTAGGCCCGCAGATCCGCGAGCTCGCTTGCGTCCTCTGGCGAGACGATGAAACGGAAATGGTGGCGGTCGTCTTCACACCGCTTCGCGAATGCCTTGTGGTCGGCATCGTCGCCCTCGGCGTCGAACATCTGGCCCGGCGCGCCGTCGCGGGTGACGCCGTCGCGCCGCAGGTAGTTGAGATGGGCGGCGAGCGGCACGCCCTTCGGCCCATGCCGCACCACCCGAGCCTTCACCGTCACTTGCCGGGCGTGGCGGCCCAGGGCCGTTCCGGCGCGCAGGCTCGCCGAACGGCCGCGCCCGAAGGCGCTGCGGCCCGAGCTCAAGCCGGAGGCCCGCCGCCGGACGCCGCCCGCCTTCTCGGCCGCCGCCAGCGCCTGCGTGATGAACGGCTTGGTCCGCGGCGCCCTTGTCGAGCGGATGCGCCCCGGCCGGATGCGCAGGTCGTCATCGCGGCTCATGGGACGATCCCGCGCGAGGTGCGAAAAAGCGAGGATTTGCAGGGGTTCTGTGGTTTGCGCAGGCTGCGGGCTTGTGGCGCACATCGCGCCAAGTCGTTGTTTTGCCTGCTCCCGACCCCCGGCCGACCGCCGCGCACCTCGCGGCCTTTATCTTGCCATCGGTCGGTCGGGGTCTCCCTCCCAGCCTGCCTCCATGCCCAACGTGCGCTGGACTGCGACAGAGTGCGATGCGTGCTGAGCGGGCTCATCGACGGGGTTCCGGCTCAGACCGCGGCACGAACAGGCCTCCGGATGCGGATGCTGGCTGCAGTTCGCTGGCGTTGGTCGTGCGCTCCGGCTGCGCGGTGATGGCGGATGGATTGGCGGCTGGTTTGCGCTCCGATCGCGCGCCGGACGTCCCGGATGTGGCGGTCTGCGCTGCGATCAAGCGCGCCTCGTCCGGCGTGAGCGCGGCAGCCGGAACGGCGCCGGCCTGCACCGGCGGCACTTGCCAATCGGCAGCACGGACGACGAAAAGCGGCGCGGCGAGCGGGTCGAACACGCGCGCGATGCGACGGCCGCCGGACAGCGGAAGCGTCGTGCCGCCGATCGCAGGGGTGATCATCGCGACGTAGTTCTGCGTCTCCCAAGGCAGCGGACGCCCGGTCGCCAGATGGTCATCGTAGCGCCCGGGGCCAGCATTGTAGGCCGCCAGCATGCCTTCGACCGTGCCGTAGCGGTCGTGCATCTCGCGCAGATAAGCCGCGCCCGCCAGGATGCTCTCGCGCGGATCGTAGGCGTTCGGCCCGAAGCCGTGGCGGGCGCTCAGCTCCGCCCAGGTCTGCGGCATGACCTGCATCAGGCCCATCGCGCCCTTGGGCGAGGTGGCGGCAGGGTCACCGGCGCTTTCGACGCGCATGACGGCCCGGATCCAGCTCTCCGGCACGCCGAAGCGCAGCGAGGCTTCCGCGACATAGATGGCGTAAGGATCGGCCGGTACGGGGCCGACCGGCGGAGGCAGATCGACGGCAGGTCCGCCGGGCGAGGCGCTCGGCGACAGCGGCAAGTAGGCCACGGGATCGACCGGCTCGGCGCGCGATGGGGCCAGGCCCACCGACAAGATGAGCCCGGCGGAGGCGACGGCCGCGAACAGCGGCGAGAGCAGCAGCGAGCGCATCCTCAGCGCTCCTCGTCCGTCCACAGCGGGACGGCCCGGCCGGCAAGGGAGGAAGCGGGCAGCGGCCCGAAGTAGCGCCCGTCGAGCGAGTCCGGCTCGTCCCAGTTGAGGAGGAAAACCTCGCCGTCACGGAGCCGCCGGCAGCCGCTCCAGGTGGGCAGCATGCGGCCGATCCGGTCGCGCTCGCGAGCGACGGCCCACGTCACGCCTTGGACTTTCACCTCGGCGCCTTCGCGGCAGACCGTCTGTCCAGGAAGCGCGGCGATCCGCTTCAGAAGCGGCGCGCCGTAGCCGAGATAGCCACCATCCGACAGGAACGCGGCAAGCGGCTCCGGTGGCCTCACGACGACGAGCTGCGTGACCTCTAGCCGCTCGATCGGCTGCACCGCATAGAGCCCGATCGGCACGCTGGCGCTGGCGTTCCAGACGAGCTTAGGGGGCGGGTCGAACCACGCGCCGAGCGTGGTGAGCCCGGCCGCCGCGACGGTCACCATGAGTGTCTTTCGGGGGAACTCGCTCATGCCGTCATCTCCCGTCTCAAGACCCAGGCGCGATGCCGATCGCGCGCGTAAGGGCGCGGCTCGTGGCCGGCGCTGATGCGGTTGTGGACGTGCCGCCAATGGTCCGGGCAGGCGTCCTCGGGCGGGAGCCCGAGCGCCTCGACGGCGTCGATCGCGGCGAGCACGGACTGCACCTTCGGCCAGCCTGAGATGCGCAGCAGGACCTCGCCGCCGGGCGTCACGCCAGGGACGGTCGAGCATGGCTCGCCGAGGACGCAGGCGCGCAGGACATCGACCCGGGAGACGAGCGTGCCGTAGTCGTTGGACGCCCAGCGGACGAAGGCGAAGACGCTGCCCGGCGCGAAGGCGACGACGCGCCGACGGCGGTCCAGGATCTGTTCGTGCGCGATCCTTCCGAAGCGGATCCAGCGCTCGATCTTCCCCTCGATCCAGAGGAGCTCGACGTGCGTAAGGCCGCTCATCGCACGCTGCCGGTGTCGTCGGGAAACTCGCGCTCGAGCAGCGCGCGCAGCATGTCGGCGACGGTCTGGCCGCGCCGAAACGCGGTCACTTTGATGCGGCCGCGCAACGCCGGCGTGACGTCGATCGTCAGCCGCGCGGTGTAGGCTTCGACCGCGGTGGCCGGCTTGCCCGGCGCGCGGACCCACGCCTCCGGCGAGGTCGGCCGGGAAGCGAAGGAGCGCTTGGCGTCGCGACGGCTCACGGCGCAAGCCCGTCGACTTCGGCCGCCACGGCGGCGATCTCCTGCGCCGCGATCAGCCCGGCCGGCACCTCGTGGACGAGCCGTCCGGTACGCGCGGTGTCGGCAAACGCGATGCGCTGGCCGACACGATTGCCAAGCACCGGCGGGTCATGGTCGGCCAGCGCCTCGGCCGTCTCGCGGGCGATCACCGTGCGCGCAGCGCAGCGGTTGAGCAGCATGCGAGCGCGCAGTTCGGGGCGGAACACCCGAGCCTCGTCTAGCAACCGAAGCATCTCGGCCGAGGCCCAGCCGTCGAACGGCGACGGCTGCACCGGCACGAGGATCAGGTCGGCGGCGAGCAGCGCCGAGCGCGCGATGCCGGCGACGCGCGGGGGCCCGTCAATGACGATGCGGTCGTAGCCGGCGGCGATCTCCGGCAGCTCGCGGTGCAGCGTCTCGCGGGCGAGGCCGAGCACGCCGAAGGGCCGCGGCAGGCCCTCGCGGGAGCGCTGCTCGGACCAGTCGAGCGCCGAGCCTTGCGGGTCGGCGTCGACGACGAGCACCCGCTTTCCCTTGTCGGCCCAAGCGCCGGCGAGATGCAGCGCAAGCGTGGTCTTACCGACGCCGCCCTTCTGGTTGAGGAGCGCGACGATCATGACGCGCGTCCCCTGCTGGGGCGGCGTTTTCCACCGTTGTGGTCGGCCCCAACAACAAAGTTAGATTCTGAGTTAGGGAAGTTAGACTCCCGCCGATCGGCGCGAAGCTCTAGTGAAAGCTGGGATTCCGGCGGGTGCGCGTGCGCCCGAAGTCCCGATAGGGATGCGCCCGAAGTCCCGTTATCCGTGCGCCCGAAATCCCGATATGCGACCTCGCTCGTCCCCAGCTTATCCACAGCCGCGGTGAGCGGCATCGGACGCATCGCAATGAGCGAGCGGCCGTCGCCGTCGTGCTCCAGGGAGAGCGCGTATCCGGGCAGCGGCTGGCGGGCGACGATGCGGCGCAAATCCAGCGCGAAGTCGGAGAAGCGCGCCTGGCTCGCGCTCTTGGCGTGGAGATGCCTGAGGTCGAACCGCCAGCCCTCAGGCTGGCGGCCGGCGTGTTTTCTGGCCACGCGATAGAGCCAGCGCTCGATGCCGCCGGTGAGCCGGAAGTAGGCCGGATCGATGGTGAGGACGAGCCGCCGGTCGAGGACGCCCTGGTAGAACCAGTCGGGGAGCACGAACTCCATGCCCTCGCACCGGCCTGAGGCGGTCGTCAGCTCCTCCCATTCGTTGATCCAGGAGAATTGCTGGCGGCGCCAATGCTCGCCGTGGCGGATAGTCGTGCGGACCACCGTCGACTGAAGGCGCGTCAGCGCGCCCTTCAGGAGCTGGTATTCGCGGTTGCCGGTGGCGCGGCCGATGGCGGTCAGGAGCTGGTAGGGCGTGAACCGGAAGAAGCGGGAGGTAGGCAGTCCCCGGTCGAGCGCCTCGACGATGTGGCTGGCCGCCCAGATGAGCACGTCGGCGTCCCAGATCGTCGCCAGCCCGTGCTCGAGGACGGCATAGACCTGGACCTCCGTCCCGGCCGCTTTGTAGAGGATGGGCTTCACGCGCTTGGCCTTGGCGAGGGAGAAGAAGGGTCGCTCCATGAGGTCGCGCTGGTCGCGCGGCGGCACGTCGCCGGCGAGCGCCTCGAAGGGGTCGAGGGTCGCCCGCTCGCTTGCCTGGAAGCGGCTGCGCGGCATCGGAGCGGCAGCGGATCAGCGGCGGAGGGCGTGGCCGGCATATGCCGGCGACAGGGCGGCGTGCCTCTTGGCGGGACGCACCTCGCCGACGCCGGGGTCGGAGGTGGAGGACTTGGCGCCCTGGTCGGCCCAGACTTGGAGGTCGGTCACGGCGTAGACGACGCGGCCGCCGATCTTGCGGTAGGTCGGGCCGGTGCCGTAGGTGCGATGCTTCTCCAGCGTGCGGCCGGAGAGGCCGAGGAAGCGCGCCGCCTCGGGCGTGCGCAGGTAGCGCGGCGGTAGGCCGGCGAGCGGGTCGGGCATGAGCGAACCTCCGTGTGCTCGAAGGCGGCGCGCGGCTGGCGCGTCGCATCGAGGCGCACGGTTGCGGACCTGCAGGTCCCTGCTCAGGGTCGAAGTTAGGGGTGCCTAGGAGCGACCCTGCCGCCGCTTCATCGGGCGGAGCAGGTCGCGGTAGCCGCCAGCAATCAGCTTCTCGGCGTCGCGCAGCAGCCGGCGCACCCAGCTCCGCGCGTCGCTCTCGGCCCAGTCGGCGCCGGGCGCGACACCGAGCATGATGCGCGCGATCTCGCGCCGGCTCATGCCGGCTCGCTGGAGGTCGAGCGCCCAGAGCATCAGGCCAAGGCGCAACGGATCATGGCGCGGCCACTGCAACGGTGGGGGCGGCCGACGCGACACCGGCGGGTCAGCGGCCAGTCGCCAGAACCGCAGCGCCGCTTCCGTCCGCTCCTGCCCGTATGCGTCCGGATGGACGTAGAAGCCCAACACCGTCCCGAGCGGCGGCACGGAGCTGCGCCGGGGCAGCCAGAGGCGCAAGGAGCCGGCGGGCGCGCCTGTCGTGACGATGTGGACGCCGTCCTCGGCGATGAGCAGATGCTTGCGGCCGGGCCAGCGCCAAGGATCGAACACGATGCGCGGTGCGTCGGCCCAAGGCGGCGGCGGCGGGATCAGGCAGACGACGTCGACGAGCCAGTCGGGCCGCCAGAAGATCGCTCCGACCTCGTCAGCCCGGAGCGCAGGGTTCGGGGCGAAAGGTCAACCCCCATCGCCCGAGCGGGTCGCCCGGCGCCGACCAGGGCAGCCGACTGAACGAGATCGTGGACTTGGGCGGGGAGCGGCGAGCCGCTTCGGTCGGCGAAGCAGGCGTAGCCGCGAGCGGACCGCCAACCTCGTCGCGGAACTTGGGATTGCGGCGCAGGAACTCCCAGGCGAGGCCCTGGCCGTCGAGGTCGAGCGAGTAGCGGTAAGCGGCCGGAAGCCGCCAAGCCTCTTGGGCTCTCATTGGCATCTCCCATTCGTGTGCGCGCTATAAGCGCAGCCATCCCAAGAGGTTGAAGGAATGGGAAGATTCTACCAGACCGGGCTTGACCATACGGCCAATGGTTAATCCGGGGATGCGCAAAACCGCAGTGCCGGATCGGCGGCTTTACGGAGAACCGCCATGCCGGCGAAGCCCAACTCCGGCTCTCAGTGGAGTCGAGCCTCTCGCAGCAGGTCGGCGTAGCCGCTCTCTGTCATCCACCTGGCGCGCCTCATGTGCGTGTCGTAGGCGCGGCGCGCGCGAGCCGGCTCTCGTGCGGGATCGATGCGGAGCACGAGCCGGCACGCCTCCTCCCATGTCGCGGTCGGGTCTTCCAGCGAGTCGAGCAGGCGCATGTAGGTGACGACGTGCAGCCGATCGTAGTCGGTCAGCGCAGAAACGGTCGGCGCTTCGTCTTGAACGTCGGGTTCCAATTCGGCCTTGATCCGCATCGTCCCTCCCTCCCGAGCCAGCCTCGGCCGCTCATTCACTGGAGACAGATCTTTCACGAGGGCCGGCAGCGGCCCGCATACGCCGGTGAGGAAAGATTCACCAAAACAACTCTCGGCATTCAACCTGATCTTCCTGACGGCACTGCCACGCAAGGAGCAATCGGCGGCGAGTGCGGGACAGACCTTATGAACTATAGGTAATAAACTCAATCGGCGCCGCTGGCCAAGGCTGACCGCATGGACATGCGGCGGTTGGTCGGGCGGAACGTCAGGAAGGCAAGGCAAGCGAAGGGGCTCACCCAGGAGCAGCTCGCCGAGGGCGCCGGATTCTCTCAGAAGTATGTGAGCGATCTGGAGCGAGGGTTCGAGAACCCGACTGTCATCACCCTGTTCGAGCTGGCGCAGCGCCTCGATACGACGCCGGTCGCGCTGATCACGCCGGACGAGGAAGCGATCCGGGAAGCTGCGAAGGCGAACGGTCCTCGGACCAAATAGCGAGGTTGCGGCTGCTCCGCATGCGGCGCTACGGTGTTACATTGTAACATCCGGAGATCAGGCGTGAGCGACTCGGCGGCTGCCATCATCCACGATTCAGATACTTGGGACGCGACTGCCGCAGACTATGAGGCGCTGGCCGAGCCGTTCACGCGGCAATACGCCGAGAAGGCGCTGGAACTGGCTGGCGGCGTGCGTCCCGGCGAGCGCGTGCTCGACGTGGCGGCCGGCACTGGCGCGCTGACGCTTGCGGCAGCCCGCGCCGGGGCCCGCGTGCTGGCGACCGACTTCTCGCCCGGCATGGTGGCGCGGCTGCGCCAGAGGCTCGAATCCGAAGGCATGGATCGGGCGGGGTGCGAGGCGCGCGTGATGGACGGTCAGGCGCTCGAATTGCCGGACGGCGGCTTCGACGCGGCATTCTCGGTTTTCGGCGTCATGCTGTTTCCTGACCACCGCAAGGGACTTGCCGAGCTCGCGCGGGTGCTGCGGCCCGGCGGGCGAGCGGCTGTGGCCGTCTGGACCCGTAAGGAAGGCGCGGGTCCGGCGCTCGTGCTGGTGGACGCGTTCCGGTCGGCGTTTCCGGACCGCGATGCGCCGTCATTCCCGGCGCCCGGGATGAGGCGGCTTATGCACGCCGATGCGCTGGTGGAAGACATGCGCGAGGCGGGCCTGCGGGAAGTGACGGTCACGACCGTCACTGGCGCGTGGACCGCGCCCTCCGCCGACTGGGTGGCGGACAACGCCGACCGGCTCTACCGGCAGTTCCCGCTCTATGCCGCGCTCGGCGAAGGCGAGCGTCGGCAGGTGCGCGAGGCGATCCGCGAGCGCCTCGCCCGCACGAGCGCAGGCGAGGTGCGGATCGAGTCAGACGCCCATGTGGGCGTTGGCCACCGCTGACTCTCTCTGCAGGCGACTGTCAAGCACGCGAGCGCCCCGCCCGAGGTGTCGGGCGGGGCGTCCTGGCCTCCGGCTCAGTCGCCGCGGCGGCCGTTCGGGCGAGACCAGATGAGGCTGTGGCTCTTGCCGTCCTCGTCCTCGAAGAGGTTGGCGTAGATGGGGGCGGTGAAGCTCGGGTCGTCGAGCTTGAGGCCGAGATAGTCGCGGCCCTCGTTCGAGCGCTTCTCCCAGGCGGCCCCGATCTCGGCGCGGCCGACAAAAACCCGGTGGGAGGGGGCGCTCTCGTTGGTCCGGTTCGGCTCGGGGACGATGCGGACGTTCTTGGCCTGGACGGAGAGGGTGACGATCTCGCCGGTGAACTCGTTGCCGGACTTCTTGAAGGTGCCGATGGTCGCCATGTCAGTCTTCCTTTCGCTGTCTCGAGCCCGCGCCCATCGCGGCCTCAATGGCGGTCGTGCGGCCGGGGGCGGTCGACGACGCAGCCCTTGGGCCCGCAGCGCAGCGGAGGACGGCGGCCGGGCGGCTTTCTTGCCTCGCGAGGAATGGGCGTGAGCCCAGGGGAAGAAAGTCGCTCGGCCGCCGTTGCGGCTCAGGCGACCGAGGCGAAGCCGGCCCTCGGCCAGACCAGGCCATTGAAGAGGCGGCGTGGGTCGCGGCACCTGAACAGCGCATGCCCGGGAAGACGTGGCGGGCGTCGGCTGCCGTGCTCAAGAGGCTGCACGCTTTCGTAGTGCGATCGGCGGCTCCGGCGTGCAGACCGGCGGGTGCATCCCCTGGACTTCCGGACAGGACGGAAGGCCTCCGAACGGGGCTCCGAGAGTGGCTGCCGAGTCGCCGGACCTGGGGCGAGCGCTGCACGGGCCTGCGTTCTTCCCTGGCCAAGCAGTCCCCAGCCCACCCCGCCTCATCTATGCTAATCGGGAGGTCGAGGCGAAGCGCTACGTTGTCAACTCCTGCCATACCAGGCCAGCGCGCCCGGACCTGGCCGGAATGCCCGGCCCTCTCGGGCGGGGCGCTCACGCGCGGGTCGTTGGATTCGGGCCAGCGATGGCAATACTGCCGCAGGCCGTCGGTCTGCTTCCGGGTGGCTGTTGCAGTGAACCGGACACGACCTCCAGCCTCTTTCGACCCCTAGCAAAACTGCGCACCACAGAGGCGGTTAGCAAGTAAGATGATCGACTAAGGCGAGGAATAACAAGTGACTGACGGCAGACCCGACCTTACCACTGCCTTTGAATGCAACGGTTATTTCTGGCTTGATGACGACGCTTCAAGCGTGGTCGCAGGGACGCTCCGATACCATCCTGAGACGGGAAGCAGTCTCGAATTGCTTGGCCGGTTACGGCCACTTGAGATCGAGGTCAGCATCATCGAGCTCTTGCGTGGCGTGTCATCGAATAACGAGAAACTGACGCTTCTGAACTGCACTCTTCAGCGAACGCAATTGCAACAAGGTCTTTTCGAGATCCAGCACTTCTTCTGTGAGGTGGCTTTGGTCGGAAACTTCCACCCGGAACCAACGCTGACCTTCCAGAGATCGGGCATCCGTTTCGACAAGCTCGATCACTGGCTAAAGACGGAATACGTTAAAACGAAGCGTGTCCCCGAAGGCGATAGAGGGCGCGGGCTCGGCATAGCCGTGAGCGCGGGCCGGCAGGGCGCGCTTGAATGCGAGCGCGGCGGCTACAAAGTTCATCTCGAAGCCGAGTATTCGAGCAGAGCCGATGGATATAATGTCGAGCTGAACGCCTTTACGACTTTGTATATCGAACCAGACGCCCCTAGGGACCTGCGGTGGTTCTTCGACGAAGGGAGAAGCTTGCGCGATTTCGCCGCGCTCTGCTTCGGGTCCCCTTTGCCGCTGAGATCGGTGAAGCTGCTCGGCGGTCAGGTCTCGATTGCGGACGGCATCACAACCACAGAGGTCGTGGTCGCCTTTTTCGTTGAACAGGCACCCGCTACCCCCAGCCGCGCCTCTTATCCACTGATCATGTTCCGCAGGTTCGAGCTTGCCGCCCCGGGCGTTCTCTCTGCGTGGCACGAGAAAAGAGAGCAATTCCAGGAGGTGATCGACCTCGTATTCCTGGTCCTTTACGGGCATCACACCAGACCTGAAGTAGGCTTCCTCCTCATCATGCAGGCCTTCGAAGCCTTCGACCGGAAGGTGAATCCCGGCACCCTTACATCTCCCGAAGAATTCAAAGAGGTCTATGATGCCATGGTGGGCGCCATACCACAGGGAACGCCCCACGATCTTCGTCAGAAAATGAAGGCTGCAATCCAGTACGCCAACGAGCCGTCTCTGCGTAAGCGCCTCAAGCTGTTTTACGACCGCCTCGTCTCGTTGGTCGGCCCGGAGCCGTACGGCTTCAAATCCTCGAGCATCGAGCCGCTGGTGCAAACGAGAAACTACTATACCCACTACCCGGAGGGCCTGAAGGACAAGATCCTAAGCCCGTCGTCCACGGTTCGCGAGACGGACCGCTTCTCGATGTTGCTGGTCGTGTGCCTGCTTCACGAAATGGGTGTGACCCTCGACCAGACCCGAAACGGTTTGTTCCTGCACTACAAGTTCAGACGCTTCATGGACGACAAGGGAGCTCCGGCCGGGCCAAAGACGCCGACCTGAAGGCTTATACGACCCGGCCGGTTGAGTGATCGGCATGGGGGCAACCCGGACCGGAGCAGCTGGCGCGGCCAGAACTTCCGTCAGCGGAAATCCCGCGAGCGCACCTGGATGGCGGCCGGCGTCGTAGGATCGGGGATGCAGACGTCACGCGGCTTCATCATCGGAAGCTTGGGCGCGCGTGGGTCCGGGCCGGCGCCGCCGCCCCGGATCTCGTCGCCGCGGCTGTGCGGAACCGCCAGCGCGTCGTCGCCGGTGCCGATCGTCCTCAGCATATCGGTCAGGTCGTAAAGCCTCTCGGCGATGACGTGGATGACCTCGCCGTCTTTCTGGACGCGGCCGGTGCAGCCGATCATCTCGGCCGAGCGCACCAGGCGCTCCTCCTTCTCGAAGAGCTTCGGCCAGACGATGAGCTGGGCATAGGCCGTCTCGTCCTTCAACGTCACGAACACCACCCCCTTGGCGCTGCCCGGCATCTGGCGGAAGCGTACGATGCCGGCGACCGTCACGCGCCGTCCGTCGCGGGCGCGCTTCAGCTCGGCGGCGGGCAGGATGTTCATGGCGTCGAGCTCGGGACGCAGAAAGGCGACCGGGTGTTGGCGCAGGGTGAGGCCGAGGTTGCGGTAGTCCTCGACCACCTCTTCGCCGGCGGTGAGCGGCACCAGCGTCACTGCCGCTTCCTCGATCTCCGGGCGGGTCAGCCCGTCGCGCAGGTCGGCGGCCGCGAACAGCGGCAGCGGCTCGCCGTTCAGGCCCTTCGCGGCCCAGGCGGTCTGCCGACGATCGAGATCGAACGACTGGAAGGCGTCCGCGTCGGCCAGCCGCTTCATGGCGCCGGCTGAGACGCCGGAGCGCAGCCACACCTCTTCGACGCTCGCGAACAGCGCCGGCCCGCGCGCGGCGACGATGCGCGCGGCGTCGGCGTCGCGCAGGCCCTTCACGAGCCGCATCCCCAGCCGGACGGCGAAGCCGCCGGTGCTGGTCGGGCACGGCTCCAGCGTGCAGTCCCAGCGCGAATAATTGGCATCGACCGGGCGGACCTCGACGCCGTGCCGGCGGGCGTCGTCGACGAGGTCGTCGACCGAGTAGAAGCCCATCGGCTGGGCGTTGATGATGCTGGCGAGGAAGGCGTCGGGGTGATGGTGCTTCGCCCAGCACGAAGCGTAGGCGATGATCGCGAACGACGCGCTGTGGGACTCGGGAAAGCCGTAGGAGCCGAAGCCTTTGATCATGCTGAACATCTGCTCGGCGAAGTCGCGCGGATAGCCGTTCGCGATCATGCCGTCGACGAAGTCAGCCTCGAAATGATGGACGCCGCCGGTCACCTTGAAAGTCGCCATGCTCCGTCGCAGCGCATCCGCTTTGGACGGTGAGAAGCCGGCGCAGCGGATCGACAAGGCCATCGCGTGCTCCTGAAACAGGGGCACGCCGTGCGTCCGGCCGAGCACCTCCTCGAGTTCCGGCGTGAGGAAGGTGTAGGTCTCGATCCCGAGGCGGCGCCGGATGAACGGATGCACCATCTGCCCGACGATCGGCCCGGGCCTGATCAGCGCGATCGAGATAACTATGTCGTACCACTCGCGGGGCCGCAGCTTGGGGAGCATGGCCTGCTGGGCTCTCGATTCGATCTGAAACACGCCGATCGTGTCGGCCCTGCAGATCATGTCGTAGACGTCGGCGTCCTCGGCCGGCACGGTGGCAAGGTCGTAGTCGAGGCCCTTCTGGCTGCGCAGCAGCTCGAAGAAGCGGTGCATGCAGCCGAGCATCCCGAGCCCCAGGACGTCGACCTTCATCATCTTCAAGGCGTCGATGTCGTCCTTGTCCCATTCGATCACCGCGCGCTTTTCCATGCGCGCCGGCTCGATCGGCACGATCTCGTCCAGCCGGTCCTCGGTGAGGACGAAGCCGCCGGGGTGCTGGCTCAGGTGCCGCGGCACGCCCATGAGATGGCGGTGAAGCCGCAGCGCCAGCTTCACCCGATAGTCGTCGAGGTTGAGATTGACGTCGCGGGCATGCTTCTCGGTCACGCCCTCGCTCGACCAGGACCACACGAGCCGCGTGAGCTGGAGGATGACGTCGCGCGGGAAGCCGAGCGCCTTGCCGACGTCGGCCATGGCGCCGCGCGAGCGGTAACGGACGACGGTGGAGGTGAGCGCGGCGCGGTCGCGGCCGTAGCACTCGTAGATCCACTGGATCACCTCCTCGCGCCGGTCCGAATCGAAATCGACGTCGATGTCGGGCGGCTCGGCCCGATTGCGGCTGACGAAGCGCTCGAAGAGGACGTTGTTGCGGGCGGGATCGATCGAGGTGATGGCCAGGCAGAAGCACACCGCCGAGTTGGCGGCCGATCCCCTGCCTTGGCAAAGGATGTCCTCGCCGCGCGCGAAGGCGACAATCGAGCGGACGGTGAGAAAGTACGGTGCGTAAGCCAGCTCCTCGATCAGCGCGAGCTCGTGGCGGATCTGCTTCTCGACCTTCTTGGGCACGCCGTCGGGGTAGCGCTCCGCCGCGCCTTCCCAGGTCAGCTTCTCGAGCGCCTGCTGAGGCGTGAGGCCCGGGATCAGCGCCTCGGTGGGGTATTGGTACTTGATCTCGTCCAGCGAGAAGCGGCAGCGGTCCACGATCTCCAGCGTTCGCGCGACGTCTCCGGGATGGTTCTTGAACAGCCGCGCCATCTCGGCCGGGGCTTTCAGGAAGCGGTCGGCGTGGCGCTCGCGCCTGTAGCCGAGAGCGTCGACGGTGCATTTCTCGCGCACGGCGGTGACGACGTCCTGCAGGATTCGCCGCTCCTCGGCGTGGAACAGCACGTCGTTCGTGGCGATCGTCGGCACGCGCGCTCGCGCCGCGAGGCCGGCGAGCGCATGGAGCCGCAGCGCCTCGTCGGGCCGGAACCGCGGCGTGAGCGCCAGATACGCCCGGTCTCCGAACTCCGCCCGCAGCCGGGAGAGGTTCGCGGCCAGCTCGTCGCCGGGCTCGCCGGCCAGGAGCACGGCAAGCAGCCCCGCCCCGTGCTCCGCCACATCCGCCCACTCCAGCCGGCACTTGCCCTTCCCGGCCCTGCCCTTGCCCAGCGTCAGCAGCCGGCAAAGGCGGCCGTAGGCCGCGCGATCGGTGGGATAGACGAGCAGCGACATGCCGCAGGCGAGGTCGAGGCGGCAGCCGACGACGAGCCGAACGCCGGTGGTCTTGGCCGCCTCGTGGCAGCGGACGATCCCGGCGAGGCTGTTGCGGTCGGCGACGCCGAGCGCCGGCAGCCCGAGCAAGCCGGCCGTGGCGAACAGCTCCTCGGGACTCGAGGCCCCGCGCAGGAAGCTGTAGTGTGTCGTCACCTGAAGTTCGGCGTAGGCCATCAGCCGAACACCCCGTGGATGAACCAGCGCACGCCGGCGTTGCTGCGCCCGTCGCGGAAGAGCCAGAAGCGGCCGCCCTCCTCGTCCTCGATGCGGTAGTAGTCGCGGGTGCCGCGGATCTCGGAGGCCTGCCGCCACCATTCGAGGTGGATGCGCTCCGGGCCGTCGGCGCGCCGGACGCGGTAGGCGCGGCCGCGCCAGACGAAGCGGGCCGGCGGATCGTCCGGCAGGAGCGCCACCGTCTGCACCGGCTGGGGCGCGAACAGCCAGAACGGGCGCGGCAGGGCCGGCCAGGCGACGTCGGCCGCGACGCTCAGCGGATCGATACGGCGCACCGTCCGCTCGGGGACGTCGCTTTCGACGGGAGCCGCGCCATAGACCCGCGCCACTTGCGGCAGATTGGCGAGCCGGTCGACCAGCTCGGCGAGGTCGCCGCTCATGCCGGCGTCCTCGCCCAGATCGGCCAGAGCGGACTGGCGCGCCCCGAGCGGCTCGGTCAGCGAGGCGACCAGCACCATGGCCTCGACGCCGAAGCCGGGGTCCACCTCCGCCAGCCGGTCGGTGAAGAGCCGCGCGAGGTGGCGCGGGTCGCGCGAGGGCCGCGCCGTCCCGACCCGCAGCGCGAGCGTCACGCGATCGACGCGCTCGAACAGGAGGTCGAGCGAGCGCGCGCCGCAGCCGCGCCGTTCGAGGTCGGTGCACAGGTCGGCCGCGAGCCGCTCGGCCGCCCCGGCGAGCGCCTCGGCGCTGCCGATCGGTTCGGCAAAGGCGCGCCGGCGGCGCGGGGCCTCTTCCGGGAACAGCGGGGTGATCGCCTCGAAGGCGCGCCCGAGCGCCTGATCGAGGCGGCGGCCGAGCTCGGCTCCGAAGCGCAAGTTGAGCGGTGCGCGCGGCTCGCCGTAGAGCTGGCCTAACCGTTTGAAGCCGAAGCGATGGAGGTCGCCGGCCACCTCCGGCTCCAGCCGCAGCGCGGCGACGGGCAGACGCGCCAGCGTCTCGGCCGTCCGGCCCGGCGCGACCACGCTGACGGGCTCGCCGCCAAAGCGCGCGACGGCGTGCGCCGCGCCCAGCGTGTCGGCGATGGCGGCGCGCACGGTGACCCCGGCCCGCTCCAGTTTGCTGGCGATGCGCGCCAGCATGGCCTCCTCGCCCCCGAAGAGATGGGCGCAGCCGGTCGCGTCGATGAGGATGCCGTCCGGCGGATCGGGCGCGGCGATCGGCGACCAGCGCCGGGCGGCCCACATGGCGAGCTGGCGCAAGCCGGCTTCGTCTGCGTCCGGATTGGCGTCGGTGACCGCCAGCCCGGCAACGAGCGCGTTGGCGTGGGCGATCGACATGCCCGGACGAAGCCCGGCGGAACGCGCGGCGGCGCAGGCGCCCGCGACCACGCGGCGCGCGCCGTCCCGCGCGGCGGTGACAAAGGGCCTACCGGGCGG